>JAHDHG010000004.1 GCA_020631435.1 Bacteriovoracaceae bacterium | reverse complement strand
AGTTCACTGTGGTTATGAATTGTAGTGGGTTGCCCCTGTTAATCGGGAAGAGCCATAAATTTTCATTAATTAACTATGGTGGGCCCTAGAGAATTCGAATCTCTGACCTCTACCATGTCAAGGTAGCGCTCTAACCAACTGAGCTAAGGGCCCTAAGATATAATTATATTAGCTTATAAATTAGACTTGTAAAGATATTCTAAACTACTTCCAAAACAGCGTTAGCAGATAGACCACCACCACCAGCAGATATCAACAATATTTTTTCTCCTGAGCTTAATTGGTTTGAACTAAGTAAATCTGAAAGCCCCATTCCTACACTGGCTCCCGATGTATTCCCCCATTTTTTGATTGTTTGAGTAACTCTATCCATAGGAAAATCTAATCTTTGAGCAAGTGCCTTAACCATATGTAGATTCGCTTGATGAGGGACCACCCAGGAAATATCATTAAGACTTAAATCTAAGTTTTCCAAGATTTTCAAAGAGCTTTGATACATCCCATCCAAGGCCTTGATATAGATTTCAGCCCCTTCTTTCATCACAAGACAATGCTCTTCTTTAGAATCACCATAAGGTTTTTTACTTCCGCCAGCTGGAATTGAAATTAAATCGAGAACACTTCCTTCTGCGATTAATTGACCACCTAATAATTTAAAGTTCGCATTTTCAGAAGTATGAGTAATTACGGCGGAGCTTGCTCCATCTCCAAACAATGAAAAAGTATTAAAGTCTTTTGAATTTAAAAACTTTGATCTTACTTCACTAGATGCAAGTAAAATATCTTTATCAGTCATTAATCTCATTGAGGCAGAATTAATTAATGCAGTAACAAAGCCTGAACAGGCAGCCCCTAAATCAAATGCACCAACATTATCTAATCCTAATGAAAATTGCACTATAGGAGAACTCGGAGGAGATAAAAAATCTCCAGAAATAGTAGAAAGTATTATTAAGCCAATATTTTCTTTTTTAAAGTTTTTTGAAGATTTAAATAACTTTCTCGAAGCTTCTATTGCTAAATCTGAGCAAGTTTCCTTTTCTACCCAATGCCTAGTCTTGACACCAACTCTTTTTTCAACCCAACTTCCTTTTATTTTAACATCCATTAACTTTAGAAGTGAATCGTTATCAATAATTGTAGGTGGAACATAAAAACTAGGACCAATAATATAAATATCGTCTTTAGGTTTAAAAAAACTCATTTAAATCTCTTGAAATCTATTAAAGGTAAACCACCAGAGATATTAATACTTTGACCATTAACAAATGAATCCTTCGCAATTAAAGAGTTAATAAATGAATTGACCATTGAAGGCTCACCCATTTTATTTTGCAAGATAAGTTTTCTCATGTGATCTTGATAAAAATCTCTTTTCCAAAAAGCTTTAGTTCTAGAAGTTTTAAATGGACCAAGTCTTAAGGTATTAGCGGTAATATTTTTATCTGAAAAGTCCACTGCAATATTTCTGATCAAGCCTTCAATGGCAGATTTTGAAATTATATAAGGTGCATAACCACTAGTACCAATTTCTGTAGAAATGGATGAAATAAAAATGATTCTTCCAAACTCATTTTTTACCATGTGCTCCAAACACTTCTGAATTAACAACACATTCGAATTCACATTTTCAGAAATATAACTTTTCACTTCATTAATATCCAAATCAACAATTGAATTAATTTTTTTCTGCTTAGATGCGGCACATAGAATTAAAACATCAAAATCATTTTTGTCTAGAACAGGTGAAGAAAAATCAAAAATGAAGCCTTCTGTATTTATATCCTCAGATTTAAAAAAATCTTTATTTTTCTCTAATGAGGTCATTGATGAAGCAGTATAGAAACAATCATAACTCTTAGATAAATCTTTAATGATTGCTCTTGAAATATCTGATGACCCACCAGTAATTAATGCTTTCAACTTTTTACTTCTTTATTTAGATATTCTGTAATCGAATCTATAGATCTGAAATATTCTAATTTCAAACTTGAGAGGTCTAATTTCATATTTAACTTAGATTCAATTTTTGAAATAAACATTACCAACATCAAACTATCGAAACCATAAGATTCGAGCATTTCAGAATGGTTCTCAGGAATTTGTTCAATTCCTATATCATTCAAAGATTCAATAATGCTTGATGTAATTTTCATTTGCTTAAGATGCCCTTTTCTTATTAAATCCTAAATTTAAGTTCATCGAATCTAATTTTATTTTAAGATATCTTTTAACCAAATTTAGTCGAACTTTAAAATCATCTTCAAAATTGATCAATCTACCGGATCGCCAAAGTTTAACTGTTTCTCTTCTTTTTAGTTTTCCAGAAGAAGTTCTTGGTAAAACACCCTTATCAACCAGGACAACCTCTTTAGCTCTTATCCCTTCTACTGATACCTCAGAAAAAATAAGTGATTTAATATTATTCAAAGACTCTTCATCTAATGATTTTATATTTTTAATTTCTGCAAAGATCACAATCTCTTCAGCACCATTAATATCATCCCAGTAACTAGAGGCTACCACTTTACCTTCTCTAATATTTTCAATTTGAAAAATTCTTTCTTCAATTTTTTCTGGATAATAGTTTCGGCCTCTTGAAATAATAATATCTTTATCTCTTCCACATATATAAAGATTACCTTGGTAAAGAAATCCTCTATCTCCAGTATCTAAAACACCTGAATGAAAATTTTCATTTGTTTTAACAGGATCTTTATAATACCCACTAACAACAGAAGATCCACTAACAAAAATTCTACCAACCTTTCCTTCTGGCAAAGATAACGAACTCTCTTCATCTCTAATATCTACATTCATTTCTTTAAGTGGCTCACCTAAAGAACAAAGTGTTATTCCTCTAGAGCTTTCCATTGCTGTTCCACTAGAAAGAAAATCTCTATTAAAGGTTTTCCAGATAATCTCTTCTTTGAAGTTGCTAAAGGTTACGGCCAATGTTGACTCAGCCATCCCATAAACTGGCGTCACTGCACTTTTTTTCAAGCCAATAGGCTCAAATTTTTTATAAAATTTATCTATTGTTTCTTGATGAATCATCTCTGCTCCACAAAGGGCATATTCTAAAGATGATAGATCAAGCCCTTCAAGACTTTTATGCTTCATTCTTTTACAAACTAAGCCAAAGGCAAAATTAGGAGCAACTGTCGCGGTCGCTTTATGATCTGAAATTGCTTTAAGCCACAAGTATGGTTTCATGATAAAATCATTAGGCTTAATTAAAATTAACTTACCACCTTTAATTATTGTATATAAAAGTGATCCCACTAGGCCCATATCATGATAAAGAGGTAACCAACTAACACCGATCAACTCATTTTCACTTAATGAAGAATCAATGGAATCAACATTTTTCATAGCATTAAACTGTGAAACCATGACTGCTTTTGGATTACCTGTGGTCCCAGAACTAAACTGAAGGAAGCAAAGATCTTCTTCTGAAAAGTTTTTGAATAAAGTATCAACTTTAAAAACACTTTCATTAAACTTTTCAAACTTATCAATATCAATTGAGGAACAAGCTGATGAAAAATCTATAAATTTTAAAATTTTATTTTCAGTAATTACAACTTTTGCATCTACTGACTTAATCATTCTAATAGTATTTTTTTCCCAACCGTCTAAGTCAGTGAAACTACTTGGTGGATAAAGAGAAACAGGAATAGCTCTAACTTGCTGACATGCTATAAACAAAGATAAATATTCTATAGATGTTTGGAGCATTATGGATACAACATCTCCAGGCTTAATATTATTTTCAACTAAAAATTGAGCATATTTGAGAGATCGATTCCATATATCTTGATAAGAATAAGTTTGGTACTCTCCTTTCTTATTCATAAAAACAATTTCTTGTTCAGGACATCTACTGACTGTCTGATAAAACTTAGGGATAAATGAGTTTTTCAATTGGATTAGCCTTTTCTTTTTTGAATCAAATTCAACAAGTCAGATACCGTTTTAGGCACTTCCGACAGGTCTTCAGCTTCCAAAGATATATCAAATTCTTCCTCTATTTCATCAGCAATTGTTAATATTGCTAAACTATCCAACCCAAGGTCTTCTTTAAGCTTAGCCTCTAAAGTTACAGCAGAGCTCACATACTCATGTTTGATCAAGATTTGATTTAAGAAATCGTGTAATGCTTCCATAGTTTTCCCCTCCCTCCAAAAACAATGCAACGCAGTATTTGCTCAAGTTTATAGCACCTATACCGATCAGAATCAAAGAATATGAGAAAATATGTAAATATTTCATTTACCGGATCTGGACCTGTATTTATTAAAGAAATCCGAGAATTGTTTGATACTGAATCAGAGCTTATTTTCTATCTCTCTGAAAACAATCAAAAGATTTTAAGACGATCTTTTGATGGAATGATTACTTTCTTTGGTTTCATCAATGGAAGAAAAATAGGTATTCTATACAATGATTTCAGAACTCTTGGATCTAGCTTTGGCGAGGAAAACTCCCATAGAGTTGGAGCATTCATAGAAAGTTGTGAAGAACATAAACTTCCTATCATCTACTTTTGCAATTCAATAGGTGTTAGGGTTCAAGATGGAAGGAAAGTTTTTAAAAATACATTTTCACTTCTTCCAAAGATCAAAAAATTCTCAGAATCTAACCTATATCTCACCGTCTCACTGGGCTATAGCTTAGGGTTAAGTGCTGTGTTATACTCTTTAGGTCAGTATAGAATTGCTCTTTCCGAAAAAACTAGTTTCAATCTAACCGGCCCTGAAATATTTAAAAGATTTTTCGGAGAATCTCTAGACTTTCAAGAATCTTGTTCTGCTGAAGTAATGATGGATAATAATGATCTGGTCTCTGAGATAATTAAAGAAAAAAAAGATATTTTTTCGAAAATTAAATTAATTTTAAGTTCTAATTCTATTGATTATAAAGTAAATATTAATTCTTCTTTGGAAGAAAACCTTACAGCTCTGACAAGAAAATCACCTGAAATTTTTCAAAGCAAAGGTAAATCTCTTAAGGCTTTCATTTTAAATTTAAAATCTGGAAGAGTTGGTTTACTTCTTAATCCTTTCAAAAAAGCTAATATGATGACCGTTGAGGATATCAATAAATATAAAGACAGCCTTCATCTTTTTAGGTTTTTAAACATTCCTGCTGTATCGATTATAAACACAGCCGGAGGAGATCCAAGAATTCAAGAGAATAATAAAAATATAGCTAGAGCAATTTATGATCTAAGCTCAATGATGATAGATTTCCCTCATAAAAAACAAGGAGTTGTTTATGGCAACTGCTTTGGAGGATCTTCACTTTTAACCATGCCTCCTTTTCTCGGTGGGGAGAAAATTTTAGCTTTAGAAAATACGAACATAGGTATAATGGACTCTAAGCTGATTGCAACCTTATTGGAAAAATCTAAACCTCTTCTGGAGATCTGGAAGAAAAATCACGAAAAAGAAGATTCTGATTATAGTGACTTTAAAGAACAAGGTATTTTAGATTCTGTTATCTCTGTAGAAGAATTGTTCAAACGACTTGAAGAAATCGCAACTTAATTACAAGTGCTTTCTACAAAAAGCGAATTTTTATACTTTTTAATTTCTTCCTTAAACGATGTAATAAAATCAACTCCAAAGAGTAAAACAGCATTCTCATTATCTCTGTGAAAAGAATTATGATCGAGGTTATGACTTCCCACTAAAGCAACATAATTATCTTTAACAATAAATTTTGCATGATTCGTCTTACTATTTTTGGGGTTAAAGATTTTAACAAATGATAAATTATTTTTAATCTTCTTACACACTCTAGGATATTTAAATTTGTATGGAGGATATCGACTATTGTAACCAGAGTTAGTTAGTATCTCAACTTGAATATTTTTATTCTTTAAAGTTAAAAGTAATTCATATAATTCTTCATCTAAATAAAGAGTAGAAATAATCAGATTATTTTCCGTAGAATAAATCATCTCTCTTATTTTGGGATTTAAACTTCCTGTGTTTTTATTAAATTTAGAATGCTTAAAAAGATAATAAGCATCAGACTCTAAATTAAAATCAAAATCTTCATAGATCAAAGGAAGAGGTTTAGTTATTAACACTTGATTACTTGAACAAGTAAATTGAAATTTCGTATTATCAAAAGTGAAATTAAAATCATCAAGCATCTCTTTCGCTAATCCTTTAGATTGAATTAACAAATCAAGATCCTCAAACTTGTTAGGGTTATCGTTATCAAATTGAATCTTATCAATATTCCTTCCGCCAACAATGATATATTCTTCATCTATAACCATCATTTTTTTGTGATTCGAGACAAAAAGATTATTAAATCGCCATTCTTTATTAGTAATTTTAACTTTACCACCGGCAGCAACTAACTTTTCTAAAGGTTCATCTAGGGTTTCCTTTCTAGAAATTTTACTCACAAAATTATTAGAAAGTAGGTTATCAAAAATTAGTTTAACTTCTACCCCTGCTTTACTCTTATTAATCAGCTCCTTTATTAACTGACTACCATACTCATCATTAGACAATAAGAAGGTCTGTATATTTATAGATTTCTTAGCATTTCTGATTAACTTTATTCTAGATTCCCAACCTTCATTAGAGTCAAACAAAAGCTTGATAGGAGCTACCACTGCCAGAGTAGGCAATGAAACCACAAAAAAGAAAAAAACAATTTTTCTCATAGGCACATCATATCAATAATAGTCATAAAATATTAGAAAATAGTAAAATTTACATAATGAATATGATCAAAGAAATTAA
Organism: Bacteriovoracaceae bacterium; assembly: GCA_020631435.1. Classification (GTDB taxonomy): domain Bacteria; phylum Bdellovibrionota; class Bacteriovoracia; order Bacteriovoracales; family Bacteriovoracaceae; genus JAHDHG01. The sequence continues at coordinate 31,984 of JAHDHG010000004.1, read as the reverse complement.
AATTAAATCTGATTCAAAATATATCAATCTTATTAAGAAAGATATTTTTATGTTTTTTCAACAAGTTTCTAATGATTTTGATAATAAAATAATCTTAATAAAGATGGGGTTTTCTCAATTTTACATTGTTAATGATGCAAAATTAGCACAGTTTATCATTTCAAAGACAGGAAGAGATTTTGAAAAGCTTGGCGAACTTAGAGCGATCGGAGATATCCTTGGAGAAGGAGTACTGACAGCAAAAGGAAAAAATCATCTCAATCAAAGAAGAAACTTGCTTCCGATGTTTAATAAAGCAAATATCAATTCATTTGTAGAATTTATAAGAAATATTACTTTGCAGAAAATAAACTCTTGGAAGCAAAATGAAGTAATAAATATCATGGATTTTTCTACTCAGCTTTCATTAGACATACTTGGAAAAGTATTATTTGGCGATCTGAGTAAAGATCAACAAGAATCAGTGACGAGAATCACTAAAAACCTACTAGAAATTTATCATTCTCAAAGATTAAAAAACCTAAGTCATAAAGAAATTCAAAAAAAAATAAATATTGCTAAGGAAGAACTTTATAACTTAACAAATGAAATTATCTCATCTACTTCAACTTTCGAAGGTTCATTAGTTAGTCATTTAAGTAAAGTCTATAAGGATGAAGATGACATTTATCTCATAAGGGATGAAATTATTACACTTCTTTTAGCTGGACATGAAACATCATCAAATACTATCACTTGGGCATTGTACCAACTTGCAAAAAACAATATTAACTTAGAATCTGTAAATATCGATAACCTAGCATTTGAAACCTTGAGACTTTATCCAGCAGTTTGGAGACTAACCAGGGCAGCAATAGAAGATATTAATTATGAGAAATTTAAATTTAAAAAAGGTCTTCCTATTTATATAAATATATATAAAATTCAAAGAAATATAGAAGTATATGGTGATACTAATTTTAATCCTACAAGATGGAGCCAATTAACACTCTCTCAGTTATCTAAAAATTTTCATTTTATTCCATTTGGTTCTCATTCCAGAAGATGCATTGGAGAACATATGGCACTTACTGAAATAAAGACAATATTAGAAACCTTAAAAGAAAAAAATATTAAGTTTAAAAAGCCTGATAAAGAGATTAACCCAATTGATAAAATCACTCTTTCTCCAAGCCAAGAGGTTTATTTAGAAATACTCTCAAAATCTGTCTAAATATTGTACACGTCTGTAAAAAACTCAAAAATTGCTCATAAATGTAGATGATGCGATAAAATCGCTCCGATGAAAAAAAATCAAAATACGATGGTCTTATTTGGAGATTTCGTATCTTATTTATTCACTTTATTTCCAATGATTGGCGCTTATTCGGCACTCATTCTATGGATTCAGTTTGCTTTAAATACCTCATGGATTTTAATAATCTTATCTCCATTAAGCTTAGTGTTAAGCTTTATTTTCATAGTAGGTATTTTAAAAACATTTATCCCAAAACTAAAAAGAGGTGTTACAAAAGTTGGCCTCAATAAAAACTTCATCGCATGGTATTTAAATCTTGGCCTCGAAAGATCAATCAGGGTTTCCCAAATTCAAGAGTTAATATTATCTTTTTCAATTTTTAAATTTCTCTACTGGAAAGCTATGAGAGCTAATATAGCTTTTGGAATTAATAGTTCAGTGTATGTGAACTTAATTGATCTTTCCTTAATTACAATAGAAGAGGGATGTACTATAGGAGATAGAGTCACTATTAGTTGTCATACACTCACAAAAGATGCATTGATATTAAGACCTGTTACTGTTAAAAAAAATTCACTTATTGGAACTCATTCAAAACTTTATCTTGGAACAGAGATCGGAGAGAATTCAATGATTGGGGGGAATAATGTACTTTTTAAAAAGAAGTTTCCTGACAATTCTAAAGTTTCTCCAGGGGAATATAAATCATGAAAAAAATTATACAGTACACTGCCTTCCCTATTCTACTTCTTTCATTTTCATGGATTACTATAGATTTAATACAAAAAGGAACAGATAAATCAAAGGTTTTGTTAATTATGTCTATCATAGTTTTTTTAACTATGTATGCATTAGAGCGTGTTATTCCCTATAAAAAGAAATGGAATCATGAGCCAGAACTAAAAAATGATTTGTTTCATAACGTCTTTGGAACTTTTCTTGGCGCTTCGATTGGAAATATTTTAACGATAAATATTTTTGGAAATTTGGGGATCTATGTAAGTAATCTTTCAAATTCTACTTTATGGCCAAGTCAATTACCGATAGTAATCCAAGTAATAATTATATTTTTGGTTGCTGATCTAGGTAGATATATTCAACATCGACTACATCATTCACACCCTCTTCTTTGGAAGATGCATGAACTACACCATGATTCCCCTAATTTAAATGTTTTTAAAGCTGGACGAAATAGTATTATAGAGAGAATTTTTCAACAGATTTTTATGTATAGCTTTTTATTCTTTCTTGGCGTTCCCGATGAAATTTTTATTTATTTTTTAATTCCTAATTCCTTTCTTGGTACTTTTGTACACTCTAATACTGATTTAAGAATTGGACCATTTGAATATCTGATTATGGGACCGAATGCACATAAAATTCATCATTCGATAGACATGAAAGAAGGGAATTCAAATTTTGGATCAGCATTAGTTGTATGGGATTTAGTTTTTGGAACTTATATAAGTCCCAAAAAATATACTCAGAATAATAGAAAAATTGAAGTGGGAGTAAAGAAAAGAAATATCTCAAACGATAATATTCTAAGACAGGCCCTTTACCCATTTTTTAAAAAACAAAATTAAATAGTTTCTTTATATAAGTACTTTCTTTTCTTTTGACCTTTAATATTCCCTACGACTTCTTTCCATAAATTATTCTCTCTTGGTAAAATTTCATTTGAAATCCGAGAAATACCACCAGACTGCCTGTATTTCTTATAATTTAAATTGGTACTTTGAATTTTTAAGTCTATAGAATCTAAATCTTTTGAGCTTAGCTGTTTCAGCCTGGAAGAAATATGAAGACCAACATTATCTTTTTGAGGAGCAATAAAAAAATCATCATCATTTGAAAAATATTTTGAAATAATGTTTACTAAATTTGTTTCTGAGACAACAGCATTTCCAAGACTTAACTCACCAGATTTTTTAGAATAAAATTCAATAATTGGCATTTCATGATAAAAGCCAGTACATAAAACTATATCACCTATTCGATACCTCACAAGGCCCATTTTATTAGTAATTAATATTTCATACTTTTGATTTTTTTCCACTTCCCAGGGCCTAAAAATTTTGTCAGTTTCCAAATCCACAAATTCTATGATTGCTGAATCAAGATTAACTACTCCACCATCACCTGGTATATTTAATAAAGGTACAGTCATCCATCCTTCTGTAGCAGCATAAATTCCATTAATAGTTGGAATATATCCATAATGATGATGAAGCTGAAGCATTTGCTGATGACAAATACTAGTAGTCCAACAACATATATATTCTATATTGGGCCAAATCGTTTTGAATCCTACTTTTCCAGTAAAAGATTTAAGGAATGATATTCTTTGCCTGGAAATTTCTATAATTGGCAAGTCCTCATCAAGAACTTCCCTCGTTAAATGTTTCTTTATTCTATCAAAATTACTTTCAAGCTCTTTCATGAAGCTAGATATTGATGCGGGTGTAACAGAATAAATACAGCTTAAATCTGATGCCAAAGCATAACATAAAGATCTATTTAAAAAGTTTTTATCAGACTCAATTTCATTCTTAGGAATAGCGTAATAATTAGCAAGAAAATCTGGAATATTCACATAATTAAAAGAGCTAATATATCCTTTTTTAATCTTTTTTTCTTTTTGATCTGAATCAAATGGAGAAACAAGATATAAAATTTTTTTAGATTTTTTAAACAGAGATCTAAACTTTATAATCATTTGAAATAAAAAAGGAGGTATAGTTTTTTGCAACTGATTCAAATAAGTCCTTGTAATCGGAAAATATTTTGGAGGCCCTGAACTTCCCCCACTTTGTGCATAAAAAAGAATATCTTCATTGTTCAAGTAATTTATTCCAGTGTCGTTTTCCAGAAACTCTTCCTGGTAAAAACTAAAATCTGTACATTTATTATCATTTAACTTTTTTTTTAGCTTTTCATTCCAAAATTCAGATTTATTTAGAAATTGATATGTTTCTTCCCAGTTTTTTTCAAACCAATTCCTTGAATTCTTAGAATTTAAATAAATTTTAAACCTAGGAATAACTGTAGATAATAAAATTAAATATCTCTTCACTACTTTAATATAGTCATAAAAAAATACTTGGTCACCCTAAGGCAAAGAGTTAAAATAATAAAAGAGATGGATATATTAACTCATGTACTAACTGGTCAAATTATTGCTCACGATCGCAAAAGAGAGATTTCATGGAAATTTATTTTTTTAATTTCTATTATAAGTATTCTACCTGACTTTGATGGTATATTTGCATTCATTTCAAGAGAATATTACTTCAGTTTACATAGAAAGGTTTTTCATTCACTGCTTTCTATTCTTATTATAGGTGTTTTCTTACCAAAAATAATTTTTAAGTTTTTTGAAATTTATCTAAATAAGACAACTATTATCTTTATACTACTTTCACATTTAATTTTAGATGCACTAACCTCATGGGGGACTTATCTTTTCTTTCCATTTTCTTCAAAAATGATTTCATTAGATGTGCTATTTATTATTGATCCTTTATTTACGTCATTATTAACAGTTCTTCTTTTTTTACAAATTAAAAAAGTCGTTTCTAAAAAATTAGTTATTATTTTTCTATGTGCCTATATAACTGGAAACTTTTTAATAAAGAAACAATACGAAAGAATGTATAATAGAAAAGATTATTCATTAACAATGATCCCCAAGCCATTCACTCCTTTAAAATGGACTAAAATCTACAAAAGTAATTTAAACAGTCAGACAATTTTTGGAGATTCAGGTAAGAGTTTTGATGAATTATCGGTTAGTAACTACAACAATCTTTCGAAAATAAAAAATATTTTCAAAGATTCATCTTTATTTAATAAAATCGATAAATTCATTAGATTCCCTGTAATTAAAAAAGATGATAATGATATATATTATTACTATGATGCTAGATTCATAGATTCTGGCATAGAAAATGCAAATCACTATTTAATGCTGGAGATGGATCTAGATGAAAGACAAATTAATTTCAAAAATTAAATACCTTCTAATTATTCCTATTCTTATCTTGGCTTCCTACTATATAGACAACAAGTATTATCAAAGAGAATACCCGCCGAGGCATTTCAAACTTCTAGACAAGGTGAAATCTCCTAAAGAAAAAAAAGAAAATATTCACGCTATTTTAGTCAATGGTGCTTATAACAGTAAAATGAATCATCCAAGATATTGGAATAATCTTTCTCTTTTTTATATTACCCTAAAGAGCATAGGAGTTGATAATTTTTATATTTTAAATTCTGATGGTAAAAATACTTCCGTAGATAAATCTGAAAGATCATTTCTAGGCATGGTCTCAAATGAAATATATGAAAACAGCGAACTAGATCTTGATCTAGATGGCATAGATGATATCAAATACGATTCATCTATAAATTCTCTAGAAAACGTTTTATCAGAACTTTCAAAAGAAATAAAACCTGAAGATAAAATCATTTTATTCTTCACCGATCATGGACAACTTAGATTTTCTAGTGGTGTAAAAGCAGTTACATTAATGTGGAATGAACAAGAACTAACATCTAAAGAACTTGAAAATCTATTAAAGAAATATATTCCTAAAGAAAACTGGATAACTATTCTAGCAAATCAATGTCATGGAGGTTTATTTCTTCATCATATAGATAGAGAAAATACTATCTTCGTTGCAAGTGGTTGGCCCTTGTGGATTTGGTCAGGCCAGAATTACTCAGTTTTTTCTTATTTTTTTAGTGAAGCATTGCTAGGTATTGAAATTGATTCGTTGAAAGATATTAAAATCAATAAAAACGGAATTGGAATATTTGAAGCTTTCGATTACGCTAAAGAAAAAGATTATGCCCCTGAAATTCCAAAGATATGGTTTCAAGGCGAAAGAAAAAAAGCTATAAATTTTTAAGTTTATTTTTATCTATCTTTCCATTTTTATTCAAGGGCATGGAAGAAATTTTTCTGATACTACTTAGTTTGAATTTACCAATATTACGATCTTTACAAAAATCTCTTAATTCTTTTTCTTCAATCTCTCCAACATAAAAAAGATGTAATTTAACCCCATAAAAGTCATCACTTTTGTGAATAATCTTAAATTGAGAGACGATTTGACTAATAAAAGAATAATAGTCTTCAATCTCTTTTATGCTAACCCTTTCTCCGGAAATTTTAATAAGATCATCCATTCTACCTTTTATAAAAAAGCAATTATCTTTAATTTCAGCAATATCACCAGTATGAAGCCATTTATTCTTTATTTTATTCAAATTACCAGAGATATATCCAAGCATTACTTGATTACCTTTAAAGCAAAGCTCTCCATCTTCTGTAAGTTTTGCTTCAAGACCATTCACCGGAAAACCAGCAGCACCTTCAGAAAATAAAAAGTGAGAAGAATTAATACAAAGAGCTCTTGGAGACAACTCAGTTTGACCATAGTTATTATAAATCAATGCATTTTCATACTTCTCAATCATTTGATTTGAAAGACTTACTTTTAATGGAGCTCCAGCAGAAACTATATGAGTTAGTTTTTTTGCATCTTGATCTTCTAAAAAATTTAAAAGGGCAAAGTGATGACTAGGAACGCCGGAAATCATTGAAACAGAATAATCTTGAATGCATTTCTTTATATCAAAAATACTTTTCAAGATGTGAGTTTTCTTCCCAAGATACAATGCAGGAATTAGCTGACCTAGCAAACCAAAAGAATAAGAAAGATTTAAAATTAATGCTTGAGAATCTATTCTCTCAAAATCTAAACATTCAATAACAGCTTTTGTATTTGCCTCAATATTCTTTTTTGAAAGTTGAACTAGCTTAGATTCTCCAGATGACCCAGAAGTTGTAAGAATCAACTTGCACTTATCATGAATTTCATTTTCGTTTAATATTTCTTCATACTTCTTTTTATTATTTTCGAAGTCATCTTCACCTAGAACAATCATCCTTTGATTGCTTTCCAGAATTTTTAAAAATTTGATAATAAAGTCTAAGTCACGAGAAGCCCTCAAAAAATGTATTTTTTTATCTTCTAATGATATTTGAGCTAATCTCTCAAATAATTGATTAAAAGTAATTTGCTTCTCTCCTAAATAAAGAGCTACTGAATCTCCAAATTTTTTATATGGTATCATCATAAGTATTATGATGCTTTTATTTCCAGAGATCAAAATAAGTGTAATTTCTGCAGCTACAGCTCTACCAGAAGTTGAACCGACCACTAACCTTGAAATTTTAAATAATAATCCATCTACGATGAAATTGAGCGAAGAACAAAGAATAAAACTATCTAAGAGTATTGAAAAAAGATATGGGATGTCTAAAAGATACATGATTAGAAAGCCATGGCTTGATATTCAGAAAAATGAGTTAAGTTGCGAAGAACTTGCTTTCCAATCCTTAAATAAATGCTACAACTCATCTTCAAAGAATATTGAATTTTTTATTCATGGGACGACAACATCTTCAAGATATACTGGCTCACAAGCTACAGCGATATTATCCAAACTAGGTCTTTACTCTCCTGCTATTGAAATCAAAGCAGGATGCTCTACATCATTAGCATCTTTAAATTCTGGAATATTTTCCATTCAATCTGGTGTGGATAATGTCATGATAACTTGCACAGAAACAATGACCAAAGTTATAGGACAAGAAGAAAGAGAAAACTGGTTTGGCTTTTCTGATGGTGGGGCTTCTATATGGCTAAGCCAATTCAACAAAGATCTAAATCATAATTTTAAAGTTTTAGGCCTTTGTTTTGGAACCGACGGAACTTTGGTTGATACTTATACCACTCCAGGAAAACTCCCTCCTAACAAAGAGGATTTAGAGAATAATTTTTATACTCTCAAAGGAGACGGTTCAAAACTAGAGGAATATTCTAAAAAGTATTACTCTCAAATGTTTACTGCGATGAATGAAAAATTTAATCTTGAAGAATCAATCAATTATATTATTCCACATCAAGTAAATCTCAATTTAATCAATAAAGTTCTAAAAGAATTTAACCTTCAGAATATTCCATTACTTAGAAATAACTCTGAAATTGGAAATATCGGAGGGAGTTCTGTTATGTACACCCTTGCTGACTCTATCAATAAAAATATATTTAAAAGCGGTGATAGAATACTAATGTGCAGTGTAGGTGGTGGCCTTACTTACTGTATGCAGATTTGGGAAATGATCTAATTAAATCTTTAAAGCTTTTCTTTTTTAAAGCTTCAATCTAGAACTCAAGTTAAATGTAATGATCAAAAAAAATGGAGCGGGCGAAGAGGTTCGAACTCTCGACCCCCAGCTTGGAAGGCTGGTGCTCTACCAACTGAGCTACACCCGCATATATTTATTGTTTTATGGTGGCGCGAGATGGATTCGAACCATCGAAGGTAAAAACCGGCAGATTTACAGTCTGCTCCCTTTAGCCACTCGGGAACCACGCCACAAGTATTAATGTCAAAGAGCTAATGGAGCTGCTCACAGGAGTCGAACCTGCGACCGTCGGTTTACAAAACCGATGCTCTACCAACTGAGCTAGAGCAGCCCATTACAAAACTTATAAAAGTTCAGTAAACAAATATATAAACTTTGATTGATAAATTAGCAAGATAAAGCTTTTGTAAATATAATTATTTTATATAACTTTTAAAGCATGAATCTGAAATCACATGACTTTTTGTATTAGCACTAAACGGCTTCATGCTAAAACATCCAGTTTTAGGATCAAGCATGATTTTATACTTTTCTGAGCCTTTGAAATTCTTCTTATGGCTTGGTGAAAATCGCATTCTGAACACCTTAGCAACCTCTAATGGAGTCCTCTCTATGGCTATTTTTTCATTTAAACAATGATATTCTTTCTTCTTACATTTCCCGAATCTATCTCTGTAAAATGGAAACTTTAAAGACCCATCAGATTCAGTATGAACTAAGCAAGCTGCTGATGAAACTTTCTTTGAAACAATTTTTCTTTTAGAGCAATACTTTTCACCGATCTGAATATTCATAGTGTAAAAAACTCTAATTTTATCCTGATAGCTTGCTTTATTTTTTGAGTAAACAATATAGTCAATGTCTTCAAATTGAACATCTTGACCGTTGAAGACCCAAGCTACGTTATTCCCAAAACTTAAATTGATTAAAAAAAGTGATAATAATAATTTCATGAAGGGATTTTATCTGAAAAAAATATTATTTTTAATAATCAGAGAATATTTACATAGTTGTAAAAAAACTAAACACAGAATTTTTCTAAGGCCACAGCAGAAGCAATAGAAACATTTAAAGAATTAATTTCTCCTACTGCTTCTAGCTTTATATGTGAACTAAGTGATCTCTCTACTGCATGAGATAATCCCAATTCCTCTGATCCCATTACCAAGCACCATCTATTAGACTTTTTGAATTCAGTTGAATCCACCTCTTCACTTAACCCCACAACATCAACATTTTTACTATTTAAGTTTTTAAGAGTTTTTGCCAAATTAGGTGTCCTAATGATAGGAACGTGTTCAAAGCCACCAGATGAAATCTTGAAAAAACTAGGCGTAAACTTAAAAGATGATTTTTGAGAAATTATCAAGCCATCAGTATTATAAAAAGCATTTGTCCTAAGAATTGCAGCAGCATTATGAATATCAGTAACTCGATCAAGTGCCATCAACTTTATATCTTCTTTTTTCTCAACAAGATTATATAAGAATGCATTTCCTAGCTCTTCAAGTTGATTAACTTTTAAAAAAATCTCACCTTGAAGCTTAGAATTTTTAAGACCTAATTCAGAACAAACTGCTTGATATTTTTTTTGAATATCTTGCTTAGAGCATTCAATAAACTCTACTCTTTTTTGGTATTTTGATTGATATTTAGCCATACCATCTTTAGTAGAAAATAACTCAAATCCAGATCGTTTTGAATTATTTAAGGCATGGTGAATACTATGATATCCAAGAATTAAATCAAAGCTCATTATTAATCAACTCTTTAACTTTACTGTTTAATCCTTCTCTAGAAACCTTGTGGACAGTTCCACATTTTCTTAGCTTAATTTCTAAAAGGTTACTCTCTTTATAATCTCTTTCTCCTAGAGTAATTCTAATTGGTAAACCCAATAAATCAGAATCTTTAAACATCGCTCCTGGCCCAAGACCTCTGTCATCAAACAAAACCTCTATTTTATCACTAACCAAAGAATCATAAATATCAGAAGCTAATTTTTTAATTTCTTCAGATTTACCGATTAATGAAAAATAAACTTGGTAAGGAGCTATTGCCATAGGCCAGATCATCCCTTGCTCGTCATGATTTTGCTCTATCGCAGCGGCCATAGTTCTTGTTACCCCTATCCCATAACATCCCATTAAAGGATTAACTTTTTTTCCATTATTATCTAAAACTTGAGCACTCATGGCCTTAGTATATTTATCTCCAAGTTGAAAAATATGACCAACCTCTATACCTTTTTTAATTTTTACTTCATGTTCTCCACATTGAGTGTAATCACCTGGCTTAGAATTTCTTAGATCAGTTTGATTAACAGAGTCTTTACAATTTCTAGAAGGAACAAATCCTTTTAAATGTTTATCAACCTTATTAGCACCAATAATGTAAGACGAATCTAAGTCAATAGCTTGGTCATACACAATATTTAAATTTTCACTACAGTTGTGAGGGCCAATAAAACCTTTAATTAAACCTAAGTCTTTAATAGTCTCATCTTTAGTCATAACAAGATATGTAGCGTTAAGGTAGTTTTTTAATTTTACTTCATTAAGCTCATCATCTCCTAACAACAGAACAAGGTGATGACTCTCTTTGGCGTCCGTTATAGAAGTATAGACTAAAGATTTTAAACTTTGATATTGATCAACTTTTAAATGATTACAAACATCAGCAATAGATTTCATCTTAGGTGTATCTATTTCCGTTACTTCAGAATCTTTAGAGAATGATAAATTTTTTCTAATAGTTTCAGCCTTCTCTATATTAGCCGCATAATCACTCGATTCTGAATATACAATTAAATCTTCACCCGTTTCTGCTATCACTTGAAACTCATGAGTTTTAGAATCAGTCGATCCCATATTTCCAGCATCTGCTTCAACGATAGCAAAATCAAGCCCCATTCTTTTAAAAATATTTGAATAAGCTTGATACATTTCTTCGTATCCTTTATCCATGCATTCTTTATTTAGATGAAAAGTATATGCATCTTTCATGATAAATTCTCTACCACGCATTAATCCAAATCGAGGTCTGATTTCATCTCTAAATTTTGTATTAATTTGATAGAGACTAACTGGAAGTTGCTTATAGGATTTTACAATTTTTCTAAAAATATCTGTAACTGATTCTTCATTTGTAGGGCTAAGACATAAATCTTTCCCCCCTCTATCTTCAAACTGAACCATGAGATTTTCCATTAAATCCCAACGACCAGATTCTTTCCAGAGCTCTCCCGGGGTTACCATGCTCATAGTAATTTCTTGAGAGTAAATCTTGTTCAATTCTTCTCTTATTATATTTTCAATTTTTTGAATAACTCTAAGAGCGAAAGGTAAATATTGATAAATTCCTGACCCTGATTTATGAAGTAACCCTGCTTTCATTAACAACTGATGGGAAGGTATTTCAGCTTCTTTTGGTATTTCTTTATATGTTTGCCAACATGCTTTAGATAATCTCATTACTCATAAGTATTATCTTGATGATAGCTAGTCAAATTAGCCTAGAGGGCCGTTAATTCCACCTTTTTCATATTGAAGAAAAATTGTTCTGTTTTCACCACCATTTCTATGAAAATTCTTTAAACCTTGAGCTTCAAAATCATCTCTATCAATAGTCGTAAAAACCTCTCCAGTTCTTTCATTAATAAACTCACCAAAGCACATAATATAGAAATTCGTTCCATTTAAACCGAGCGGGTTAGGATTATCATAATACCTCGCACTTTCAGACTCTAGTCTAAATCTATCTGGATCTAATCCTGTAGAATCCAAAGTAACATCTATCTCAAAAGTCTCTTGTGCATTCCAGCCAGAATTTGTATTTAGCCCTATACACTCAAGTGATAATATTCTCATCTGATTTCCAAACTCAGAAGAAAGGTCATTTATATCATAATTTCTTAAATTTATTTGCTCTCTAAGAGTTGCATCAGAACCCGCATTCCAAACTTTTTGAGTAATCTTATCCTGATCTAACGCTACCTTTGAATCTTCATCATCTAAATCATAAATTGAATACTTTAACAAAACATCAACGATTTCCTCTGAACCATCGCTTTTAAGAAAAGCTACCTCAATCATCTGCTCATGAGTTTCAGTTCCATCTATTTCTGAGAGATCTGGTTTAAACTCATACAAAATCCCAATATTAGAAATTGAAAACTCTAGAAATTCATTTGAATCTGATAAATCTAACTCTTCAGCATCATCTCTAATAACCCTCGAAGAACTAAAACTAATTCCTGTTAATGGAGAAAAGTCTGTAGCATCTGCAGCTGGATTTGAGCTTGCTTCTCTATAAGATAGTCTCCCTTCACCAAATGCACCCATCTCTAACTCTAACGTAGCCCTAGATGGATCTTTGTTAAATCCCCTAGAACTGACTCTTCCAGTCAAAGAAACTTTTTTCTTTTCATTCGTATCTTGATCTAAAACTTCAAAAGTCATAGAAAGATCTTCTGTATTTGAACCTGAACTACCAGTGAACTTAATAGCTTTTCCACCATCAACAATATCTACACCAACTAATGAAAATCCATCATGTTGATATTTTGAAATAATTTGTGAACTTGAAAGATCCGGCTCAAATGTAGCAGTTAAATCATTTTCATAAGTTAAAAACAATGTACTAGAAAATGACCAAGGTGGAAGTGACTCTAAATCTTTATCAACCGTTCCTGAACCAGAACCACTCTTCTCTACGACAACCGTCAAATCAAGAGTATATAGAAACTGCTTGCCATCTTCTTCTAATCTTATAGTTAATCTATCCATATAAGAAACGTTCGTCTCTATTGTATTTTTAAATACTGAATCAAGTGTATATTCTACTTTGAATCCATTTTTGAAAATGAATGCATTTTCCGTATTTGAATTCGACATAGAACTCGCATCTTGTGCCTTCAAAGGATATCCACTTCCCAAAAGATCTATTTCAGCTTCACCAATTTCATGTGGAATTCTAAGAGTTAACTGCTCATTAATATCATTAACTGAAGTTCCGACGTTACCGGTTTGGTTTCCTGGATTTACATTTGTTTCTCCAGAGTATTCTGGAGCACAAGAAAAAATTAAAACAAATAAAACTAAATATTTCATAGTTCTCATCATTGTACTTCTATTGTTGATTTGGAAATCCATCATCCCCTCCTGAACCCTCATGAGTATATCTATGAGTGATGTTAATCTTATACTCTTCCCCTGTATCAATATCTTCAACAACTAATTCTATCTTTGAAGTAAACAGTCTATCAGGAATTAATTCTGAGATTATTGAACCATCAAATCTAAAGCTGAAATTTATAGTAGCAATTTTATTCAATACCAAAGCAGAGTCTGATAAGACATCTGGAACCTGCTTTGCATTTGTTACATTATATGAAGCGGTTTTTTTTCTAAAACTTCCTTCCTTGCCAAGAATTTCTTCTAAATCTAGCCTGAACCTTAATGAATAACTAGCAAGAGGAGTTGTTGTATCTGATGCATCTTCAACGTATTCTTCTACTCCAGACATTGAACGTATTAAATTAATGTTAACTACCTGCATCTCAATTGTTGCATTTCCTCTAATCACACCCATCTTTTCTACATCTGTATTTTCACAACTCATCTTGTATGAATATGACCATGCTCCTCTTCGTGTAAACATTAAATGAGCTTGGCTTTGATTAATTATAGATCCATTGCAATTCTCACAGTTCATAGTCTCAATTTTTAAATCACAATTTTCTTTCTCTAGCACTAGATCATCAAATGGTACAAAAAGATCCTCTGCAGCGTCACGTTCACCAACATCATAATCTTCATTAATTTCCAAGACAGGATCACTTCCTCCTCCACTATTTGGGTCATTCAAGCCAGCTATTCCTATTATTTCTCCTTGTCTCTCAATATCCGTATTCACACAACTCATCAAATAAGAAAACTTCCAATCTCCAAACTCACTTGGTGATAAAGTTATTGAATCAGTAGAAATACTAGACTCACAATTCTCGCAAGATATATCTGAAACTAACAGCTCACAATTTTCTTTTTTTATAATTAATGAATTAAACTCAACCGTGACATCTTCACTTAAAAGTTTTTTGCCTGTAGCAAACATTGCTTCAATTTCTAATTCAGGATCATCTCCTCCACCACTTCCACCTGACTCTTCACCGCCAGATTCTTCACCACCAGACATAACAACTTCAACATTTAAATCTAAAATATACTTATATTCAGAACCATTTTCATTTATCTCTAGCACTAAAACTTCTTTGAAAAACTTATTAGAAGTACTCGATGAAATATCTGCCATGTATTCTTCTTTTAAGCTGAACTCTAATTGAGTACCAATCATATCTAAATTAGATTTTTCAGCGGTATATTCTTGATTTAATACAATCTGACTTACTGGGAAATCATCTATATCAAAGATAGAAAGAGTTCTTGATGCATCTTCATAATTAACTTCAATTGAGTGAGAGCTAAAGATGTCGCTTGCCTCTTTCTTTTCTTCTTCGGTAATTTCTCTTGATTCAACCTTCGCTGGTGGTTCAAAACAAGAAGTAAAAATAAACAATGACAAGAAAACTAAATATTTCATAGTTTAATTGTAAATGTATGAACATTATCAATGACTTGTTAGCTGCAAGTAAAATTCTAAATACTTGAAATCACTAAATTTACAGTAATCTAATTTGAAAAAACATTGAAAGTTTTGACCAAAAAAGTTGGCGTAAAAACCTAAACTGGAACTAAAACATCGGAAGGCAATTGAAATGACCTTTCCTGGGCAGGAGAGATCTCAGAAGCATTACAAATTTCATAACATTGTGGATTTTCTAGAATTTTCCTACAAAGAAGATTATGAACATGATGACCCGATTTATAAGTAGTAACCTTACCTGCAATCTCATGGCCCAATAGAGCGATGTCACCAATAGTATCTAAAATCTTATGTCGAACAAATTCATCCTTAAATCTTAAGCCTTGATCATTTAAAACTTTAAAATCATCTAGCGCTATTGCATTATCAAGACTAGCACCTTTAGCAAGCCCTCTTCTTTTTAAATAAACAACATCTTTCATAAATCCAAAAGTTCTAGCTCTTGAAATTTCATTAACATAAGATTCACAATTAAAAACAAACTCTTTTGCTTGAACTTTTATAGCAGGGTGGGCAAAAACAATTGTAGACTTTATACTTAAGTTTTTAGCTGGCTCAATTTTTGCCCATTTTCCATCATGTTCGACAAGAACGGGCTCTTTAATAATCATGAAGTTTTTTGATTTATTTAAATTTCTTATTCCAATTTCTTTTAACAAGAATATAAAAGAAATACTTGAGCCATCCATGATCGGAACCTCTGGTCCATCAATTTCAATCTTCACATTATCGATACCAAGGCCATAAAGAGCAGAAATTAAGTGTTCAACAGTGTGAACAGCATCAACACCTGAACCAATCATCGTATTGTTTTCAGTCGCACCAACATTATCTGCTTTTGCAGGGATCAAAGGTTTATGATCTAAATCAACTCTTTGAAAAACAATCCCAAAATCAGCATCCGCAGGCACAAGCCTAAGCTTTACTTTTTTTCCAGAGTGAATTCCTATACCTGTAACCTCTGCAATAGAAGCTATGGTTCTTTGATAAATCATAATTGTTTCTCAGTCCTCACAGTATACACTAAATACCAAATAAAACGAGTATATAGCAATTAAAATTATTTTTCCTAAAATGACTGCTTAAATCTGTCTACTAAAGTGACAAATCTTGAAATTATTACTGAGTTTTTCTAATAAAAAAAGGATTTCTATAACTTATTAAGCCTTTGGAATACTAATAGCATCTTGATAGAGAATTAAATCAGATCAACAATCTAAGATAAAAAGTTAACTACTAAGGGAATATTCTAAATTTTCTTTTTTAATTGCAAGGCCTTCTTTTCAATTTTAACCTGCAGACTTTTGATTTTTGCATCTAAAGAATTAGTAAGCTTAGAGTAAGCTTCTTTACTTTTTTTCGTAATTTTCTTTGTATTTGTCCTACAAAACTTAGTATTTTTTAATTTTCGGGTTTTTCTTGAATATTTTTTGCAGTTTCACTTGATCTCGTATTACTTCATTTTCAAGATCATTCATTTGATGAGCATATTTCTCAAATTCAAATTTATCTTTAGCTTCACTTAACTTTTTTAACGTTTCAAATAACTTAATCCCTTCTAATGTTTTTAAGTCACCGTAAACAGAAGCCATCTGAGGTAAATATTTTTTAGGAAATTTACAAACTCTTATCCCAGTATATTCAGATTTAAATTTTAAGTAGCAAGCTTTTTTCATTCTTTTAACCTCTACTTCTGTTTTAAATGTTTCATTTGAGCCTAAGAGATTTTTCAACTCTTTAGAATCGTCCTTTACACAAGTAAACGAGGTACAACTTTTTATATAATTAGAAATATTAGTAGGGCATACGTTTGAAAGTAAATTGAATGATAAGAATAAAATTAAAATTTTCATTTAAAAATATGTAATAATCCTTTTTCCGAAATAACTCTGCCTCTAGGGGTTCTTAAAATAAAACCTTCTTTTAGAAGATAAGGTTCATAAACTTCTTCAAGAGTCGTCTTATCTTCTCCAAGAGTTGCACATAGAGCTTCAATTCCAACAGGACCACCATTATAATAATCTTTCATCACAGTCAGAATCCTTCTATCCATAGAATCTAAACCCTCCGAGTCAATGTTTAATAAATCCAAAGCTTTAATAACCTCTTCCTTGGTAATAACTTCAGCTCCGTAGACAACAGAATAATCTCTTACTCGCCTTAAGATCCTATTGGCAATACGTGGAGTACCTCTAGATCTTTTTGCCATTTCGATTATAGCATCGGCCTCTATAGTTAAATCAAGTTTGCTAGCATTAAGAGAAATTATTTCCCCTAACTCTTCAGAAGAATAGAATTCAAAGTGAAACGTGGCCATGAATCTATCTCTAAGAGGATTAGATAAAAGACCTGCTCTTGTTGTTGCACCAATTAATGTAAAAGGTACGAGGTCAATTTGCATAGTTCTCGCAGATGCTCCCTGACCAATTAAGATATCTAGTCTAAAATCTTCTATTGCTGAATATAAAATCTCTTCAATAGAAATATGCACTCTATGAATCTCATCAATGAATAAAACATCTCGTGGTTTTAAATTTGTAAGTATGGCTGCTAAATCACCTTTTTTTTCAATAGCTGGCCCAGAAATCATATGAAGCTTTGAACCAAGTCTTTCAGCAATAAGCATTGCCAGTGAAGTTTTTCCTAGTCCGGGAGGCCCAGAAAATAAAGCATGATCCATTGCCGCTTTTCTTTTAAGTGATGATTGGACCATGATTTCTATATTATCAATTACTTGTTTTTGCCCGATATATTCAGAAAAATCTTGAGGCCTTAACCTTTTATCTTCTCTTCCATCAATTCCCTTCGCTTGAGACGGGTTTAAAAATCTCTCATTTGTGCTTGTTACTTCCATAAGATTCCTAATTATTTAAATGAACTAAAACTGACTTAATTAAATCTTCAGCTTGATTAAACTGATTACTTTTTAGCTTCTCTTTTATAATTGGCCTAATTTCACTTTCTTGGAAACCAAGTTCTTTGAATGCAGAAATAGCCTCCATGAAAAAAGAAGAACCAGAATCTTCTTGAATAGATTCATTATTTTCAAATTTAAAATCTATTTTATCTTTTAAATCTAAAATCATTTGCTTTGCAGCTTTTGGACCTATCCCTGGAGCTGTTTTAATTGTTTTAATATCTTCAAGCATAATTGCTTGTTTCAACCCTTCAGCACCAATGGTATTAATTAATGAAAAAGCAGATTTAGGACCAACTCCATTTACTTTTAAAAGTAATTCAAAAAATAACTTTTCATTTAAATTTTGAAAGCCGTAAAGCTCCACTGATTTTTCTTTAAATATTTGAGAAGTAAATATTTTTGCTACTTTTCCACAAGGCCTATTATAAAAAACCTGATATCCAATTCCTTGAGATGACTTTATTAATAACATTTGTTCTTCTTTATGAAGAACTTCTCCTTCAATATATCCAATCATAATTTATCCTATGACATGTGAAAGACTTGAGGCCAGCCCAGAACCTTTCTTTTTCTTTTTCGAATTTCTGCTCTTATTGTGATTAAAAGCATGACAAATAGCAATTAACAGTGCATCAGATTCATCGTCTGTTGCAAATGTATCTAAATTTAAGAAGTTTTTAAGAAATTTTTGACCTGCATCTTTTCCAGCATGCCCATGACCGATGGTATTTGATTTCACAAAGTTTGGAGAATATTCAAATATTTTCCCTTCGTATCCACATTCAGTGGCAGCACTTAGCATGACCCCTCTTGTCTGAGCAAGTTTAATTAAAGCAGTAGGACTTTTTACATAAATTAATGATTCAACAGAAATAACATCTGGCTGAGTAAATTCGATAATATCTTTTGTTGCTTGATAAATTTCTGAAACTCTTCCAAGAAATTCTTTTTTTACATCAAACTTCACAGTTTCTGAATGTAAATATTCAAAGTTAACTGTATCGTATGAAATTAAACCATATCCAGCTTTTCTTGAACCTGGATCAATCCCAAGAATTTTAAATTTTTTATTCACAAAGGTTTTTATAACTCTCAGAGTCTAATAAATCATTCAACTCTGAATCATTGCTCATCTCTAACTTTATTAACCAAGAATCATAAGCTGCTTCATTAATTTTTTCAGGTCCTTCAGTCAAAGCTTCATTGATCTCTACAACTTTTCCAGAGACGGGAGAATAAAGATCACTTACAGATTTAATCGATTCGACAACTCCAAACGGATCATCTTTTTTAAGCTCTGTCCCAACTTCTGGAAGCTCAACGAAGACAATATCTCCAAGAGATGACTGAGCAAAATCAGTAATTCCAACTGTGATAATGTTGCCATTAATAAGGCCCCATTCATGCTCTTTAGTGTATTTTAAATTTGTAGGTATATTAGTTGCCATTATTTATGACCTCCAATAATAAAAGGTTTTGTATGATACATAGCTTCGTATTTTTTTCCTCTAATTTCAATACGATATTCTTTTAAACCTTCTGTCTTTTCCCTCAAAACTCTGGCGATACAAACACCTTTTCCTAAGCTCGGAGACATAGTACCAGATGTAACAATTCCAACTTCTCCCCCTGAGGATAAAACTTTATAACCCTCTCTAGGAATTCCTTTTTCAAGACTAAGCTTAATTAAGGCTGGTAAGAATCAATCGCATCTTTTCCAATGTAAGGAACCTTTGATTTCATGGTCCATTTCAAAGAGCAATCAAGAGGGGTTAACTCTTCACTCAGCTCATGACCGTAAAGAGGATAACAAACTTCAACACGTAAGGTGTCTCTCGCTCCAAGGCCACAAGGCAGAACTCCGTCTTCTATAAATTTATCCCATAATTTAGAAATTTCTTCATGAGGTCCAAAAATTTCAAATCCATCTTCACCAGTATATCCTGTTCTGGCAATGATGAATTCTCCAGATTCAAGAACTGAGTAATAATCCATCTTAGAAAAATCACCAAGTGAATTTATTAATTTCTTTTCACTCTCAGGACCTTGAAGAGCTAAGAGAGAATAGTTTTCCGATGAATTTTTTAACTCGCAATTAAAATTACTTTCCTTATGTACTTTTGAAATCCATTCCCAATCTTTTTTAAGATTTCCCGCATTCACACAAATTAAAACTTTTTTATGAGATAACTTATAAGCAATTAAATCATCGATGATCTTACCCTTGTGATTTAAAAGAGGCGAATAGACTGCCTTACCATTTTCAACTTGAAAATTATTTGGAATTAAATAGTCGACGAAAGAACAAGCATCTTCACCTTCTACGAAAAACTCTCCCATATGAGATACATCGAAAACTCCACAAGAATTTCGAACTGCTAAAATTTCTTCTTTTAAAGTTGAGTATGAAATAGGCATGTCCCAGCCAGCAAAGTCTACAATCTTAGCACCAAGGTCAACGTGTTTTTGATAAAGTTTAGTTTTCATAAATTTGATTTCTACAAGCTATAATTAAATTCTCAACAAGAGAAAAAACAGTCATAGGTCCTACCCCGCCTGGAATAGGAGTAATTGCCTTAACAATTTTGGAAACATTCTCATAATCAACGTCCCCAGAAATTTTTCCATTCTTATCTAAACTGATCCCTACATCAACAACAATCATCTCCTCTTTTACAAAGGATGTGTCTATAAATTTAGGGGCTCCAATAGCACTCACAAGTATATCTGCTCTTTGACAGATCGCATTTAAATTTTTTGTCTTCGAATGACATAAAGTAACTGTAGCATCTTCATTGTTTAAAAGATGAAACAATGGCTTACCAACGATATGACTTCTTCCAATGATTACAACATTTTTTCCCTTGGCTTCGATATCATAAGCCTTCAGCAAATTAAGTATCCCTTTTGGAGTACAAGAAACCAAAGATCTATCATTCACTTGATTTTTATAAATATGACTGACACTTTTCGAAGAAAACCCATCTACATCTTTCTTTGAATCAACTAATTCATAAATGTCTAACTCTTTTAATTGAGTAGGTACTGGAAGTTGAATGATTAATCCATGAACTTCTGGATCGCTATTAATACTATCAATCTCTTTTAAAAAACCTTCTTTAGAAATGCTTGAAGACAGATTTACTATTTCACATTTAGCACCAATTTTTTCACATAATATTTTTTTATTTTTTACATAAGTTAAACTTGCAGGATTACTCCCAACTAAGACAACTTTTAAAAACGGCTGTGCCTTCTTAGATAATTCTTCGCACTCTGATTTTAGAGTTTCTAATCTAGAAGTAATATATTTATCTGCTCTTAGCTCTATAGTCATTTGTGCTTAATTTAAAACTTCTAAAGACATTAGTAAATCAATCTACTTGCCAAAACTTATAAAATCCTTAAGTTTAACTTTATGGGCAATTTAAGCTTTTATTTAGGTCTAGGTCTGCAACTTTTCGGTTTTACTGCGGTAGGTCTATGTTTTTACTCAGGTATTCAAACTGGTGATTATGGAAGAGTAGAGCTTGCCCAGTTCATCTTAGGAATCTTTTTCTTCTATACTGGCACTTATTTAAAGAACAGATCAGCTTAAATCCTGACTTTACAGGCATTTTATTCCCTAATAAATTTAAGTTCTAACAAAAAGCTATGATCTTACCGACAAAGACTTATGGGTGATTTTTTACAAACTCAAATTCGATCAAGATTTCCAGCTCCATTCCTAATACTCGCCCTGCTTTTACATTTAACTCTTTACTTTGTTTATGTTTCACCTGTTACTTCAGATTACTTATCCAAAAAAGATGAAGAAATTAAAGTAAAGTTAACACCGAAACTAATTCAAGAGATTGATAGACAAATTGTTCACACAGAAAAAAATGAAGAAAAAAAAGCAGAAGATGCCAAATACTTAAGCCACTCTGACAATGCTGTAAAGAAAGAAACAAAATCTAAGAATACCAACCTCACTAATATCGGTGCGAGAGGTAGACAAAATGCCAGAGATCTCATTAATCAATTCACAAAAAAGAAATCAGTTAAAAATAAAAAAGTAGAAGCAAAAGGAAGTCATAAATTTTCATTTGATGCCCTTAACCCAACACCTCAAGATAGAACTATTGCAAAGCAAAAAAGAGGATCTCTCAAAGGTAAAGATGGGAAGACTGGGGTTACTTCAAATTCAGATTTTCTACAAGAAATTGAACTATCTGACTTTACCCAATTAAACACATTAAAATACAAATACTATGGTTATTTCTTTAGAATAAGACAAAGACTTGAAGCTCATTGGGGAAGAAGTCTTCTTGAAAAAGCCAGAATTCTCTTTGCAAAAAATTCAAGAGTTCCAGCTAATGAAAATTATATTACTCAGTTAAATGTTGTTATGAATCCAAAAGGAGTCATTAAGAAAATTCAAGTCAAAGCAAATTCTGGAATTTCAGAACTAGATGATGCTGCAATTGAAGCATTTAACGATGCTGGTCCATTTCCTAATCCTCCAAAAGGATTAATTAAAGATAACTTAGTAAAAATTGAATGGGGATTTATAGTTAAAAATTAGTTTGAAGAATTAAGCATATTCTTTAGAGAATCAATCCCTTCCATCATTACATAATCAGACCAAATAGAATCTAAATCTTTTATTAAATTAGTAATCATTTGTGCAGACTCATCATGAGTTAAATTTGCTGATGAAGACAAGTTTTGAATAGCTTTATTTAAATGTTCAACAGCAGGAGATTCACAAACTTTTTTTAATCTTTCTTCATATGAATCATCAATTTTTAATTCTTTAGATTTTACAATTGCAGTGTTTAAAAGTTGAATCGCTTCCATTTATTCCTTGAACATTAGGGATTAAGTCGATCAAGAGTATTGTAAAAAAATAACACCAAGTAAAGAGGATTTTTTATTGATTTGAAAAATAGTCATCATCATCAATTATTTCGAGTTTATCGAGCTTTTTATCCTCACTGAACTCTCCTCCAGGTTCTGTTCCTTTTACAAAAAACTCCTTGACGACTCCTTCTTCAAGGCCAACTTCAGCAATTTTGCCTGTGTCTCTATTAATAGCAAGTTCAACAAGTCCTTCTGGTAGATCAAACTTTTGAGGAATTTTTATTTTTAAAGCAGGCTTCATAAAATCAACCCAAATAGGAAGTGCAGCTTTACCACCTGATTCATCATAACCAAGAGATTTATTATCATCTAAACCTGTCCATACACCTGTAACTAAATCTTTTGAAAAACCAACAAACCATGCATCAATATAATCATTCGTTGTTCCAGTCTTGCCACCAATATGTCTACTCACATGATTTGCAGCAGTTCCTGTCCCTCTTCTGATAACTCCATTTAAAAGCTGAGTCATAATAAAAGAAATTTTACTATCAATAACTTTCTTTTGAAGAACTTCAGGCTTTTTCTCTAGCTCATATTCTTTTCCATTTTGATCTTTAACTGAAAGTATAGAAATTGAAGGGACCTGATATCCTCCGTTTGGAAACATTGAGTACCTATTAGTCATATCTAAAAGAGTAAAACCAAAAGAGCCAAGAGCTATACTAAGATCAATTTCTCTACTTAAGCTAAATCCATATTTTTTTAAATACTTATTCATGGTCTTAAGACCAATGTCTCTAAGCAAAGTAACTGTAGGAACATTTCTAGATTGCTCTAAACATTTTCTTAGTGTAACAAAACCTTTAAAGTCACCATCATAATTTCTAGGCTTCCAATCAATATCATCTACTCCATCTAGAGCTTGAGGTGTATCTAGAATAGTGCTCACCGGCGTATAACCTTCTTCTAATGCAGCGGCATAAACAAAAGGTTTAAATGCTGAGCCTGGCTGTCTTTTTGCTTGAATGGCTCTGTTAAATTGAGATTTAGAAAAATCAGTTCCACCCACCATTGCTAGTATATGACCAGTATGAGGATCTATAGATACCAATGAAGCTTGAGTCTCTGGAACTTGTTCCAATTTAAAAATTCTATAATTTAATTCTGATACAATAGAGTCAAAATCAGTTCCCTTCATTTTCTTTTTAGGAATAAACTTAGACATTCTAATTTTTTCTTCACCAACTGCCCTAACTGTAATGACATCTCCTACTTTTAGGTAATCAGATATTCTTTTGTAGCTTGGATTTTGCTCTCTTTTTGAAGAAATCAATCTCTTTTTTGCCCAAGAGTGAAACTTCTCAGTAATCACTCCTCTCACTCCACCAATATCGACAAAAATTCTTTTTCTTTTATCATTTATTTCTAAGACAACAGCTTCATAATCATGTTTTTTCTTAATAGATTTTAGAGATCTATCAAATTCATCTTTAGTATTTCCCAGAACAATATTTAAATTCATTGCTTTTTTAAATGAACCATCAAGATCAATTTTGTTTTGAATTTTTTTAATTCTCTCTTCTTCAGATCCTGAATTCATTTCCAGCTCAAACTTTCTTTCACCATCAGCTGTAAAGTATGAAAACTTTGAGGACTCTTTCAAAAATGTATTCTGAGCTTCAAAAATAAATTGTATAAGATCTTCATCTTTAACATTTTTAATAGGGCCTTTAAATCCTTGTCTTTTATCTATCTCTCTTACCCCTCTTTCAAGAGATCTTTCAGCTAACTCTTGGAGTTCAAGAGAAACTGTCGTCTTTACTTCAAACCCTTCAGTAAGAAATCTGTCTTTCCCAACTAATTCAACCAATCTTTTTCTTACCCATTCAGTGAAATACGTTGCCTTTAGTTTTCCTTTTCTTTTATTTCTAAGCCTTATGTCTTCTTTGACAGCAGCTTCATATTCTTCAGGAGTGATTTTTTTCTCTGCTAAAAGTCTTTGAAGAACATAAGTTTGTCTTCTTTTAGCATATTTAGGTTTTAAGTATGGTGAATACTTTCCAGGAGCAACCAATAAACCGGCAAGCAATGCAGATTCAGCAACAGTAACTTCCGTTGGCTCTTTATCGAAATAACCTTTAACAGCAGCTTTAACTCCATGATATCCACCACCAAAATAAACTTGATTCAAATAGAGATAAAGAATTTCATCCTTAGAAAACTTTTTTTCTATATGTTGAGCCAATATAAAATCTTTAAGTTTTCTTTTAAAAGATCTTTCATTAGTCAGAAGCAAACTCTTTGCAACTTGTTGAGTAATTGTACTCCCACCTTGAACAATCCTTCCCGCTTTTAGGTTTGCCCAAGCAGCCCTTAGGACACCCATATAATCGACACCATTATGATTATAATAGTTTCCATCTTCCGCAGCAATAAACGCATCAACTAAAACTTGTGGCAAATCAGCAAGTTTTACCAGCTCTCTTTTCTCTTTACCTGTTTCTAATAAAATTTTTCCTTCTCGCGAGTAAATTTTAGAAGTTACGGGTGGTGAAAATTCTTTTAACTTTTCAACGTCAGGTAAGTCAAAGTTCACGTAAAAGTTATAGGCAAAAAAACCAATTACTAAAAAAATTATTAATGTTGATGGTAATACGAAGTATTTAAAAAATTTTTTCAAACTTACTCTTTTATTAAGGATTCCTTAAAATAAATTTTACCTCGCTCTAAAATATCTACAAGTGAATCTTGAGAATTCCCAATCCCAGACAACTCAAAAACTCGGGTATTCTCTGTTAAATCCTCGGTTCGATCTTGAATACCCATGAAAATACACCAAATTTTATTGTTCTCTTCAGGTTCAAACTCTAAACAATTGCTATCATCATAATCTGTACTGGATTTCAACAAGCTTGTTTCATTAACTAATTGGTTTTTGATATCAGAATTTTTAAATTCTTTATAAATTAGCTTTGTCACTGCCTCAGAAAACTTATTTTCTAGGCCAAGAGAAGAGGACTCTAGATTATTAAAGTTTTTATATATAAGCCAATCAATAAGATTTGATTTTCTTTTTTCTTTATAAAGCTCTGACAAGACTAGCCCAAAACCCTTTCCATTAATTCTTTTAATTATAATTTTTTCATCTTCAATAAATTTAAAGATCGAAGAGAGACTCAATGAATTAAATCCATTGCCTAATAAGATCAAATCAATCTCAAGAGGTTTTTTAGAAAGTGAGAATTCTTCTTTGTTCTCAAAATCTTGTGATGACTTTTCAGAAGGAACAATGATTTCTTCGTTCTTGAAGATAGGTTGAATTCCAGAGCATGAAAGAAAAATAAAAAAGAAAACCTTAATCAAAATCTTCTTCCTCTAAATTCTCAGCGAGTACTTTTATCTTTTTTTCTGCTTTAGATAAATAATCTCTACAGGCCTTATAATACTTCACACATTTCTCAAAGTTTTTAAGACTTTCTTCTAAACTCATATCACCAGACTCAAGTCCAGAAACCATCTTCTCTAATTCAGCTAAATTCGCCTCAAAGCTTGTTTTTTTAGTCATTATTACCTACTTGTTTGTTCATTATTTATACAATTTCTTAGCTAAGTAGTAAAAATTTCAATTTTTAAACTCATGAACAATATCTAAGTCATAATTAGATTTATGATAAAAGTTTTACTTCTATTACTTATTTCTTTTTCTTCATATTCGAATCAAATACCTTGGGAAGTTGAACTAAGAAATTCAAACGGACAATTTTGTAAAGGAATTCTATTATCCAAAGATTGGATACTTACTGCAGCTCATTGTGTAGTAGACAAAAGAAAGTATTCATTTTTCCCAAAATCAAATCAAGGTGTCTACTTAGTTGATGATGTCTTTATCCATAATGAATATGTTTATAATCCGTTAAATCTAAATGAAAATGACATTGCTCTTCTTAAAGTAGTCAATTTTAATATTTCAAAGAAAAGTTTTTATCCTGCAATTTCCAAGATTTTACTTTCTGAAGAAAACTTTAATTTTATTTCCACATATACTAAAAATGTAACTTTTAAAAATAGCTTTTCAGAAATTACATCTTTTGAAGAATCACCAAACACTATTAAAATTAAATCTCCAGATAATTCTTGTTTTGGAAATAGTGGAGGAGGTCTTTATTCTGTAGATAAAAATAAAGAAGTTTTCCTTCATGGTTTTATGTTCGAAGCTGAATTAAGCCATCAAAATAGTATCAATCACTGTGACTCTAATCAGTTTAAATATTTTGTAGACATAAGGCCTTATATTAATTGGATCTTAGATATCACTAAATCTTACTAGAATTTTTTTCCTTGCACTGCAATATAATCTACCTTCTAGTATAATTCTGATAACGGGGAAAGTTTTATGCAAAATGAACTTGAAGTTCTTAGAAAAAGAAAATTCTCAAAGATATATATAGAAGAAAGATTTGATGTTGCGAATGACTCATTCTTTCTTAAGGCCTTGGCTGAAGTATATAAAGCAGATGAAATAGATAACAGTGAGAGAGTGCTTGAATTAAAAAAACAGATAGAAAACAAAAGCTATACTGTTGATATCAACGCACTAAGTAATAAAATTATTGATCACATGTCATAAAATTGAAAAAATCTTAAAAAATCTTAACTTTATACTTGCCAAGCTACTATAGCAGTACTAAATATTGCATATATAAACCAAACAGAAACTATTATTGTTTAATAGTAGTAACTAGTTGAGGATTAACTATGTTAGTTTTAACAAGGAAGCTTGGCGAGAGTATCGCGATTGATGACAATATCAAAATTGTTGTCGTTCAAATTAAAGGCAAGCAAGTTAGATTAGGTATTAAAGCTCCAAAAGAAACTAAAATCCACAGAGAAGAAGTTTACCAAGCAATTCAAGACCAAAATAAGATCTCATTAGAACCAAGCCAAGAAGGACTTAAAGGACTTACTGACGATATTTCGTAATAGAAATGACAGTTTTTAAAAGTTTTTGAAGCTCCGCAAACTATTGATCATCAAATAGCCGACTGTTAACATCAACCATATAGTAGTGAACTGCGTTACACAAAGGAAGAGCTTTGGTTTCAATTAAATCAAATAGATTTGGAAATTTATCTGTTAATGAAACAGAACTAATTTCATTTCCGGAAGGAATTCTAGGTTTTGAGAACGAAACTTCTTTTTGTATCGTTGACCCAGATGATTCAAGTTTAATTCTTTGGCTTCAATCTACAAAATCACCCAATGTATGTTTTCCGATTATTGAACCTAACTTTTTTACAGAAGCTTGCAATTTTCCATTACCAAAATCTGATCTTAATTGTTTAGAACTAGATGAATCTTCTTCTGAAAAAGCAATTTATAATATTTTAACAATTCCCTCTGATCCAACATGTATTTCAGCAAATATGAAAGCTCCAATAGTTGTAAATATTAAATCGTTAAGAGGGAAACAAATTGTTCTTCAAGATAATAAACTTTCAGTAAGCGAAAAAGTTTATGACGGATTAAAGAGATCTATTTCAAGCTTTAGAAATAATCCTGAATCTCCAAGTTCTCCTAAAAGATTCAAAACAGTTCAAATATAAGAACTCAAACTAAAAATAATTTTTTCTAAATTACAATGAGACTTCTGTGGCAGACTTCGAAAGTGTAAGATACATTCTTGCTTCTTTATTTCCTGGATCTTTATTTAAAATAAAATTCCATTCAGATTGAGCTTCAAGAATCTTACCTTTGGAATAGTAATGAATCCCTAATGCTAATCTCACAGGTAGAGATGTTGGATATTCTGATTTTAATTTCACCAGCTCATCTTGTGCTTTAGATTTAAAACCTTTTTTATCCAGAGTTTTAGCAGTTTTAATTCTTATTTCTAAATTATTAGGAGAAAGAGTTGAAGCCTTAGAATACTCTCTCAAAGCTTCATCAAATCTTCCATAAGCAAAATACATTTCAGCAATCTCAAAATGAAGTCCAGCGAATTTCTTATTGATATGATTATCTACAACTCCATTTGATCCATTTTTAACTTTGGAATTGGCTTGGTTGAAATACTTCTGAGCCTCTTCGTACTTACCAATATCATTATAAAGAACAGATAAGCTAATCATTGCATCCGTATGATCTGGATTTAACTTAAGAACGCTTTTAAAACAATCAATTGCTGAACCAATTTTCCCTTGAATATGATGAATATTAGCTTTGTAGAAGTAAATTTCATCATCATTTCTCTCAAAAGTAAGTACTTCATTGAGAACATTTAAACTCTTTGTATATTGAGCCTCATAATAAAATTTTTTGGCTTTTTCTTTTAAATGCTTAACCTCAGATTTTAATCTCAACTCTTTAACCCTCTATTTTTTTAAAGCTTTGCTACACTTAGTTACATAACCATCTGCAACGGCAGTTGACTCCTTACTTAGAGTAGTTGCAAACATTTTAATATAGTTTAAGCACATAGGATAATCTTTAAGTAAATATGAGGTTTCCACAATTTTGACTTTTGAATAGTTAGAAATGTCAGGTTCTTTAAATCTATTAGCAATATGAAGATACCTGTAACGTGCAGCTTCATAATTTTTTGTCTTAAAATAAAAATCTGCAATATTTTTCTCTTTATCAACAACCATTTTCTTGCAAATTTCTAAATTTTTAACTGCTTCTTTGCTATTGGGGGAATTAGGAAATCTAGCTAACATTTCACCATAAGATCTAATTGCTCTTTGAGTCATAGAAATATCTCTATCAGCAGTCGATGGCATTTGCTTGAAATAAGATTGGGCAATCATAAATAGAACATAATCCATTTCCTGGTATCTCGGATGAAGCTCTCTAAATACATGATATGAAGTTGCTGCCTCTAAATAATTTCCTTGCTTAAAAAGAATATCAGCACCTAGGAGTTCTGCAGGGGTTGCAAAATAGCTATAAGGATATTTTGATCTAATTGTCTTTATCTTCTCTAATGCAACCGTATAGCTTTTCTTAGAAGCTAAGAGTTTTGCTTGATTATACAAAAGTTCAGCATCTGTTTTCCCTTGAACACTTTTTGTATCTACAGATGAACATGAAGCCAACAAAAAAACTAAAAAAAATCTAATGAACATTTTTGTTTTCCTTTAAAAAACTTTCGTTACTTAACTTAACCCAGCCTCTTAAAGATTCTGGGTAATTTATTAAAAACCAATCATTTTCTCTACTATCACTTAGTAAAACTTTAGCACCCTTTGGCGCTTCTGATATTTGCTCAAAAATCTCAGATGGCCCATCAAATATAGGCTTCTCTGAAAGGACTATCGCTTGTTTATATTGATTGTCTAAAAACTTTTGTATTCCCAATGGAACTATAGAGAGAAATAACAAGAAAATAGCTAATGAAATATTTTTATATCTTTTTATGACCACTAGAGAAATTAAAATAAATAATAAAAAGAAAAGCAGATAATAATCTTTTGAAATAGAATCAAATAAATTGTAAATAAATTCAAAATTTGAATTTGCCTTTTCTAATTCGATAACTCCTAAATTGTTTTTTACTACTTGTAAGTTATTCTCAAGGACATTTGATGAAAAATTAAAATCTTTGGCCTTTTCAAAATGAAGTCTTGCTTCAGCGAATTCATTTAATTTTGATAAAAAGGTTCCTTTGTTATAATGATAAACACCTAAATCAAGTTCTGGTTTCATGGACTCAAGAAAACTAAGACCTTCTTTAAATTGCCCTTTGGAGTATAATGTTTCTAATTGGCTTAAACCCTGTTTCATAAATTACAAGCCCATTCTAACCATTTAGCTTCAATTAGTTAACTCATATTTGCTTCGCGTTATTTGCTAAGTAATGGATTAAAGCTATGCTGCAAAAATCATGTATATAGTAAGACAGGCAAAAAAAGAGGATTTAGAAGATCTCTATGAATTAAGTAAGCTTGAAAACTTTTTAAACCTGCCAAACGACATTGAAAAATTAACCAAGAATATACATAAGTCTATTAATTCATTTACTTCAAATGATTTTAATCCTCAGAATACTTTTCTTTTTGTTCTTGAAGACCTTTCAGAAAATAAAGTTATTGGAACTAGTGTTATTCACTCCCAGCACGGTACTTCAAGTATTCCACATTTTGCACTCAAAGTTGGAAAAGAATACAGAAGAAGTTATTCCGTAGATCAGGATTTCACTCATACGACTCTAAGACTTCATGTTGAAACAGAGGGCCCTACAGAAATTGGAGGCCTCGTCCTGGCACCAAAGTACAGGGGAAACAGTGAAAAGCTAGGCAAGCAAATTGCTTTCTCTAGGTTTTTATATATGGCCTTTAATCAAGTTCATTTTAGAAAAGAGGTTCATGCCGAACTCTTACCTCCCTTCAACGAAGATGGATCAGCTCCATTGTGGGAAGCATTAGGAAAGAAATTTTTTAATATGGAATATCAAAAAGCTGATATCCTCAGTAGGAAGAATAAAGAATTTATCTTAAATCTTTTCCCTGCTGAAAATATCTATGCAAACTTACTTTCTGAAAAAGCTCAGCAAGCCATAGGTGCCGTCAATAAAAATACGGTTCCTTTGAAGAATATGCTTGAAAAGATTGGATTTAAATATATTGAGCAAATTGACCCATTTGATGGAGGTCCTCATTACAGATCTATGCTTGAAGAGATTAAGCCTATAAAAAATAAAATTAAGCAGAATTTTGAATATACAGACAATGCAGATATGATGACTGATCAGTTTTTAATCAGATCTAATAAAGATAAAGAATTCATTGGATTTAAAGCTAGAGGCTCTCACAGGGAAAACACTCTTTGTTTAGAAAATTCTGAAATGACTCAAAGGTACCTGGAAGCTGAAAAAGAGATTGAATTGATCTATTTATAATCTAGAAAATCGTAGACAAAGTTTAGAGATATTAATATAAATTTTAAACGGATTAAATCTAATGGGGTGTAGCTCAGTTGGTTAGAGCGGTGGACTGTTAATCCATGTGTCGAGGGTTCGAGTCCCTCCTCCCCAGCCATTTGACCCAAATCCACCGAAACCTCCTCAGCGAACCTGCTGAAAACAACCCCAACATTT
>JAHDHG010000134.1 GCA_020631435.1 Bacteriovoracaceae bacterium | reverse complement strand
TCTTGAATTATGCCGACAATCAAAATCAGCTGGCTACTTCCCCTTATTTATTATCAATGAGCATAATAAAAGATTTAAATCGAAGTATCATTTAATTAGGAGACCCTCACCTTATAAAGGGCGTATTTGTAAAACTGATGTCTTTATTGTGAAACGAAAAAGTGATGTTGAATCTACGATTATAAAAAAAATAGCCAAGGGGATCCGCTTAATTTGCTCTAAGTAGTAAGCTCGCTCACTTTTTGGGCACTTTTTTTTCTCTATTCTATTTTCTTAATATTTTGGGACAATTTTATAACATCACTTATAATCTTCAGATGGCAAGATTTTTATTTCTTCTAATGATCCTAAATTCCACCTTATTGTTATCCTTAGATGACATTCCTAAGTTTTCTCCTAATATTATAGATGAACATCAATATCTTTCTTTTGATGAAAAAAAAGAAATTAATTTGTTTTTTGATAAATTGAGAGTCTCCGCGGATATCTTTCCTGCAGTCTTCATAGTTAAAGACTTAAATGATGAATCCATTGAGTCTTTAGCAAATCGCGCTTTTAATACATGGAAACTAGGTGATGCCCACAAAGATAATGGTCTTCTTTTAGTCTTAGCAATGAATAACCGTCAATCAAGACTTGAAGTCGGTTATGGTCTTGAAGGAAATATTCCTGATATGATTGCACTTGATATCTTGGATAATATTCTCGCTCCTTCTTTGAGAAACAATAATATGAAAAAGGCTATTGTTGAATCTTTTACTTTAGCAGGCTACAAGAATGTTGGGACAGATGAATTTAAGACAAATTTTTCTATCTCTGATCAGCTCTTATCTCAAGCTGGTTCAAGCTTTACTTCAAACTATAAATTGGGTTTTATTTTATATCTATTCTATTTTGTTTTGCTCTTGTTCTTGCCATTTTATGTTAAATCTAAAAACAAATCTGCTTCACTAGAGTTTGAAAAGTCTATTGATAATTATGATCATACCAAAGATACTAATCTTGATTTTCGAGGAATGGAAATTCTTCTTATTTTATTTTTTATTGTTAATCCTGGTGTTTTTATTTTTCTTATCGGGTCATTTGCTTCTTGGTATTACTCAGTCCTTGCTGCTATTGCCGTCATTCTAATTAGCAAGTATTATGTTCGATCGAATAGATCTCACTACTCATCTTTGAAAGCTTTTCTTAAGTACATCAAATTAAAAGAAAAAAAATTCCAAGCTTTAGTTAATAAAGGATATGCTGTTAAGGTCAATGCTGGAAGATATGATTATACTCCTTCATATTATAGTAGCGCTGAATATCGCAATAGTGGTCGCTCTTCATCAAGCTTCAGCAGCTCTTCTGGAGGGAGTTCCGGAGGTGGTGGAGCCAGTTCAAGCTGGTAGCCATATAAGATATTTTTTCCTCCTGCTAGACATACGTAAAATTTGCGTATATGGTTAATCTAGTGGAAATCCTCGGGAAATGCAATCTAAAAACATCTAAAGAAGTACAAAATAATTGGCTTCCTTTTTACTCAGGAGAACTCGCATGTGGTCTATTTGGTATTAGTGAAGACTATGTCGATAGTTACTTATCACTTGATGAGAAGTTCATGAAGAATAAAGAAGCAACTTTTTTCGTACGGGCCAGTGGAGATTCCATGTCTCCAGAAATTAAACAAGATGATATTTTGGTTGTTGATAGATCGCTTGCTCCCGCGGATCTTTCCATTGCTGCCCTTTTTTTTAACGGAGATCCTCTTTGTAAGCAATTAAGTATGACTCACTCTCAAATAAGACTTAAATCTTTTAACTCAAAATATAAAGAGATTATTGTAAAAGAGGATGATGAACTTGAAATTTTTGGTGTGGTCATAGGTTTGGTTCGAGATTTTATATAAGATTATGATTGCATTAGTTGATTGTAATTCTTTTTATTGTTCATGTGAAAGAATTTTTAAGCCTCATTTAAATAAGAAACCAGTTGTTGTTCTTTCTAACAATGATGGTTGTGCTGTTGCCAGAACGAAAGAAGCAAGGGCCCTAGGTGTAAAAATGGGAGAGCCTTATTTTAAATTTAAACATCTTTGTAAAACTAAAGACCTGAGAGTTTTTTCCACTAATTTTGCTCTTTATATCAATATTTCAGATAGGGTAATGTCACTTTTAAAAAAATTCTCACCAGAAGTGGAAGTATATTCTGTTGATGAAGCATTTATTGATTTAAGCGGTGTGAAAAATCCGGATGCTTTTGCTCGTGAGTTAAAAAAAATTATTTTGTTACATGTGGGGATACCTGTGAGTATAGGAGTCGCACCTACAAAGGTTCTTGCAAAAGTTGCTAATAAAGTAGCGAAGTCATCGGTGAAGGCGCATGGAGTTGTTGTTTTAGACAATGTGAAGCTTAAGGATATTGCATTGAAAAGAGTAGCGATCGAAGATTTGTGGGGAGTAGGAAGAAAAAATGCAGTCAAAATGAGAATGCTTGGCATAAAAACAGCTTATGATCTAAAAGAATATAAGAATGATCAAAAGATAAGAAAGATATTCTCTATTTTAGGTTTACGAATGAAGCATGAGTTAGAAGGGATTCAATGTTTTGAATTTAACGAAGCCATTAAAAAGAAAAAAGAGATTATGTGTTCCCGAACTTTTGGCGATTCTGTTTTTAAGAAAAAGCATCTTAAGAAAGCAATAGCAAATTATGTTTCTAATGCTGCAGAAAAGCTAAGAAAGCAAGAATCAAAATGTTTAAAGATTTCCGTTTTTGCGAGGACTAATTCTTTTAAAAATACTCCGCAATATTATTTATATGGAGAAATGAAATTAACAAATCCAACATCTAACACCATAAAGCTTATCCATCACGCGAGAGCACTTGTAGATAAATATTTTAAAGATGGATATGAGTATAAAAAAGCTGGAGCCAAAATTTCTAGTTTTATGGATCAATATGAGTATCAAATTAATTTCTTAGATGCTACAGATAAGCAAAAAGATGAAAGTTTAATGAAGGTCGTTGACCTCATTAATACCAGAGAAGGGAAGGGTACAATTAAATCATTAGCTTGTGGAATAGAAGATAAGGCATGGAGGATG
The DNA here is from genome assembly GCA_020631435.1 of Bacteriovoracaceae bacterium. Classification (GTDB taxonomy): domain Bacteria; phylum Bdellovibrionota; class Bacteriovoracia; order Bacteriovoracales; family Bacteriovoracaceae; genus JAHDHG01. The sequence goes on along the minus strand of JAHDHG010000134.1, from coordinate 4,163 downwards.
AATCGAAATTTCAAATCTCCTCGGTATACAACAAGTTGGAATGAATTATTTAGATTTCATTAGAGAAATTAATTTAACTTGATTGCTCACATGCAAGTCTTAAGTCGATTGATTTATTATAGACGTCTCTTAAAAATCCTCTTTGATACACCGCTTTTTCTGAAGGATCACAGGTCGCTTCTTTTAGTAGCTTTTTTACTTCTTTAATTCCATTTTTAAACTGTCTCATCGTAAATCGACTAGAAGGAGAATTAATATTATTTTTATTTTTCTTAAGACAAGATTGAGTGATATCCATTTCTCTCTTGATAGTATCAATTTCATAAGAAAGTGCTATTTCGTCGAAGTCATTCTTATTCTTTCTAACAAATTCACTTAATCCCAAAGTTTTTTCAAGCCAGATTGAGTTTTCGGCCAACAAAGTGAAGACATCAGTATTTCCAAGAGATCTAGAAACGACACCGACAATCTGATCTTTTCCATTTATGGGACATAAAATAGGACCACCAGAATCTCCATTATTAGTCACATCTTTAAAACTGACGGCTTGAGTTCTATGAGATCTTGAGAGTGTAGTTTGCATTTCTTTTAAAGGTCCCATTTCTTCTTCAGGGGTAGAAGGGCCAAAGCCATAAATTTTGCAACTTAAACCAAAGTTGGCTCTGTCAATTGTAGAGTTCAGGAGATCTTTATCAGTTGAATATGAAAGAGAAGTAGTATTTGAAATAATTTGATCTGTATGCAAGATAGCAAAATCAAATCTTCTTCTTGAGTTTAGATTTGCCATTAAAGAATTAGGCCAACCTTTATTTATATTTAAATCAACTGTCTCAACATCAAGTTTATCATTAAAGCATTCAGCATAAACATCATCATAAGTAGTAGTAATTTCAGCTCTTAACTTTCCAACAACGCATCTAGGATCTTGCGACCAATAAGGGTTGGAAACACAATAAGGCATTCTGACCAAAGTTTCCTTTCCGTCAACTACCTTTTTAACTCGCTTCATAATAGCAATAGTTTCAACTTTGATATCTTGATTAATTGTCCCTTGATAACAATGAGCAGCGGAAAGTATAGTTTTAGGGCCAATAACTGAACCTGAGCAATAAGCAAAAGGTTTTCCTTCATTAATGTACTCAAGCTTAGGTATTCCAGCATATTTATAAGTATAGTCATCGACCTCTTTTCTCGTCATTAAATCCTTGAGAATAGCTTCAACTTTCCCCTTACTTGCCAAAAGCTTACACATGCCAGATTTTTTTGTGATAGCGAGAGAGTTAAGAGATAAAAAAAGAATAAGTAATTTCAATGAAAACTCCTTAAAAATAGACTTATCATTAATAGAAAAATTATGAAGAAAAAGTAAGAAAAAGAAATTTCCGAGTCGCGTTATCAGGTATTAATTACAAATAATTCTGAGCTAAATTGAAAAAAATACAAGAAATCTGAAAAGCAAAAAACTTTGATCAAGTTTTTCTTTGCCCAGTCGATAAAACAATTAAGGAGATTTTATGAAGAAAGCTCATTATCTTTCATTAGTAATGTTGTTAATTTTATCAGCGATTGGATATTCTGGATATTTATTGATTCAAGAAGATAAGAAACAAGATTATAGAGAGCTTTCGAGTGAGGTAGAAGATATTAAGAAGAAGATAGTAGTAAAGAAAGAAGTACCAAAAAAGGAAGAAGTTAAAATAGTTCCTAAAAAAGTAATTAAGAAAAAGAAAGTAAAAAAACTAGTGAAGCGTGGCTGCAAGTTTAATCATCCATACGTGATAAATTATTCTAAAAACTCACAAGTGGTAGAGTCTGGGAAGTGTAGTATTGAATGTTGTGCTAAGCCTGGATACGAATTTTTTGAGAAAGATTGCCAAGCAACTGCAGAAAGTTACAAAAGAAAAATTGCATCCATTGGTTTGGAGTTTAAGGGGAAGGTGGTATCAGACTATCAATGTGGTGCTAAAATTGGGTGCACATATAATGCGTCTAATAACTATGATGCCGAAGCAAGTAAAGAAGCCGGAAACTGTAATATTACTTGTTGTGCAACAAAGAATAAATCTGATTATGACCCCGCCTGTCAAAAAACAATTGATGATTATGTATATATGCTAAAAGATCTAAAAATAGATATCAGAAAAAGTGGTGCCTTTATTAATAATAACCATTGTGAGAGATCATAAAGTATTAATCATCTGAACCCACCAATTGGTGTGTTTATCAAAGTTTTTATCTTCAATTTTATATTCGCCTTCAAAAGTTGCGGACAAAGAATCAAACTTATCATAATAGAAATCTTTCGAAGTACCTTTTGGAGTGTACCATAAAATCTGACCAGTGGATCCATAGATGTACTTTTCATCAATTTCTGATTGCATGAATTTACCTAAAGCTTCATGCTCTTTTAGTGGCTTTGGTTCAAGAGGGATTTTCAGCGTATATGCCCAAGGAAATAAAAGAGCTCCGTAGCAACAATGATAATCAATTGAGAGTTTAACATTTAAATCAAATTCATCAATTTCTTTATCAAGAAAGTTTTTCCAAGATTTTGTTTCGTTTTCAACAAATCTATATTCCTTTTTTCTTTCCAAAGAAAAATCTCTATTTAAATCTTTACCATTCGAATTTTCTCTTCGAATTGATGTATAGCCATCCGGATTAAAAATAGGGACGATATAAATCACACCATTATTTGAAAAGAAAGAAGAGATTTCGTCATGATTATAGGCAAACCATTCTGGAAGTCTATCTGCTATATTCAAATACTCGTTTCCATGAGTTGCTCCTGAAATCAAAACTGCTTTTGATTTCTTCGCTGGGCTTCCTAATCTTACCACGTACAAAGGAGTTCCTTTTTTCGTTTCTCCATACTTTATCAAGTTCACTGGAAAAGAAGATTGAGATTCTAAATTCTTTAAATCTTGAATAATTTCTTTGTAAGCTTTACCTCTAATACCAGAATCACTCATGATATTCACAGAGCATGGGAAAACATTTAAACAAATAAATAAAACTAATAAATTTCTCATATAAAAATGTTCATTATTTAATTTGAATTGATCAAGGGGAAGGATCTTACAATTAATTTTTCTTAAAAATTAAACAAGTGTTCAGTGGGTAGGAAAAAATATGGGTAGAATAAAAACTCTCGACTAGTTCAACACCTTTAATTGAGTTAAGGTCTGATTCTTTAAGTTTAAGAGTAAAACCCATGAACTTTTGAGTTAGTGATTCTCCAAATTTATCAATGACCTTTTGAAAAGAAGAGGTGTCATTATTTTGAAAATGACCAATAATATAAATAAATCCACCGGGTTTAGTTACTCTCATAAGGTTTTCAAAAAAATCTTTGTAATCTGGAACCACAGTAACAACTGAAAAAGATATAACTGCATCAAATGAGTTTTCATCAAAAGGAAGTTTTCCTGGTGAAATTGTTTGAAGAGTTTTATTGGGAAGATTGAGTTTTTCTACTTTTTTTTGGGCCAAAGAAACCATTTGCTCAGAAACATCTACTCCAGTGTATTGGATTGAATTATCGTAAAGAGGAATAGTAGTACCAGGGCCTAAGCCTACCTCTAGTAAGGTTTTAGGAGAAGTTTTATTGACATGACCACACACTTTTTTGAAGCTTCTAATGAAGATAGGGTACCAAAAACCTTCATATAGTTTAGAAAATTTTTCATAAAGAACATGATTCACTATCAAAATATAACATGATTATTCAATAATTGAATGTGTAAGGAAAATTAGGTTAAAATTGTCAGAATGATAATGCTACATGATGTTTCAAAAGAGTATGGTGGAAGAATTTTATTTAATGAAGTTAGCTTCAGTATTAATGCTAAAGAGCGTGTAGGGCTAATTGGAAGAAATGGAACTGGTAAATCAACTTTATTAAAAATAATTTTAAATGATATTGAGGTTGACTCTGGTGAAGTTCAAATTCCTAAAAACTATGAAATCGCAAAACTTGATCAACATATTTCATTTTCTAAATCTTCTGTTTTAGAAGAGTGCTGTTCAGTTTTAAAAGAAGATGAAAAATATGATCAGTACAAAGCAGAGAAAATTCTAAGTGGGCTAGGATTTAACGAAGAAGATATTTCTAAATCACCTGTTCAGTTTTCTGGAGGGTATCAGGTTAGAATTAATCTTGC
>JAHDHG010000133.1 GCA_020631435.1 Bacteriovoracaceae bacterium | reverse complement strand
ATTCATGAATAACTGGAGATGAGTAAAAACCATTAAGATGAGTTAAATCAGAAGCTTCAATCAAGTTGTTTCCTTCTTGAGAATTTGCTTTGTGTAGATATTGATTAAATACTTCTAAAGCTTGTTCATCAATTAACGAGCTCATAAACGGAGCTTCTTCATGTTCCGTTGGATGATTTACAATAATTCTTTTTGTAAGCTTTATAAATTTATCTCTAAATTCATCATATATTTTTTCATGAACAAAAATGTTTCCTGTTGAAGTACATCTTTGGCCAGTTGTTAAAAAAGCAGCTTTTACGACTTCAATTAGAGTATGATCGATATTAGCATCCTCATGGATAATAGAACTATTTTTCCCTCCAAGCTCTAGAGCTACTAATTTATTAAAATCTTTATAGGTTACCTCTAATATTTTTTCTCCAACAGTTTTAGATCCTGTGAAAAAGACACCTTTCATCCTGGAATCTTGGATGATTTTTGAGGCAATCTTTCCTCCTCCTACAACGAAATTAATCACACCTTTAGGAAAAGATGCTTCGTGAAAACATTCGATTAAAAGCTGGGCCGAATAAATTGTTTTCTCTGATGGCTTAAAAATAATACTATTTCCTGAAAGTAATAAGCTGAGTATTTGTCCATTAGCTAAATGACAAGGGAAATTAAATGGACCAATGACAAAAGATGGACCAAGAGGCTTATGAAGTTCATGTCCATCTAGACCAGGTAATACATTTTGGATAGTTTTGGTTTTAATCCTTTCAAGAGAGTCACTGATAGTGACATCTACTTTCGCTGCAATCGCTCCTGCTTCTGTCCTTGCTTCCCATAATGGCTTACCAACTTCTAGGGCGATTGCTAAAGCTATCTCTTCTTTTCTTCTAAGGACTACTTCTTTATATTTTTTTAAAAGATCAATTCTTTGTTCAAATGTAAGCGTTCTAATTTTTTTAAAACCTTCAACTGAAGACTCAATAAGGTCTTCAATATGAGAAGCATCTTCCGAACTTTCCCATAAGAATTTATCTAAATCTCCAGGACAATGTTTTTGATAAACGACATCTCCTTTAATTTCTTTAAAGTTTCCCGAAAAGTAATTGCCTTTTAAATTCATCATAAATTCTCTTTTATTGTTTTTACTAAAGATAATATTTGATCTTTAATTTCATTTATATTTTCATATCTTTTAGAATTATCAAAAACATAGTCTGATATTTCTTTTTTATCATTGATCGGGATTTGCTTTTCAATTATTTTATTCGCTAGATTTTCATCAATATTATCCCTCTTGCAGACTCTTCTTATTTGTTCTTGAGGATTGCAATAAATCAATAAGGAACAATCAACCTTTTCGTTTAGTTTTTTTTCAAAAAGAAGTGGAACATCATAAAAGACTACTTCTGCAGAGTCATCTACTTTTGATAGGAAAATGTTTTTCATCTTAGGATATATGAAATTTTCAATTTTTTCCTGAAAAGAGCTATCACTAAAAAATAGTTTTCTAAGCTTAGAGAAATTAATTTTATCTTGATCAATCACTTCATGGAAATTATTTTGCAGCCAATCTTTAGTTATCTGTTGTTGGTAAATTTCTTTTACTATATGGTCAGCATTTAAAACTAGCTCTCCAGATTCCTTGATAAAATTACAAACAGTTGTTTTGCCAGTCGCAATTCCACCGGTTACACCGATGATAGGCTTTTGTAGATTATATAACCTATTTTTCATTTTCTTTGACTTTTTTCCATAATTCTTCTTTCTCAGATTGATCTAACTCTGAAAAATCTTTGTCACTTAACTCAATCATTTCTTGAAATCTCTGATAAAATTTTAAGTTAGCTTTTTTTAAAGTAAGTTCAGCATTAAATCCTAGATGTCTTGAAAGTTGAGCAAGAGTAAATAAGACATCACCAAGCTCTTCTTCAATCGTATTTTCAAATTGGGAGAATTTAGATTTACTTGGACATCCTAATGTGTTTTTCAGTTCAATGATTTCAGCTTCAAATTGCTTGAATGTTTCCTCAGAGTTTTCCCAGTCAAATTTCACCTTATTAGTTCTTTCTCCAATTTTATGAGCAGATGCTAATGAGGGCAGATGAAGGTCTTTTTTCTTGATATATTTAGTTTCAATTTTACCTTCTGATTTCTTCGTTTTTTCCCAGTTTTCTTTTAAATCCTCAATAGAAACAGTTTTTTGTTTTTGAAAGACATGAGGATGCCTTCTAATCATTTTTTCATTTAAAGATTGGCACACATCAAAAATATCAAACTCATTTTTCTCTGATGCCAATTCGGAGTGAAGCAAGATTTGTAGCAGAACATCACCAAGCTCTTCTTTCATTTCCTTATAATTCCTACTTTGTAATGTCTCTAATAATTCATAGGTTTCTTCAATTAAATAAGGACTTAGAGATTGATGATCTTGCTCTAGATCCCAAGGACAGCCAGAGTCTGGATCTCGTAAGGCGCTAATTGTTTTTACTAAATCTTGAAAATTTGTACTGTTCATTTTGTATAACCGTCATTTTAATATTATGAATATATTCGTGAATTTAAAACTTGAAATCATCGATGAAGCTTCTCTTTTTAATTTATCTGATAGAGATAAAGGTAAATTAATTCAAATGAGCAGTTTCGCACTAAATAAATATATCCAATCAGTAGATAGAGATTTCTCACTTGCACTTCATTTTTTGGATGATGAGCAAATGTGTGAGCTTAATTTTAAGTATAGATCTAAGGATTCTACTACAGATGTTCTCAGTTTTCCTATTTATGATTCATTGAGACATTCTAGTAAGGAAATTCAAAATACTCCTTTAGTTGAGTTGGGAGATATTTTTATTTCTATTCCTGTCTTAAAAAAGCAGGCAAAGGAATTTAAGATTTCCGATCTTTCAGAACTTTTTCATCTTTATGTTCACGGATTTTTGCATATTTTAGGGTTTGATCATGAAATCTCAGATTTTGAAGAAAAAGTAATGCAAGATTGTGAAAAAACTATGCTTCGCGTTATCACTGGCTCCTAAGTTGTTGAAATTATTGATGTCTCAACTGTCTTCTTTTTTTTCAATATGAAATATTTCTATGGTCAAAAAGTCGGGCTATTCCTAAAGTGATAGCATAGACATAGGTTTAACTATTAATTATGACTAAAAAACTTGCGATTGTTTTATTCACGTTTCTTGTATCTAACTTGTATTCACAGGTTAAAAATTTTTATGGTGGAGTTGGAGTAAGGCATAATGATCTGTTTAGTCAGATTGATGATGTAGATGGAAACAACTTTTGGGTCGATCTTGATGTAAATTATGATTATAAGAAACCATTTATTGATAAAGAAGGAAAGTTTGATTTTTCTTTAAGGTTTAATGATGCCAATCATTGGATGTGGTCACTCAAGGAAGCTCAATTGACCCATCTCTGGAAAAACTCAGAATTAAGCTACGGTCGTGTACTTTTAAATTGGGTTGAAATTGATAAGGTTTGGGGGTTAGGAAAAGTTAATAACCTTCAAAACTTCGATTTCTTTAGACCAGGTCAAGAAGGTCTTGCTGGCATTAAGTATAAGTATAGATTTTCTCAACAGTTTGAAGCAGAAGTTTTTGGATCAATGGTTTATGTTCCTCAATTAAATCCAGCTTTGGCCATTGATAGAAAAAATGGGACCATTACTTCCAAATCGCCTTGGTCTCAGCCTCCAGCTTCAGAGGTGAGTAGTGGTGGGACCACTTATGACATCAAATATACAGTCAGCATTCCAAGTTTATCAGATGTAGCATTCAAACCTAGCATTGGTTTCAATTTGAAATATACTCCTGTTAAGGATATTCACTTTACTGGCTATGTGCTAAGAAAGCCTGAAAACTCCCTGTCAAATACAGTAAAAGCAAAATTAAGTTCATCGTCGGATGTTGATGTAGAAGTAAATACCCAGCTTTTTGACCATACTGTTTTTGGCGGTCAGCTAAGAGCAGACTTTGGTGATCATTGGAAAGGGTATATAAGTTATTTAACATCCATACCTGAAACAAAGCCTGAAGATCTAACATCAATCACTTTTAACTTTGGATTTGGTATTACTACTGAGAAATATCAAGAAGATTATGTTGGTGCTGGGATTCGTTATAATGCTGAAGATTTCAATGCACATTTAGGTTATCTTGCAAGAATAAGTGACTTTGAAAGAAAGTCCTTGTTGGACACAATTCCCAGATGGTCACAAGCAATTAATTTAAACTTTGATTACAATTTCATGAGCAAATACTTTGCTCAATTTGATTTAAAATATGACACCCTAACTTTTGATAGACTTTATTCTCTATCTTTAGGCTGGCAACCTTTGAAAAATTTCAGAGTTAATGTTGGCGCCGATATTATCGGAACACCACAATTTGGTGATGGTTTCTGGGTGAATTATCGAAGGAATGATTCTTATTTTACGGAGCTAAAATATGTTTTTTAAAAAATTATTATTTTCTATATTAAGTTTTTCTTTTTTTCTTTCTTGTGGAGATAACGGTTTGTTTGGCAATGTTAATGATGGAGAAGGAAAGAATAGGGAGTTTGTTGATCAAAGAATAGCTAATTGCAATCTTGAACCAGATGAGTTTGAATATATTCTTGATAAAGAAATCTCAAGCTCAATTAACTGTCTTTATAATCAACTTTCTTTTTATATGACTTTAGTTGAAAAAGCTGATGATTCTCTTGAATCAGATAATTTTTCATTTGCTCAATTAAGCCAGTTGATAAGAAATAAGTATCCTGAATATGTTTATTTACTTCCAGACTTTAAATTTTATTTCGAATTAGTAAATTTTGGAGTTGGAAATAAGAGATCTGATTTATTAGTTAAGTCTGATTTAAATTTATTGAAGGAGTTTTTAATTCTCTTTAATAAAGAAGCTATGGTCATGAATCGATTACTAAATGTCTATCCTCAGGGCTATAAAATTAGTATCGCTAAACATAGATCAAAGAAAAATGAGCTGCTTCGATCTGCTAGAAGGATTACTGAGTCTTTAAATAAAATCCTTGATTATAGAATAAAAAATAATAATTCTTTTTCAATTAATGAAATTCTAACTTATTTTCTTTCTGAAGATTATAGTGACACTCTAGGAAAAATTTTAGAGTTTAACTTTGTAAAAAGAATGTTCTTAGGTGGTAAAGACGATATTATTACAAGAAGAGAATTTAGAGTTCTCTCTGATCAAAAACTAGTCCCAACTTTAGAAGTTATTTATGATTTTTACAGAATTAAAAATATTGATCTGCAAGAAAAAGATACTAAAGTCGTTTATCAGGAACTTTTTAAACATATTAGTAGTTTTGAAAACGATCTTCTCTATAAAGGTTCAGATGTTAAATATTATTTTAATTTAGACCATATTTATGCATTTCTTAAGACTTTTGGTAAAAGTTTACTAAACTATGATTTTAATAAACTTAACGTAGAAAAATATGATTCTGAAATCCTAAGAATTAAGCAGATTTTTCTTGCCAATGAATCTAGAAACTTTAGCTATAGAGATATGTCTAAACTAATCAGATTAGTTAAAGATATTTTAAAAGTAGGTATTACGTTCCCTGATTTATACAAACATAATGAAAAGAGAATTTCGCGGACTGATAAACTTCAAGAAAATGAAATTGAAAACATTCTAAATGCTAAGGATCTTTCTTATTATCAAGATTTCAAGCGAGTCATGTTAAGGTATAGATATTTTAAAGGCAATAACGTTCTACCTAAGTTCGGTGATACTTATGAAAGAAACCTATCTGGTGCCATTCAGATTGCTCAATTTGAGAAAGTCTTAAAACCTTTTATAAAGTTTTATAGAAATAACTTTGATTGTAAGAGTATTTTCTATGATAACATCAGGGGCTTTAAAGGTACTAGTGCAAGCTTTCCTAATAGGTATTATGTCCCTCAAGGGTATAGATGCGATAAACATCCTGAATATACTACCGAAGTAACTATTTCCCAGGTAACAGTCATTTTAACAGAATACATACAGATTTTAGCTGATGCTGGCGTAATGAAAGTAGGAGAGCAAGAACAAGGTGCTAGTAATGCTGTTTTGATGTCAGATCTTTTTCATTACTCATCTAATGGTGATGGAATGATCCAATTAGAGGAAGTGACAGAGTTTTTGTTAAATCTACTTTCAGGAACGAGTATTAAGACAAACGCTGCCAAAATGATTGCGAGTCCAAGTTTTGGCTGCAAAGTGATTGATAATATTAAAGAAGGTGATACAAGATACCCTAAGGAAATTAGAGGTGCTGGTAAGAGATATGACGCTAAATGTGTTAGGAGAAATTTCTATAACCTATTTAAGAAAGTTTTTAGCACAAAAGATGGTAAGTATTTTGATTATTTTTCTAAGTTTAAAAAATATCATGATGCTAATATTAGAGATAAATCTGAGTTAAAAAGATTTCAGTTAGTTGTAGAGAAATTTACTAGAAGTTGTGCGCATGAAAATATGCCTTTTTCTGAGTCAGACATATTTGCTGTGATGGCAGGAATGTTTGCAATTGAATCAACTATAGCAAAATTTGATAAGAGTAAAACCAATCAAATAGATATTGACGAGGCCGAAACTGCTGCTTTTAAACATTTTGAGCCAGCTCTTCAAAAGTTAAATAATGCATTAAGATTTAGGGTTGGAAGTGTGATGAATCTAGCGGAGCAAGCTTTTTGGTATATATTAAGAAACAAAAAGGCACCACCTTCTGGTTTAAAAGCTATAGGCTGGGCAGGAAACCTATGGCCTAAAAAAGTACCAGCAGATCGTTTTACTCTCGCTGCTGTCTTGGTGGCACTTACCTCTGAAGGAGTGAAGTCCACGATAAAAGATATAGATTGTTTAAATTATTGTTATAATGTAAATAGAAAGTTTACTCCAGATGCAAATAAATGTAGAGCGAGACTTCCTAAAAAAGTTAAGCTCTTGTCATGTCAGCAATGGGCCACTGATCCAGTTTTAAAAGATGTAGATAGAAATGATTGTGATGTTCCAAGTAGATTTTCTTGGGATCCTTCTAAAATAGATGAAACAGATACCAAAGAGTGTATTTGTAATTAGAGTCTATTTTAAAGCTATTTCTTATCCTTAATTAGTTTTGAAATCTTGCTTTGTCTTAAGCTTTAAGGTTTTCATTTAGTTTTAAGTAAATCTTACTCTTTTTTTTAAGATCTCACCTGACAGAAGCTGAAAATCAGCTCAATTTTTATTAAGAAATTAGTTTAGAATATGGCTTCAA
>JAHDHG010000132.1 GCA_020631435.1 Bacteriovoracaceae bacterium | reverse complement strand
AAAAGGTGAGTCCTTCATGTTTTAACGGATTATTCATATAAATATGATGCTTGCTTGAATCTCCATCAAATAAAGTTACAAAACTTTCATAAGATGCCGGCTTTTTTGTTCCAGGATCAAAATTCATTTTAAATCTATCAAGTGTTAACTGATAGGGCAGTTTAAATGCTTGGTTTCTTAGTGAGAAATAATAAGGTGTTCCATTTAAAGAAAACTTTAGAGGCTTTCCTGACTTTACCCAAAGATCTCGCCCTTCAACATTTACTTTTACAGCTCGAGTAGCACCTGAGATCAACTCATTGTTATCTTGAATAGGAGTCACTTCATAAGGAAGATTAATAGGAAGCATTTTATCTTCATGCCTTAAAAGTTTTAATTGAAAACCCATCCAAGGTAGTTCAACAATTTCATTTAAGTCTTTAGCAATCCATTTTTCTTCATCTTGATCATAATAAGATGTTGTTTTTCCAAATAAAAATAAATGAGGTTTCTTGGTAAAGAGACTTCTAGAAAAAAGTCTTAATGGAGAAATTTCTTTTATTTTAAGTTTTTCATTTTCGTCAATGAAAATTGGTAGAGGTGAGAGTTTAGGAACAAATATTTCAGATTGTTTTTCATTTGTAGCCTTTAAAATTTCAATTCCAGTGGGAGTAGTCTTTTTTTCAAAAGTTAAATTTTTCAGACAAACTTGATTGAGCGAATCCCAAACAATATGATCGCTTTGACTTTCTTTAAAACAGGGAAAAAAGCCATTGGGAAGATAGTGAATTGATAATGGGCCAAGATTTGCAGAGCTTTTAAAATCAGACTTATCATTTAAGGAAAGAGTTATATCTTCGCTAACCATATCATTAAAGAGCTGGTAACTTGATGAGTGGTATCTTTCTGAAAGCTCACTCTTTTCCCAAGAAATTTTTTCATCAGCATAAGGAAGAAATTTGATAACTTTGATATTTTCAAAATCTTTATTAATTTCAACCGGTTTGTAATCTGAAGGAAGTTTCATGGTAACTTCATTTTTAGAAGTTTTAAAATAAAGTTCTGCATCACTTGAAACAACCCACTGAGATGGATTATTGGGCTCTAATGTTAAGGATGAATCTATTCCTGCGATATAAGAAACAAAAGATCCTATAAACAAAAGTAAAAGACCTAAGTGAAGAACATAAAAACCTGCTAGTCTTTTTCTAAAAGGAAGTCTTAGTAAAGTTGCAATAAAAATACTAAAGAACATGAGAAGTTGAACTAACATGAATGGTGCTGATTTATAAACTAATCGATTAGCATATTCAGCCCCATGATAACTTTCCATGAAAGTTCCATAGATTAAATAGACTGTGAATATCGAGATAATAATGACTGCGAATCTGACTTCGCCTATAAATTTCTCAATTTTTTTGATTGTTTCCACCTGATTTAATCTTACTCAATATAAAGATAACTAGCAATCAGATTAGTTTAGATATCAATAGTACAATCGAGTAAATTAATACTTGGTGAAGCAAATAAATAGGCAGAGATTTTTGTGAGATAAAGCTGATCCACTTAAGCGATTTAGGACAAGGGTATTTAGACAAATATTCAAAGGAAATCTTAGATAATCCCATTCCAATTAAAAAGACTCCTAACCAAGGATATAAAGAAATATAATCCATAGATTTTATTTTAATTTGATCCATCGGATCTTGAAATGGAATGAGTGATAGGAAGTAATTTAGCTGAATTGCCACTCCAATTACTAAAGGAAGTAAGCTTCTTCCTAGGAAAAGTGTCGCAATTAATGAGCAACTTGCTATGCAGTGAAGAGTTCCAAAAAATATCCAGAATTTTGGAAACAAGATGTAAGTGACAATGGATATGAGTAATGCGAAAAAAGCAATCTTGAATATTCTAAATCTTAATTTTTTGAAATTTTCACTTATGGAGTTAACTGATTGATTTAAATTTATACTTAACCCACTAGAAAATAAAAAAAGTGGAACTATGACTCTTGGTAAATAATACCAAAATGTAGACCTCATATTTATCTTCATCACTTTAAGAAGAGCTAAATCGTATCCTGTATGATAGATAATCATGAGTATAATTGCTAGGAATCTTAAAAAATCTATATAAAAAAGTCTTTGTGTTTCACTTTTAAGAGGACTATAAAATTCATAGAATAATTTTTTAAGAAAAGACATTAATTTATTTTATAATGAAAAAAGTTTTTATCCAACATTGGCCTTTTGTAATATTTACTATACTAGTTGGTTTCTTCTCAGGCTTTGGGCAAACTTATTGCCTTGCTTTATTCAATGATGTCATTTCTGAGCTAACGGGATTAAAGCTTAATTCAATTGCTAAGGTATATGGTTTTGCTACTTTGGGAGCTGCATTTCTTGTTCCTGTTTCTGGTTATTTGATTGATCGCTATCCACTTAAGGTGATAATTTCAATAATTGGAATTGGTCTATATGGATCTTTCTTTCTATTGGGAATAGCAAATAATATATATCTTTTGTTTGTCGCTTATTTATTTATCAGATTTTTAGGTCAATCTAGTTTGCCCATGGTTGGTGATACCGCAGTTTCTAAATATTTTGGTCAGTATAGAGGAAAACTTTTAGGTTTTAAGAACCTTGGCAAATCTTTAGGTGAAGGTTTTATAGCCTTATTAGTAATTTATTGTCTCAGTCAAACTGATTTTAAATTTACTAGTCATCTCATTGGATTGGGGTTTCTTGTTTTACTTATTCCTTTTAGTTTTCTTCTTTTGAAAAATTTTAAAGAAAAAGTTCATTACGATGAAAAAGAACATGTAAAAAAAGTTAGGAAGAAATACGACTTTTTTACAGCGATTAAAGAGCCAAGATTTATGATTCTCGTTCTGGGTAACCTTGCTTTAGGTTTTGTGTTAACTGGAGTTTTTTTTCACTTTAAATTCTTAATTAACTATCAAAACTGGTCTAAAGAGCTATGGGCAGGTTCATTTATTTTTTACTCTATCTCTCAACTTATTTTTACCTTTATAACAGGTTTTTACGTTGATAAAAAAGGTTCATTTACTTTCTTTTATTATAAGTTTGTACCTCTCATTATAGGCTTTATTATCTTACTTTTATTTAAATCAAAATTCGCATGTGTCTTAATGTTTATCTCATTTGGAATAAGTGTAGGAATGGCAAATGCCACTGGAACTTCTTTATACGCCGAGCTTTTTGGAGAGAAATTTTTAGGTAAAGTTGGAGGAGTTTCTTGGGCCATAGTAGTTGTCTCTACTGCGATAGCTCCAAGTCTTTTTAATTTTTTATTGGAAAATTACGGTGTTAAATTAACACTTTGCCTGATTATTGGTTATTTAATCTTTTCAAGTTTTCTTTTGAGATATTCTATTCACTTATATAAAAAAGAAAAAAAGTAGAATCTGAGTTGATTTTAACTATACCGTCTGAAATATTACTTAGTCCTTGGGAGCTAAGAGGGGAGAAGTTAAAGCTTCCTTTGTATTTTGCAGCTCCAGCTATTTCTATTTTCATGTGATTTAAAGAGCTAATAGAGAATTGACCGTTGATTATAATTGAATGTTTTCCCTTCGGTAGTATTTGGAGCTTTAACTCTTCATTCTGATAAAAATTGGCCTTAGTCTTATGTCCTAGATGATCAATGAAATGGAAACATTCTCCTAAATTAAAGAATTCATGATCAAGACGTCCTCCCAGAAAACCATATAAATCATACTCTTGATACTTTGGGTTGTGATAAAGAGCATGGTGAAGGTCTGATCTGTCCTTATATACATTAAGTTTAATCTCACATTCAGTTTTGGAAGAATCATTATCTCCAATACTAGTAAACTCTTTTGATTTCACTAAATCCTTAAAATTGAGGCCACCATCAACAAAAATTACCTTATCTTCGAATTCCAAGGAATTTTCTGAATTTAGCAAAGGTCCAATAAGAATTAGTTTATGCATGAGCAATCTTTATCAGAAATAATTGCAATTATTAAGAATTTTCAATAAAGTTTATAAAATATCATTATTTAGGAGAGTTTGGTGAAGTTCCTATTGCTTCTTACTTTTGCGTTTTGCTTGTTTTCTGCTGATTTAGAAAAAGGAGCAAAACTTTATAAAAAATGTACGGCATGTCATGGAAATGATGGGTATGGAAAAAAATCTCAAAAAGCCCCAATGATTGCTGGGCAATTTGAATGGTATTTAAAAGAGCAAATTTACGCTATTAAAAACGAAAAGCGTCTAAATAATAATACTAAGAAAATGTATCCATATGTGAAAAATTTGTCTGATGAAGATATAGAAAATTTATCCGCCTATATCGCTAGTATGCCAAAACGTAAATAATAGGTTTATGAGCAAAAAAAATCCAAACTTAATTTTTAAAAAATGTGAATCTGAAGATGATTTAAAAAGTGTCTATAATTACGATGCAGATGTGTTTGCAGAAGCAGGTGATTTTGAATGGTCACTTAAGAACTTAAAACAAGAGCAAAGTGAAGGTTGGGATATTTATTCTGTTACTTTTAAATCAGAGAAAGAAATAGTCGCAGCTCTTTTCATGAAAAAAGAGGGCTCTTCTCTCTTAACAAAAAATACATCTGTAAAAATGAGTCACAAGGGATTAGGTGTTTCTCATAAAATAAAAGAGTTTTTCGAAACATTTGCAAAGAAAGAAAAATACTCAAGTATCGTGCACTTCTGTGCGGTAGATAATTTCAGAAATATAGGACTTAACGAATCTTATGGTTACCTAAAAGTTGACGTGAGAAAAAATGGCGAAGTCCTTCAGTGGGAAAAAAAATTATAAAACCATCATTGTCACGCCCTTAAATAAATTAAGTTTTAATTTAAGTATTCTTTACAAACAGTTGACGCGAGAGCAAATATTCAAGATCATTTAACTAGTTACAATTACTGAAAAACTTTTGAAAAGGATGGAATCGTGAGAAAGAAAAATTTCTTGATGCTATTTATGGCGTTGCTCATCTCTTCTAGTGCTTGGGCGATCAATCTTCAAAACTATTATTTTTCGGATGCTTATAAGTATGCCGTTATTGAAGATTCGTTAATCTTAAAACATCCAGGTAAATGGGTAGTTCATTTGTCTGGTGCTTATGTAAAACAACCACTTGTTATCGCTAAGGATGTGAATTCTGGTGATAAGATTGGTGTTGTTGTTGATAATCATATTGTCGGTACTCTTGGAGCAAGTTATTACTTAAGAAGAAACTTAGCTGTTGGTGCTGATATTAGTTATGTGAAACAATCTATGAGTGATGAAAATGGTCCATTAGGTAGTGTTAATGGTTCAATAGCTAGAGCTCAGGTTGGTATTGATTGTTCAGGTAGACAAACTGGAACTCAAACAGCAAATGGAAATACTTTCGGTGGTTCAAGATGTCTTAATAACGAGAACCCATTTTATAGTATTCAAAACGGTGATGGAGATGTTGGAGCTATTGGAGACGTTAAGCTAAGAGCAAAGTGGAGATTTTATAGAAATGCTAAAGCTAGAACTGCATTCGCACTTCTTCCAAGTGTTGAAATACCAACAGGTAAGTCTGAAGCTTTTAACACTTCTCATGCCATCAGATTTAATATTATGGGTGTTTTTGAGAAAATTTGGAAAAGGCTAGGTCTTCAATTAGGTGCTGGTTACTCTCATGGTTCAGAATCTGAATTAGATGTTATCGATTATGACAAATTAGTTAAGGTTCAAGGTGGTCTTTCTTACAGATTAACAAAGAAGTTTAATGCAAACTTAGAGGTTGATTATAGGCATACAATTGGAAATGATTCTACACCTGCTAATATTGCAAACAATGAAAAAATTGATCAAAACTCAATGGATATCTACTTAACTGGTAAGTATAAAGCTCATAAGAACTTTGATATTTACGCAGGTGCTGGTGTTGCTGGATTCAACGAAGTTGATCTTGGTAACTTAACACTGTTTGCTGGTTTAAAAATTCACCCAGCGAAAACTCAAAGAACAAAAGAAGTTAAAATTATCGAAGAAGAGCCTGCACCAGAGCCGGAACCGCTTCCGCCTGCACCTCTTAGAGCAGAGTTAATTTCAATTGCAGATCAAACTGTAACAGTTGGACAAGCAATTACTATCATTGATATTAATGAGCTCAATTCTGGAATGGATGCAACTACTTCTGGAGATACAATTAATTACGTATGTACTTACGATAAAGTGATTGATGATTCAGTTGTTGGAGGAGCTCCTTGTTCTTCTTTACCTGGATTTCAGTTTGATACAACTACTGGTATGGCTTCATGGACAGTTCCTGCTGGATATGAGGGTGAGTATGAATTTAACGTTGATGGTTTCATTAACGGTGAGAAGTTTGATAATGAAATGTGGATTATTAGAGCTATTGGTGCAGCACCTGCTCCAGCTCCTGAACCACTTCCAGCGCCTGAGCCAATTCCTGAGGTAATCTCTGATAGATCTCAAGAAGCAAGTCTTGGTTCATTATTTAGAGCTGAAAGAGTTTACTTTAATAACAACAGAACAAATATCGTTGATAGTACTGTTAATATTGGTGGTCAGTATTCTAAGCTTGATGAAGTAGCTACATACTTAAGAGATAATGAAGGATCTGTATCTAGAGTTATCATCGAAGGTTACGCTTCTAAAGTTGGACCTAAGTCAAATAACGAAAGACTATCTGTTGGTAGATCTGAAAACGTGAAGCAATACTTAATTCAAAGAGGAGTTAACCCAAGTCTTCTTGAAACAGTTTCTTACGGTGATGATTACTTAAATGAAGAGCCAGAGCATTGGCAAAACAGAAGAGTAGAATTCAGAATCTACAATTACTAAGATTTATAGACATTAGTAATATACATGAGGGATCCTTCGGGATCCCTTTTTTATTAGACATTCTTTAATAATATTCTTATCTAATTTCTTCAAGCTATAATGAAACTGTGAAGTATTTAATTTTAATTTTTCCTTTAACTTTATACTCATTTAAATGTTCCGAAAAAAATTGCTTATTAGATTTTTCAAATGAAAAAATAAAGATAAAAAATAAAAATATTTTTAATAAAGAATTAAAAATTTGCTCAAAAGATCCTCTGTCTGGATATTATAGAACAGGTAAATGTGAAAGTGATTCAAGTGATAGAGGAAATCATTCTGTTTGTGCAGTCTTGACGAAAGATTTTTTAGAATTTACTAAATCTAGAGGGAATGATTTAAGTACTCCTAATATTAGATATTCATTTCCAGGGTTAAATCCAGGTGATCGATGGTGTCTTTGTGCGAACCGATGGGAAGAAGCCAAGAAGTTTGGAATAACACTTGAGGTAGACTTAGAGGCTACGGCTCTCCGTACTTAACAGGGGCACCCGACTACTTTGATATAATTATTTGAACCA
>JAHDHG010000131.1 GCA_020631435.1 Bacteriovoracaceae bacterium | reverse complement strand
AAATAGATCTTTTCTATCTAAGAAAAAGGAAGTCTTAGAAGGTAAAAGAGCAAAAGAAATTGAATCATTTTCTTCAGACTTTAAATTTATTTTAGATTTTCATCAAACAACTGCAGAATGTGAAGATAGTTTTCTTCTTATAAGAAAATCTAAAAATACAAATACTTTATTTAAATCTCTTAGAAAATCTTTCAATGAATTTAAAACCATATACATTGAAAATTTTTCATTAAGTAAAGATGGAAGCACGTTCTCAGAATTTGCAAGCTCAAAGTCTATAGGCTTCGTAACTATTGAGCTTGGGGAAAAAGGAATTAGAGAGAAAGAGTTTAACCAAGGGGTCGCCATTCTTGAAAATTTCAAAAATCATGAAATTAATATAAATGAAACAATAAAATTAGATGCTTTATGTTTTTCTGGTGAAATAAAAAAAACACATCCCGAAGATGCACTTATTCCTGGATTAAAAAATCTTCAACTTGTAAAAAAAGATCAAAAAATAATTAATTCTAAGGTTAACGATCATATCATGAAAGATAGTTACTATATTCTTTTTCCTAAATATGGAATTTATAGAGAGCAATCTTCTGAATTATGTAAATTGTTAAAGAAAGTAAGATTAGAAATCTAATATTTGCTTTTTAGATACTCTATCGACTTTTCTATTATTTCTGAACTGGCGCTAATTGCATATTTCTTATTTTTTTGAATAGCATTCATTTTCTGAGTTGAAGTCTTCATTCTAAACTTGATTCTTTGCACTAGTGGCAGGTGATAATAAATTGAGCTGACAAGCAGTGGAGGTTCATTCTCAATAATCTTATTCAAATTATTAATACTAAAACCCATAATTTTATCTGAATGCTTGATCTTTCTTGAAAACAAAAAACCAAAAGCAATAAGAGTAGAGAGAATAAGAAAAAGAAACAACCCCTTTTTTAAACTAAATCCTGAGACAAACCTTTGCTCACTCTTTTTTGAGTTAAAATAATTTCTTTCACTTTCACTAAAAAACTCATGATCTATATTAACCACATTTGATTGATCTACTGATTCTTTGATTTTCTTTTCAAGTTTTATTGATGACATATATAGATACTCAGAGTTCAAGTCTTCCACAGAGGAAAATACTGATCCACTATCTATAATATTATCAATGATAAATTTATCTTTTTTTAAGTTATATTGTATTTCTGTAAATTGATTTCTAAGACCTTTTTCAGACAACCAAAATTCATTAATGTTCTTATCTATAATAGAAATTCTATTTAAGGCCGTAACTAAAAATGCTCCCTCTACTCGCCTTGGCAATTTAAAGTAGTCATACAAAACCTTTCCTTGTGTTGAAAGAAAAAGAATTTTTCCAGAGTTTACTCCCAAGTCAAATCTACTTAGCATTACGACTGTCTGGTCAATAGTTTCAAAACTTAGTTTTTCATTATCCACCAGTATAACTAAGCTTGGTGCTCTTTTAGAGTTAATAAACCTAAACGGAGAAAAATAAATCTCTTTTACGTTTAAAAAGTTAGACAGAAAGTTATTCAAAATCTTCTTTAACTCTATTCTCTCTAAATTTTTTGAAATATTTGATTTTTTCAATGATGGAATAAGCTTAATTTTATTAAAGTCTTTGAACTTAAGATCCGTCAAAAAATTAATTTTCAAAGAAACTAATTCTTGATTTTGAACACTTATTTCACCTTTAGAAACATTTGAACTAAAAAAATAACCATGTTCTTTAAGATGACCCTCAATCAGATCAAATTCACTATTATCAAGCCCAGTGAATAGTACTTTCATATCTTTTTTAGAGACTAAATAAAACGTAGAGAAAAAAATCAAGCATACTAACCCAAGTATGCTTAATTTTTTATAGGATATTTTCAAGAGCTGCACGATCTTATCTTAGATTTATAAAAAACTGAGATCCATCGCTTCTATATTCATTAATTTTATTCCTAAGAGTTCTAATCGAAACCCCTAAAATCTTAGCAGCTTGAGTTCTATTTTCAGAAGTATGAATTAATGCTTTTTTAATAAGAAGTTTTTCCGCTTCTTTTAATGACATTAACTTCAAAGATCCTTCTTCATCAGAGTTACCTTGAGACTCAGTCCCTCTTTCAGTTTCCTCAATTGCATGTTTATCAATTAATGTGATATTAGTATTTTTTGCAATATTATCAATCACTGCAGCAAGCTCAGTATAATTTTGAGACCAGTATGATTGCGATATTAAATCTAATGCGCTGTCAGCTATAACCATTCCAGGTCTTTGATAATGTTCTGCAAATTTTTTGCAAAAATAATCAACAATTACTCTTATATCTTCTTTTCTATCTCTTAGACTTGGAACAGAAATTTGTGTCCCTGCAAAATAAGAAAATAAAGCTCTATTAAACCTTCCTGAACTAACATATTTCGATAGGTTTTTTGTCGTTGTTGCAAGAAGTCTTATATCAAGATCATAGTCATTTAATTCATTTAAAATAACGTATAATTTTCTTTGAAATATTTCATCTAAACCTTCAATATTAGCGAATACAACCATCCCATGATTCCCAAGCTCTAAAACACCTTTGTGGAACTTTCCAGCTTCATCTCTGAATCCAAGTACTTGTCTCTCGACATTTTCCTTAGTGTCAGAACAATCAACTATCAAAAAAGGCTGTTCTCTCCTAGCTGAGCTTTGGTGAATGTACTTACAAATTGTTCTCTTACCTGTTCCTGACTCTCCAATGATCAATACTGGATTTTTTGTTACAGAAACATTTCGAGCGAACTCAATTGTTTGTAAGTACTTTGGACTCATCCCTAATACTTCAAAATTTTCAATTAACATAAGACCTCCTGTCTATATCCTTTAATTAAATCGCTCTTACTTTCTTCCTTAAAAGAGCACTTAAATCCTTAGCATGTGTATCTAAAATATAATTAGATTTTTTGTTTTCGTTATAAAATTTTACTACTCCGATAAAATTTTTATTTTGTATTTTATCTTTCAAAATACTTGAAAGTGCACTTGAAAAATAACTCTTTAAAATGGATACATTTTCTATTTGAGCAGGGTTTATAAGGTTTAAATAACTTATAAGCTCTTTGTACTTTTTATTTTCAAAGAATACTTTCGCTCTTACAAATCTTTTAAATCCTAAAAGCTTCGAATACTTCTCAGGAATGACAACTTGATTTAAAGCGTGATTTAAATCCTTGTGATGCTCTTTACTAATGTTAATATAAACATTTAAAATTTTAGAATAAGCTACTAATGCTCTAGATGAGTTTAATTCTTGAATCCTAAACAATGCTTTCTCTAATATTTCATCCGGCAACCCTAATAAATAAGAGATCTCAACAATTCTTATCTGGGCTTTAGATTCATTGACTGAATCATTTTTAAGAAATACAAATTTTCTGAATAAGTCTAAAGAAATTCCATAGTCTTTCATTCTGAAGTTTGCTTCAGCAAGATTGAACATTTCATCTTCATTTAATGATTTGTAATTCTTTCTTGATAACTCTGAAATTATTTTTGAAAAGTTTTTATTTTTTAAATCATAAAAAGAAGTATTCTTTTCATTGATATTAGAAGAAAATTCAGTGTGAATTAATTCTGAAGAAATAGATATATTTGAAAATAAGAATAAAATTATAAGAAATTTCTTCCTGACTGATCTTTTCAAAAAACTTCCTTGTTTTTTATCTTCACTTAAGAAGATCATCTATTAATATTTTACCTTGAATTGAATTTTAAAAAAGGAAAATTTTGCTTAAAGGGAAAAATATTCACTTACATCTTTAACTAAAAAGCTAAGATATTCGAATAGGCGTTTTGGCCCTGGTGCCATTTAGAGAAGTAGCTTTTTTTTCTTAATTTTTTCAATTAATGTTGTTCGATTAAGATTGAGTAATTTAGATGCTTTGTTTTTATTACCTTTCGTTCGATCAAGGGCCTGGAGAATGAGTGAATCTTCTATATCTGATAAAATTTGTTTTAAAAAAACACCTTCCTCAGGTAATTCAAATAATGTTTTATAAGTTCTGTTGGTTAAAGGGTTACCTTTAAATATTTTATTAGGAAGATCGGTTGGTATAACAGTAGATCCACCTTTAAGAATTACTAACCTCTCAATCACATTTTCTAGCTCTCTGACGTTTCCTGGCCAGCTATAATTTAATAACAAATCATAAGCTTCATTAGAAAACTCTATAATATTACTCTGATCAGCACTTACATACTTTTTAAGAAAAAATGAAATAAGAAGAGGGATATCCTCTTTTCGCTCTCTTAGTGATGGAAGATTAATTGGGATAACATTTAATCTATAGAATAAGTCTTCTCTAAATCGACCCTCATCAACTTCATTTTCAAGATTCTTGTGAGTTGCTGCAATAATTCTAGTATTAATATTCATTGTTCCACTAGAACCAACAGGCTCAAATTGTCTTGATTGCAAGACTCTTAATAACTTCACTTGAAGCATTAAGGGCATATCTCCAATTTCATCAAGAAAAATTGAAGATTGATCTGCAAGGTGAAACTTACCTTTTCGATCTGAAATCGCACCAGTAAAAGCGCCTTTAATATGACCAAAGAGTTCACTTTCTAACAACTCTCCAGGAATTGCACCACAGTTAACATTAACCATTGATTGATTTTTTCTAGTAGAAATAGCATGAAGTGCTTTTGCAACAAGCTCTTTACCTGTTCCTGACTCACCAGAAATCAAAACCGTTGAATCAGAATGGGCCACTTTTTTAATTCTATCAAAAACCAATCTCATCGCCGTTGATCTTCCGATCATATTCATAAAAACATCATCATCAGTTAAGTTCGGAAGCACTGGGTTTTTCTTATTCGCTTGAGCAATATCATTACCAGAAGTATTAAATCCCATAAAGCCATTTTGAGAATTTTTAATAATCATTCTAAGCTTTTGGGCAAAACCATCAACAATGAGTTTATTAAGATGTTCTAATTCAAATGGTTTAGTTAAATAATGGTAAACACCTTTCTTCGTAGCAGAGATAGCAGTCTCTATACTAGCAAAGCCAGTCATTACTATTGAAAAGAAATTTACTTTTTTATCAGCAAGAAGATCTAAAAGAAATAATCCATCATGCCCAGAACCTAAGCTAATATCTGCAAGTAAGCAAAACGGGTCGCTAGTTGGATTATTAACAAACTTTTCAAGGAACTCACTACCGTTATTAAAAACAATTACCTCAGCATTCATTGCTTTTTCAAGGTAAAGCTTAAGACTCATTGAGAGTGCCTTATCGTCTTCAAGAACAATAATCTTTGGAGTATCACAAAAGATTATCCTTTGGGGATCATCGTTGAAACCTCTAGGTCCAGTTTGAGCGCCAGACAGAGAAAATGAGCTTGCAAAATTATTTAAATCATCCATAAATACTTGAGTATGCTAGCCGGATATACAAATCGTGTCAACGATCTGACAAAGCCTTACTTGATGTGGAAAACCTATAAGTAACTCTTAATTTCTTCTACTTTATTTAAGTTTTCCCAAGAGAACATTTTATCACTTCCGTCTCTTCCAAAATGTCCGTATGCTGCCGTTGGGGAGTAGATTGGCGCCAATAAACCTAGCGAATCAATAATGGCTTTAGGCCTTAAATCAAAAACTTTATTAATGATTTCTTCGATCTTATTTTCATCAATCTTAGCAGTACCAAAAGTGTTAACATTTACTGACATTGGCTCTGAAACTCCGATAGCATAAGCAACTTGAACTAAAGCTCTGTCACATAAGCCTGCTGAAACAATGTTCTTTGCTATATGTCTCGTAGCATAAGCCGCCGATCTATCTACTTTGGAAGGATCTTTTCCAGAAAAAGCTCCTCCGCCATGTGCACCATGACCTCCGTAAGTATCAACTATGATCTTCCTACCAGTTAAACCGCAATCTCCCATTGGTCCACCAATAACGAATCTCCCTGTTGGGTTGATAAAATACTTCGTATTGCTATCTATTAAATTTGCTGGAACAATTTTGTTAATAACTTCTTCTCTTATTCCTTCAGTAATCTGAGAAAGAGTCATCGATTCTGAATGCTGGGAAGAAACAACTATACTATCGATTCTTGCAAGTTTTCCATCTTTGTATTCCACAGTAACCTGAGTTTTACCATCTGCTCTAAGCTCACCCAATGTTCCATTTTTTCTAACTTCAGAAAGCTTATTTGCAAGCTTATGAGAAAGATCAATACTCATAGGCATTAAAGAATCAGTTTCATTGATAGCATAACCAAACATTAACCCTTGATCTCCAGCACCCTGTTCTTTAAAAGTTCCCTCACCTTCAGTAACACCTTGAGAAATATCTGGCGATTGCTTATCTAAACTAACCATGACTGAGCAAGTATTGCAGTCAAAACCTTTATCAGAGTGATCATAACCAATATCTTTAATTTTATTTCTTACCACTTCTTGAAAATCAACATTTGTCTTAGAAGTTACTTCACCTGCCAAAACTACTAGACCAGTAGTGATCATAGTCTCACATGCAACTCTAGAGTTTTTATCTCCAGATAGATATGCATCTAAAACAGCATCTGAAATTTGATCAGCCATTTTATCAGGATGTCCCTCAGTTACAGATTCAGAAGTAAATAAGTAATTTTTCATCAATAACCCTTTATTAAGATGAGAAATTATAGCTCTATAGGGGCAGAAAGGTCAATTTAGAAGATTATCCTCGTGAGAAAAATTGAAAAATATTTGGATCTCTATAGGTGTATATTTTCTTTGATTCTATCTCTACAACATAGAGATCTTCATCAATTTCTACCACCATAAACTCAATATTATTTTTTCTAAACCTATAATGATAAAGAAAATTTTCATTTTTAATATTTTCACTCAAAGTTGAATTATTTATAGAAATACCGACAAGTCCAAGAATTGGAGTGTTTGATTTATGCCAAATTCTAGACATATTAATTCGTCCAAGCATAGAAACCCTAGAGAAATAATAAAAAGGCTTCTCAATATCCTTAGCAGCATCATGTGATCCAAGAAATTTTTGAACTATTAAAATATTCTTATCTCTCAACTTATTAGACCAGTCACTTAATGGTGGACAGAAAATATTCTTAACCGAAGAAATATAATGATAAGTAAATGAATACTCTCCTGTTCTAAATAAAGTATTAATCCAAGGAAACTTAGAAATATTTAATCCACCTAAATATCTATAGATATTATCTCTAGCAGTGATATTATTAAATGGTGATGTAATTGTACGATTATAAAAAGTTTTCAAGACATCATATTTTTCAATTCCTTCGGAATCTAAAGGACCAACTTCATTATAAAGCATAGTCTCAAGCAAATAAGTTTTTCTATAAATTGCAGGTATTGTTGAAAGATATTTATAAACTTTCGCTTCTTGCGAATAGACAAAAGCTTTAAACTTTTCTGCACTAAATTCTTTTGATCTGTTGTTTTTTTTTTCCTTAGTTCTAATTACTTGTTGATAAAAACTAAGCTGTTGTCTTGTTTTATCTCTCCATTTAATAAAATTATACAAATATTTCTTTTTAT
>JAHDHG010000130.1 GCA_020631435.1 Bacteriovoracaceae bacterium | reverse complement strand
AAGAAAAAAATAAATGAATACTTAAGAATGCTTTCTGCATTAGGTGTGGTTTCTATAGGAGAAGTAAATGATTCGCTATGTGGTGAATTTAATCGATAAGATCTAAGTGTTAATTTTATAGAGTTTCATTAAATTAAAATTCTAATTTTCTCTGCTTACAAAGACTTTTGTGTATTTTGTTTAAAGAACACCACTCAAGCTTATTCATAACAATCTGACCAATTTCAAAATCATCGTGAGGATATAAATCAACATATCCAACACCTTTGAAATCTCCTTCGATTTTTCCGTTAGCTTTAATAATTATTTTCCTTGGTACATCTTCCATGTGAACTGTATTAATATCCCAAGTCATGATTTCAAAAGATCCAAGAGAGTCAATTTTTCTTATGTCATAAACATTCAAAACATGGATCCAAATTACATCTTTTAATTTCTTAATTTTTCCTTTGAAATCTTTCAATTTTTCTTTGTCAAAAAGTGCACTCCAACCTTCTTCTTTTACGAACTTAGTATCCCTATGTTTGGAAGCATAAATGATTGGTTTGTAGCCAAGACTTAATCTAAATTTAAGATCATGATAAAGCTCGTCAACATCTAATGAGAATATTTTTTTATTTTGAATTGAAGTAAGTTGAGTGAGACCTGCGACAGTTAAATTTTTAACAACCCATTCTCCTAAGGTTAGCTCTTTTAAATATTCACCTAATACAGGATGAGCTGAAAGTTCATTAAAGTTTTTAAATCCAGGAAAGATTGCTGGCTTAAGAGCTATGACATTATCTATTTTCTCTTTGTAAAACTGAAACCAACCTTCAGGGTCTTTACCTTCAAGGGGAATGCTTTCATTAAGTTTATTAAATGGGTCATAAAAGGATAAATGATGAAACTTTCTCATTAAGTAAGTAAGTCCAGAGCAAACACCAAACCCCGTTTTTGCAATATCTTCAAAGTAATAATCTTGATTTGCAAAACTTGGGTGTGCATCTTTGGTAGGAGTTAAGTATTTGCTATCACCTTTAAAGACGTTAAATGGAGAGTATACATTTGGATCAAAATGATTTTGAAGTAAAAAATCGTAATCTCTTGCTCTGATAGAGTAAAAAAAATTCTTGAAATAATGTTTTGGTATATCTGGAAAAAATCGATGAATATTTTCTTTTGCTATATCTGCTTGAGTAGGTACTTCTTGGGCAAAACAAAGGTTTAATAAGATAATTGGGATTAATAATTTCATTGAACTTTAGTAGCATGAATTTAATGAAATAGGAGCTAGAGAGTGTAAAAATTAATATATTAACCCACTGCAAAACATTGTATTTACTCTAGTTTTATTGCACCACGAAATCTTAGATCTCAAAATTTGAGCTACTTCAAAGTCATCATGTGGAATTAATCCGACTCTATGAATTTCCTTATAGTCTCCTGAGATTTCTCCGTTGTTATCAATAATCAATTTCTTGAAAGATTTAGGAAGGTACTGATGATTATTATCCCATGAATAAATAATAATATTGTCATTATCTCGCTTAATCCCAGTAACATTGACGACGTGAAGAGAATGATTTTTGGTTAAAATTGTTGGACTTTTTGCGGCTAAATAAATGATTGGTTTGTAATTTAAATTTAAGCGTTGGTTTATATCCTTGTAGAGCTTGTTGATTTCTTTTTTAGATAACTTGTCTTTTCTTGTTTCAAGCACCTGTTTAATACCAGAGACATTCACATTTCTTATAACCCATTCATCTAACGTAATTCTTTTTAAAAGATCTTTGAAAACGGGGTCACTTGATAGTTCATTTAAGTTTTTAAAATAAGGGAAGATTTCAACTTTATTTTTTTGAATATTTTTAAATTTTTTATAATAAAACTTCACCCACTCTTCATGATTTTCTCGTGTTGGTACATTTTGATTAATGAGATTATCAGGATCAAAATATGAAAGTCGATGAAACTTCCTGAGTAAAAAGGCCATCCCTGAGCAAACTCCAAAATCAAGTCTTACAATATCTGAAAATTCATGAACGGTATTATTAAAGGCAAAAGAAGATTCATCTGAAACTTCAAGGTTATGTTTATTCCCCTTGAATAAATGAAAAGGCGATTTTGATTTATTCTTTAAATGAGATTGATAATAAAAATCGAACCTAGTGATTCCAGCAAGGTCATTTAGTTCTCTTATTTGGTAAGTAGGTATATCAACAAATAATCTCCATAAGTTCTTTGTTAGATATTCTGTTTGAGTAGGAATAGATTGAGAATATAAGTTTATGCTAAGCATAAGGAATGTGAAAAATTTCATAGCAGTAATATAGCTATAATTGATGTTCTTCGAAATCATTTGAAAGAGATTGATAGAGTTTTTCATATGAGTATTTTCTAAAAGAATCTTTTTTAATTTTCGCACCCCAGTAATCTTTATCATGATCAAAAACCATGACTAAATTTTTCTCTATAATCCAGTCATATATTTTTTCTCGCTCTATAGAGCAATCACCAGGGTGAAGATCATATCCCATAGTCCACGCAAGATTTAAATGGTGGCTTGTAGGAAGTAAATCTCCCAAATATATCATTTTATCATCATAAGGAAGAACTTGATAAGGTGTATGACCATGGCTTAATTTAAACTTTAAGCTATAATTATTGTCATTTAAGATTTCAGATTCCTCAGTGAGCCAATTTATTTGATCTAAGTTCGAATATTCCTCAACAAGTTTAGAAAAATACTGAAAGTGAAAAGAACCAGCATCCCTTGGTGTAGGATTTTTGGAATATTCATAATGATTTTTGTTTAAATGAAATGTTGCATTTTTAAACATTAACTCAGAACCATCACCTGTTCCTAATCCACCAACATGATCAAAGTGCAAATGAGTGACAATGACATCGGT
Source organism: Bacteriovoracaceae bacterium (assembly GCA_020631435.1). Taxonomy (GTDB): domain Bacteria; phylum Bdellovibrionota; class Bacteriovoracia; order Bacteriovoracales; family Bacteriovoracaceae; genus JAHDHG01. Next base: position 4,695 of record JAHDHG010000130.1, on the reverse strand, counting down.
TATATCATCTGTAGAAATCTTTAAATTCTCACTCAATACTTGTTCGACTGGATTATTAATATCTAAAAGACCGAATCTTCTATTAAATTTATCGGGGTGGTAGTCTCCGACACCTAGATCAATAACTATTTTTTTAGTATCTGTTAGAATGAGAAACATTCTACAGTTCATTTCAATTCTATTTTTATGATCTGCTGGAAGTTTTTGTTCCCATAGTGGTTTGGGGACAATCCCAAACATTGCACCACCATCTAGCTTAAAGTGAGAAGGGTAGATGGAATAATACAAGTTATCTTTCTCTTCTGAAAAAGTGCTTAATTATATCTTTTTCATCCTCAAGAAGGATCTTACTTTCTTGTGATCTAAAATTTGATAAGATTACTGGCTCCCAACTCACAGTTGTTTCACCCGGTGACGCAGATGCGTTGCAAGCTGACTCAGCTGAAGCTAAATCAAAGCCTGGTTCATAATAAAAAATTTCAACATTTGAACTAGTTTCTATTTCAGTAAGAATACATTTACCAGCAACTTTATTTGCATCACTACAATAAGAATTGTTAGAGTAAACAGTAGTAATAGTTGGATCATCATCAGATTCACAATCTTCTTCTGAGTCTTTTTCAAGATAAATTTTGTAAAAATCCGGGGTATAGTCAAAGCAAAATAAAAATTGGGTACCACTTACTTCAAATGTTCCTTGGCAACTGGCTGGACCAGTAAATCTGGAATATTCGTCACTACAAGAAAGGAGCAAAGCGCCTAAACATATAAACTTTGATAAACTAAATATTTTCATAAAAAAATGTTAAATCTCTACTGTGGATAAGTAAATAAATTTTTAGTGGCTCTATATTGTTTAATTGAAATAACTACTAGTATCCATTAATCTAGAGCTCGTAAAAGTTATCTATAATTTGAGGAGATTTCATGAATATTCATGAGTATCAGGCTAAGGCCTTGATGAAGGACTTTAATATTAGTGTTCTTGATGGTGGAGTTGCAAAGACTCCAGAAGATGCTGTTAGAGTTGCTAAAGATTTAGGTGGAAATATTTGGGTAGTTAAAGCTCAAATTCATGCTGGAGGAAGAGGTAAAGGCGGTGGGGTGAAGCTTGCTAAGTCGCTTGATGAGGTTGAACAGCATGCAAAAGATATTATTGGAATGCAGTTAATTACTCACCAAACTGGTCCGGAAGGAAAAAAAGTAAATCAAGTTTTAGTCGAAGAAGGCTGTGATATTGAACATGAATATTACGTTGGCATCGTGCTTGATCGTGATACTGGATTACCTACCATGATGGCCTCTAGAGAAGGTGGAGTAAATATTGAAGAAGTAGCTCACGAAACTCCAGAAAAAATTATCAAAGCTGCTATTGATCCTTCAACTGGCTTTACTCCTTATATAGGAAGAAAACTTGCTTTTGGTATTGGACTTGAAGGCGATACTATGAAGAAATGTGTTAAGTTTCTTCAAGGTCTTTATAATTTATATATTTCTAAAGATTGTTCGGTTGCAGAAATTAATCCGTTAGTTGTAACTAAGCAAGGTGAAGTAATTGCACTAGATGCAAAACTTAATTTCGATGATAATGCTCTTTTTAGACATCCTGATATTGAAGAATTGAGAGATCATACAGAAGAGTCTGCTCAGGAATTGGAAGCTGGTAAGTATGGACTATCTTATATTTCTTTAGATGGAAATATTGGTTGTCTTGTAAATGGTGCTGGTCTTGCAATGGGGACGATGGACATTATTAAGATTTATGGTGGTGAGCCGGCTAACTTTTTAGATGTAGGTGGAGGAGCAACAAAAGAGACAGTAGAAAAAGCATTCTCGATTATTCTAGAAGATAAAAATGTTAAAGCTATTCTAGTTAATATTTTTGGTGGAATTATGAAGTGCGATATTATTGCTGAAGGTATTATTGCGGCTGCAAAATCATTATCTTTATCTGTTCCATTGATTGTTAGATTAGAAGGAACAAATGTATCTCTTGGAAAAAAACTATTAGCAGAGTCAGGTTTAGCGATCACTGCTGCTGATGATCTTGCAGATGCTGCAAAAAAAGCTGTAGAGGCAGCTAAAGGAGCTTAAGATGTCTATATTAGTAAATAGAGATTCAAAGTTAATTACAATAGGTCTTACAGGGAAACAGGGGACTTTTCATACATTACAATCTAGAGATTATGGAACAAACGTTGTTGGTGGAGTTACCCCTGGAAAAGGTGGAATGATTCATGAAGGAATTCCTGTTTTTAATTCTACTTTTCAAGCGGTGAATGAAACTGGTGCTAATGTTGCTATGATTTTTGTTCCTCCTAAATTTGCAGCTGATTCAATTTTAGAATCAATTGATGCTGGAGTTGAATTGATTGTAGCTATTACAGAAGGGATTCCGATTAATGATATGATCAAAGTAAGAGCTGCACTTAGTAGATCTAATTCAAGACTTATTGGTCCAAATTGTCCTGGAATTATAACTCCAGGAGAGTGTAAAGTTGGTATCATGCCGGGTCATATTCATATGCCAGGTAACGTAGGTGTTATATCAAGATCAGGGACTTTAACTTATGAAGCAGTTTATCAGTTAACTCAAAGAGATATTGGTCAGTCTACTTGTGTAGGTATTGGCGGTGATCCAGTTAACGGAACAAGCTTTATCGATTGCTTAGATTTATTTGAAAAAGATCCTGACACTGAAGCAGTAATTATGATTGGTGAGATCGGTGGAAATGCTGAAACTCAAGCAGCAAAATGGATTAAAGATAATATGAACAAACCTGTCGTAAGTTTTATTGCAGGAGCAAGTGCACCTAAAGGAAAAAGAATGGGGCATGCTGGGGCTATCATTTCTGGAGGGGATGATACTGCTGAAGCAAAATTTAAAGTTCTAGAGCAATGCGGAGTGACTATAGCGAGAAGTCCAGCAGAGCTTGGTGAAAAATTAGCAAGTGTATTATAAATTTTTATAGGAGATATAATGGAAAAGACATTAAGTATTATTAAACCAAATGCTATTGAAGATAATAATATTGGGAATATTATTTCTAGATTTGAGAAAGAAGGTCTAAGAATTGCTGCAGCAAAGTTCACTCATCTTTCTAAAGAAAAAGCGGAAGGTTTTTACATTGAACATAAAGAAAGACCATTTTTTGGATCTTTAGTAAGTTTTATGACTTCTGGACCTGTAATGTTAATGGTCTTGGAAGGTGATAATGCGATTATGAAAAATAGAGAAATTATGGGAGCGACAAATCCTGAAGAAGCAGCAGAAGGAACTTTAAGAAAGCTTTATGCTAAGTCTTTAGAAGCAAATGCAGTTCATGGTTCGGATTCTCCTCAGTCAGCTGAAAGAGAAGTTTCTTACTTTTTCGATACCAATGAAGTTTTAGGAAGATTCTAAATATCTTAAGGCCTCATCTTGAGGCCTTTTTTTTTGTCTAAGTAATTGCATAGCGTTAAAAGATTAGAAGATCTTAACTTTTGTTATTATCAAATTTGGAGATCTTCGGTAGATTTAGATTATGAAATTACATGAATGGTTAGATGCTTACGGAGTATCTCATAAAAATCAAACTAATATTATTATTCATAAAATTTGCGTGCCTGCTATTTTTTGGTCTGTGATAGCATTATTGTTTTGCATTCCAGTGCCTAGTTTTATGTCTAATATTCCTTATTTTAATTGGGCAACTTTAGTTGCTGTTTTAGCATTAGGCTTTTATTTTACTCTTGGTCTAAAACCTTTTTTAGTTATGTTCACTCAAGTGTTTTTAGCTTTAGGTAGTATCTATTATTTTAAATTTGATAATTTACTAATGCTTGCAGTAGGAGTTTTTATTATTGCTTGGATATTTCAATTTGTTGGTCACAAAATTGAAGGAAAAAAACCATCATTTATTGATGACTTAAAGTTTCTTTTAATTGGTCCACTTTGGATTATGAAAGGTATATTTAATTAATATACCTTTCCTGCATTTTCTTTATTTTCTATTTCCTCAACTGGCACTTTAATTATATCTTTATCTATTTCGTGAATAGGTTGTGTGTTTACAACCTGAATCCTAGGTTGTTCCGTGCCGTACTGGTGGTAATCTAAGTAATTAGTTTTAGATTTATATGCTTCTTTTCTTTTCTTGATATAGCCGTACCAAAGATTCATATGTTTTTGAAGTTGAATATAAGAAGCATGTACTTGTTCTTCTAAAGTTTTTTCCATATTCACATCATATGGAATGTATTCAGGATCGAAAGCTGGTCCTCTATTAACTTCTTCATCAATTGGTGCTTCTAAAATGGTTGAAAAAGATAAAAAAGATGCGGTTAAAATCATACCCAAAAACTTAAAATTCATTTTGTTCTCCTACTGTCTAGTTTTTGCAATTTGAATGCCATGAAATAATTTCAAAGAATTTAATAATTTTAATGAGTTATGAATTCTCAAAAATCTTTAAAGTGTATAGAAAACTAACAGCTGTAAAGATTACTAACAAACCAAGATCTAAGTCTTAAGTATGATAAATTAGATCTATGAGTAATCCAAAATATCAAATATCAGATTATGTAGTTTGTCCTGGTCACGGTGTAGGACAAGTCGTTGAGAGTGCTGAGAAAGAAATTGCAGGAATGAGTTTAACTATGATTGCAGTTCAAATGGTAAGCAATGGAATGAAGATGAGTTATCCAGCCAACTCT
>JAHDHG010000129.1:2149-7728 GCA_020631435.1 Bacteriovoracaceae bacterium | reverse complement strand
AAGAAAATCTTTTTTCCTTTTTAAAAAAAACTGAACCAGCTATCCCTTTAACCCCTTTCAGGTTTTTTACTTGAGTATATATTAAATGAATTTCGGAAGATTCAATTTTCGTCACTTCTTTCAACCTACTCGCGATCTCTTGAAAAAGCTCAGGGCCCAAGACCTGTTCCTTTAAATTTTTCACATAAGCATGTGCACTTGGCCTATCCTCAACATGAAACCACCAGTCATTTTTCTTTGCCCAAGACTTTCTAAGTGAGTCATTAGATCTCGCATCTTTACCTATGGCTATTTTGAAATCTTTAAAAATAAACTCATGAAAGGATATATCTAATTTTGATTTTACCTCAATTTTTTTTCTATTCCATAATGGTTTTATAATTCGCTGAGTTAATTCAGTCGTATTATTTTTGTAATCTTCAAGCTCCAACCTGGTCTTTTGTAATCTTTTCTCTAAATGTTCTTTGACCGTTTTTAACTTCTTTGTTTTTGAATAAATATGATCAATTCTTTTATGCTCAGACCAATCAGAGTCAAACTTAAATCTAAATCCACTAAGAGTTATTTTTTTTTCTTTTAATTCTTTGACGATTTCTCCACTATTTAAATTAAAGCTCCATGTTCTTAACTGGTTTTCAATGTTAGGAATGGATAGCATTTTAGTTAAATCACCCTCAATATTTTTAACTTTCCTTTCTAGGAACTTCACTTTTTTCTTATTTGTGATCGAGCGATCTTTAATCTCTATTTGAAGCAAGTGATCGATATTTTTGAAGTTCTTCTTTTTTCCTTGCTCTAATGAAGACCTTCCTAAATCATCATAATAGTTAAAATCTAATACATCTTTTTGTTTTCCATTGAATGAACAAAAATGAATACTCTCTTTATCAGAATAATAGTTTGAAGCGAAGAGACTTTCTCTTCCTTTATAAAAATATAGGAAACTCGACTTTTGTCCCCATTTCCAAAAATTAATTTTAATAATTCTATCTAATTCATCGATCTCAAGAGAATCAAAGATTCCGCCACTCATATACTTTCGTAAGTATTCTAAAAGTTGATCTTTATGAACTCTTAGTTTACTTATAGGAGAAGCCTCAGAGTACCAAATACCCTCATGTCCACCTCCTCTACCAAGATAGAGCCAATAAGTTTTACCTGGAGATCTCATGCTTATTGCCAAATATCTCGAAGTTGAGAAGATTTTTTGTATAGGTGAACCTTGATTTGCAGGAAAATTATTTATCTGATCCAATAATGTCTGGTAATCTTGAATCATGGAACTCAACCTATTAGCTCAAAGTGATTTAAAACTACTCAATCTTATTGATTGGCAGCTAATTACTTCAAGAATAGCACAAAATTCTTATTTCAAAATGAACAAAGAGAAAATTCAATCTGTTCCTAGAAAAAAAAGTAAAAACGATGTTATTCAGGCCTACCAGCTTTTAGAAAAATCAATAAAATATATAGACTCGGAACACTATCATCAATTCTATCAAAATCTTCAAAATCTTGATTGGAAAATAAATATCAATCAATTTCAAAAAAAAATTGAGAAAGAAAATGTTTTGAGCATTATGGAAATTCATCAAATTATTGTTTTATTTGAAACGTTTCATCAAAATTCTATTTTATTTTCAGATCTTTTTGAAAAAAAGCACTTAGAGAATTTAGAAATACAATCTATCTACTCAAAACTTGTCAGACCATTTAGACAGTTTGTTGATTATGATGGAAAGATTGATTATGAAAATCACCCAAAGTTAAAACCATTATTTCTAAAAAGAAATGCTCTAGATCTAAAAGCAAAAGAAACTCTTTCAAGATTAATTCAAGAATATTCTCAAAAAGAAATATTACAAATTAACACCTATGATATTTACAATGATCATTATGTTCTTTTAATTAAGACGGATCATTACTCTAAAAATTTAGGCTTTATTCATGCAAGATCAGATACAGGTCAAACACTTTATATAGAACCAAAATCTTTAGCTAAAATCTCTGATCAAAGAAAAGATCTATCAATAGAGATAGAAGCGAATATATTTAATATTTGTAAAGACTTCACCAAGATTCTAAGTGTATTTGAAAAAGAAACTTCTAAAATATCGAAAATGATATTCTCATGCGATTATGTTTTCTCTATGGGTAAATTTTCTAAAGACCATGACTTGAGAAGACCTATCATTGATGAAAAAGAAAATTTTTGGATTGAAGACTTTCATCATCCTTTTATAGAAGATCCGGTAAAAAATAATATTGAAATTAAGAAATCATCTCAAGGAATTATGATCTCAGGTCCCAATACAGGAGGCAAAACACTATCTTTGAAATCAATTTGCTTAACTTGCTTGTTTCCTCATATTGGACTATTTATTCCTGCTAGAAATGCTACTATTCCTTTGTTTGATGAAATTTATTTTTTATCTCAAGATCATCAAAACCTTGAAGAAGGCCTCAGCTCATTCGCAGCAGAGAGTAAAAACTACCTTCACTTGGCAAATAATTTAAGTCAAAATGCAGTTATATTCATTGATGAGATATTTAACTCCACAAGTTCTGAAGAGGCATCTGCATTAGCATTAGGATTTTTTGATTACTTTAAACAAAAATCTAACCCTTTGATCTTTGTATCAACTCATCACCAGATGCTAAAAGTTAAAACTCACGAACATCAAAACTTCCTTTCCTCTCACGTGGGATTTAATCCTGAAACTGGTCTTCCAACTTATAAGCTTTTTTATGATTCTCCAGGAAGCTCTAGGGCCATTGAGATTTTTGAATACCTTTCCAAAGATTTTCAATTTGGTGGCAATATTATTAATGAAGCAAAGAAAATATTAGATAAAAAGCAACTTGATTATGAGAATTTGCTTGCTGAAGTCTCTAAAAAGAAGGCCTTATTAGATCAAGAGCTAAAAAAAGAAAAAGAGTTAAACGATCAATTAAATAATCAACTCAAAGCTCAAGAAGGTGTATTAAAGCTTAAAACAAAAGAAGAGATAGAGAAACTTAGAGAGGAAGTAAAGCGCATCAAGAAGAAAAGTTATGATTTACTTGATAATATAAAAAAGGGAAAGATTAGCAGTGTGAAAACAGTGGATAAAAAAATTGCTGAAATTTCCAATGAGCCCATCCTCGAGCAAAAGGAGGAAGCAATGTATAGTTCTCAAAAGGTCACTCCTATCACAGGCCATAACTATATCTATAAACCTCTTAGAAAAATTGGAAAAGCATTAAAAGTAGATGAAGATGATAAAAAAGTTTTATTAAGCTTTTCAAATAATTTTAAAATTGAAGCTGACTTTGATGATCTCGCCTTTGGCCCTGGTGGTAAGCCTAATACTCCATCTAAGTTTACTTTTTCTTATACAAAAAACAGAAACGAAAAATTTATTCTTGATGCTAGAGGAATGAGACTTGATGAGTTTAAAAATGAAGTGGAACTTATGGTTTCAGATTTATTTGCCAATAATCTTCCTTATGTTGAAATTATTCATGGTCATGGGAATGGAATTTTAAAAAATTGGCTAAGAAGCTTTATTGCAAAGAATTCTGATCTGGAGATTGAAATCCCTAAAGACTCTGGTGATGGAATCACGAGAATAAGATTAAGTAAATAATCTTTAACTTTGCAAATTTATATTAATTATCTTCTAGTTTTAGGTTTACTACTTCTGCGTCTTTTTAAAGTGCGTTTATAATTCTGACTTACTTTTTTAGTTTTCTTTGAAGCTGTTCCTAGCTCATTCAAATCAACATGAAAAGTATGAGATGTATCCACAGGAATGGTCTTCTTAATAAACTTTTCAACAGATTTTAAAAGTTTCACTTCCGTCTCATCACAAAATGAAATGGCAACTCCTTCCCTACCGGCCCTAGCTGTTCTTCCAATTCTATGTACGTAAGCTTCTGCTTCCATTGGTTGATCGAAGTTAATAACATGACTTACATGATCAACATCAATTCCACGAGATGCTATGTCTGTTGCAACTAAAATTTTAATTTTCTTCTTTCTAAAACTATTTAAAGCTCTCTCTCTTGCGTTTTGAGATTTATTTCCATGAATCGCAGCTGATGCAATATTACTCTTTTCTAGAAACTCAACAACTTTATTTGCACCTCTTTTAGTTTTGGTAAAAATTAAAGTTGAACCCATCTTTTCTTGGGTGAGTATTTTTTTTAGTCGTTTCAGTTTATTTTTTCTTAAAAGAATATTGAGACTCTGATCAATTTTTTCAACTGTCAGTGACTCAGGACTAATCTCAACTTTTACAGGATTATCTAGTAATGAGTTTGCCAGGCCGACTATACTTTTGGGGATAGTAGCAGAAAAAAGAACTGTTTTCCTATCTTCAGGAAGCTTTCTCATAATCTTTTTAACATCATTAATAAAGCCCATATCTAACATTCTGTCTGCTTCATCTAAAATAAAAAATTCCAATTGATCGTATGATACGTACCCATCTCCCATAAGATCTAAGAGCCTACCTGGAGTAGCAATCAATATATCAACACCCTTTTTTAAAGTTTGAATTTGATTTCGATGTCCCACTCCACCAAAAACAACACAAGTACTAATCCTTAAACCAGATGAATAATTTTTTATATTCAACTCAACCTGAGAAGCTAATTCTCTTGTTGGTGTTAAAATTAAAGATCTTACATTTTTTGATTTAAGATGAACTTTATTTTTTGCAAGCTTTGATATCAATGGAAGAGAAAAAGCGGCAGTTTTACCTGTCCCTGTTTGGGCAATTCCTAATAAATCTCTACCACTTAAAAGAGGAGGAATAGATTTTGCTTGTATTGGAGTAGGAGTATTATAGCCTATCGACTTTATTGTTTTTTTAATTTTCGGTAAGAGATCAAAAGATTCGAAGGTAGTCATTTTTTTCCTAAAGGGAGTTATTGATGTTTTTTTTAGGATTGATAATAGAATAAGGCAATAAAATACTTAGAAATCAATGATTCACACTATTTAAACCTATAGATATTACAATTTTCGCAGTTCTCACAACAAATTTAGCTATTTAGCTCAACTCATGCTAAGTTCTCAAAAAATAAGGCCGGAATGTGAAGAATTTAAAAAACAGCTCTAAATTTAAAGATATTAAAGATTTAAACAATATGTCTATTGGATATCTCAAGAAAGATTCTGATATGACTACAGTCTATATTGGAAACCTTGTTTATTCTAAGAATGAAAAATCAATTTTGAATCTTTTTAAAAGTTATGGATATGTTAATTTTGTAAGAATTAATAGAGATAAAAAAACAAAAAAAAGTAAGGGTATTGCTTTTGTTCAAATGAAAAATAGAAATGAAGCATTAAAAGCGATTAAAGCACTCAATGGTAAGCAACTAGATGGTAGGACTCTAAAAGTTAGCATTGCTCTTGAAAACAATAAACCTAAAAAAAACAAGCGATCTAGAAGATAAATTTAATATTTAATGATTTTTCTCACAGCAATTTCTTGCTTGATAATGCTTATAATGAGCAACAATAAGTAAAAGACTTCCCAGTAAACTTAAACCAAGACTTAAATAACTTTTATCATGATGAAAAACTG
>JAHDHG010000129.1:0-2139 GCA_020631435.1 Bacteriovoracaceae bacterium | reverse complement strand
CATAATAATACCAACTATGGGAAGAATTAAGAGCCTATAAGATTTCTCTTTTATCGCATGAGGAAGAAAAGATAAAAGAGCAGCTAAAACAATAAAGACAAAAATAAGATCATGAATCAAATGATTTTCTGTAAAATTTGCAGCAGGATATATGAGAACAACTAAAGGTAAAACAATACAATGAATAATGCATAGTCCGGATAACCCCATTCCCATAACATCAAAGAATTTATCTTTCATAAAAAATATCTACAAATTAGAATCTTGATTGACAACAAATAGTTCTGAATTAGGTCTTTTTATCTTATTTTTCTGGAAATATTTATATGCCCTAGACACAATATCAGTCTGGAAGGCCTTTTCATAATGCACATCAAAAACATAGGCCTTAACGACAAATAAAAGAGCAACTGAGTAACCAACGGTGATTTCACTTACCACAATTGATACTGGCTTTTTTAAATAAGCATATCTACTAGTAATAACGATTTCATAAAGGCTTTCTTTCATTTTATCAATATCGACATTTACTGATAGCCTAAAAGGTATCTCGATCATCATATCTAAAGCACCTGAATTTCCAGATGATACATATTCACTTACAAACTGAGAGTTAGGGATTGTCACCAAACTATCATCAAGAGTGATTAACCTCACTGCTCTAAGCCCAATATGAGAAATTTCTCCATATACCTCTTTAAATTTAACTCTATCTCCAACTTGAAAAGGCCGATCAAAAAGTAAAACAATTCCAGAGATCAAGGAAGAAACAATATCTTTTAATGCAAGACCTATTGCTACTGCTGCAGATCCTCCTAACCCAAGTAAAACTTCCTTAGGAGGCCTAAAAGCACCATAAACAATTAGGACTGATCCAAATATATACCAAATAAAAGTAAGAATTGTTGCAATTTGAAGAATTGTTAATCTTTGATCAGGATATTTTTTTTGAAGCCTAGAGATAAAATCTCTAAATTTCTTTGAAATAAAAATTAATAATCCAAAACCTAAAAATAAGAAAACGATTGATTCAAAACTGAATAAACTTAAATAATCAAATGCCTGGTTAATTTTACTATCTTGCATATACTAAATTTTTCTTCTTCAAATAATTAATAATTGAATGCTGAAATCTTGCATTCAAAGTATAAGTTAACTTATCTTTCATCACTAACAACTGATGATCAAGACAGAATTTAATTGCAAATCTCACAGCACTTTCAGACAAATGAGTAATCTGCATGATCTCCTTCACTGATAAATTTTCATGTTTCACAATTGCAGCTAGGGAAAATAATGTATCATCTGAAATCTGATCTAATGCACTTGAAACATCATCGTCTTGAGGTAAACCAAGATAAAATTTATTTCTCCCATCATAGCTCAAGGAAGAAATCCAATTTGCTAATGAGACCCGAGGATTCCCCGCAGATTGCTCCCATAGTAGCCTAAAAAATTGATCTTCAATGACTTCATGAGACTCATGGGCAAACTTTCCTCCTACTGCTTTGATGATTTCAAGTACAGAAAAGCCATAATCTGATTTACCATGCCTCTTCATGATTATCTTTCTTATATCAGAATCTGATAAAGGTTTTACATAAGTAATATTCCGAAAGCTCTGATTCTTTCCAAAAGAAGAATTTAAATAATTCCAGGAGTACAAATTAAAACTAATACAAAAAAAGATATTTTCTAATTTAGCATTAAGAATCTCAACTAATGCTTTATAAGCTTCAAACCCTCCAAGCTTAGAAATAAAACTATTTTGAACTTCATCCAATAAAACTAAAGTAGGTTCAATACTTTTATCTAAAGTTACGAGAGATACTATTCCTTCTCCCTCTACATCAAGAGACTTAAAAAGAAATTGATAAAAATCACTAGAGCTAGAAATTCTTTTTTCTATAGTAGATCTAATTGTTTTAATACCCTTAAAGTTTTTTTCTATCATCGATAAAAGAGTCGTTTTTCCTGATCCTTTATCGCCAATGAGTGCCATTGAATTTTCTTCAGTTAAGTCATTTTTCCAATCTTCAATAATTTTAATTACTCTCTCTAAAATATCATTCTCTGGATTTACATAATAAGAAGTATCATCATCAATAGATTGTTTAAATGGAAGAAGATACTCGTCAG
>JAHDHG010000128.1 GCA_020631435.1 Bacteriovoracaceae bacterium | reverse complement strand
ATGCCATTGAAGTAAAATCAGGCAGAAAGAAAAACTCTAAAGGATTACTTAAATTTCAAGAAAAATTTCCAAACAGTGAATCAAAGATCGTTACACCTGAAAATTATCTCACCGTCCTGAAAAATTTCTCTTCTTGAGATTATCTCCAATAAAACTAAGAACTAAGAATTTTATTATTTTCTCCGATAAATAATTGAATTATTTGTGGAGCTTAAATGAACTTCTTAAATTTCTTCATTTTAATTTTACTTAGTTCTTGCCTTGGAAAGATGGGAAACTCTTTAGGCACAAATGAAAGTAAAGAGACAAGTCTTATACAATCTACTAACGCTGAAGCTAGTAGTCCTGCAGTTCAAGGAGAATCTGATGCAGGAAGTGGGACTGGTTCATCTGAGATGTATTTTGATCCTGAATGTGGGAATGAGCCTTTTGTGGCGACTTTTAAGTTGGGGGAAGAGAAGAAAGTAAAATTAGAAAATTTAGCCAGTGGAGACAAGATTACAGTTAATTGGGGAGACGGATCATATATTCAATTGTTAGAAAACTCTGGAGCAGTAGAGCGAATCTATGACTCTAAAGAAGTTGGTGATGAGGTAGAAGTTCAGATTAGTGGAAGGTATTCAAAGCTTAGAGTATATACTGATTCTAAAGTTCAAAAGGTTAGCAATTTAGGATCGCTTTGTTGGGAATTTTTTCGTTTTGCATTTAGTGGACAAGATGAATTAACTATACTTTTAGGAGGAGATACTTCTAAAGTAATCGATATGGGTAGTATGTTTTCTGGCGCAAGTTCATTTAACGGTGATCTTTCAAGTTTTGATACATCAAACGTAACTGACATGGGTTGGATGTTTAATGGAGCAAGTTCATTTAATCAAGATCTCACAAATTTCAATACATCAAACGTAACTAACATGAGCGTTATGTTTGCTGGAGCACGTTCATTTAACGGAGATCTTTCAAGTTTTAATACTGAAAAAGTAACTAACATGAATTGGATGTTTCACGGAGCAAGTTCATTTAACCAAGATCTCACAAATTTTAATACATCAAACGTAACTGACATGAGAAATATGTTTGGCAGTGCAAGTTCATTTAACGGAGATCTTTCAGATTTTAATACATCAAACGTAACTGACATGGGTGGGATGTTTAATGGAGCAAGTTCATTTAATCAAGATCTTTCAAATTTTGATACTTCAGAGGTAAAAAACATGAGCGGTATGTTTGCTGGAGCAAGTTCTTTTAATCAAGATCTCACAAATTTCAATACATCAAACGTAATTGACATGGGCTTTATGTTTAGTGTTGCAAGTTCATTTAACGGTGATCTTTCAAGTTTTAATACTGAAAAAGTAACTAACATGTACGGTATGTTTAATAAAGCAAGTTCATTTAATCAAGATCTTTCAAGTTTTAATACTGAAAAAGTAACTGACATGAGAAATATGTTTCGGGAAGCAAGCTCATTTAATGCAGATCTTTCAAGTTTTAATACTGAAAAAGTAACTGACATGATCAATATGTTTCGGGAAGCAAGCTCATTCAATCAAGATTTTTCTAATTTCAATTTCAAAAACATACAAGGGATCAACCAACTTTTATATTTAACAGACATTTCCGAAGAAAATTATTCTAAATTTTTGATACGATTTAATAATACTAATGAAATTAACAACGATGAAGCCCTAAATACAATAGGGACTATTCAGTCTTGTTATCTAGAATCAGCTCAAAATGCAAGAGAAAACATTCTAGAGAAGGGCTGGTATATTAATGATCAAGGAATGTGTGATGATGATAATAATTCAACAACAACTACTACTATTCCAAGTACAACATCTACGACTATTCCAGTATGCGGGGAGCTAGAGACTATGTGTTGTCCAGGTTTAGTGTGTAATGAAGGATTGAATTGTGTTGGAGAATTTCCTGGTACTTGTTTAGTCAATTCAACGACGACAACAAGTTCAACAATCACTACTACTACATCTTCGTCAACATCTAGTACAACGAGCACCTCCACTTCGAGCACTACAACTAGTTCAAGCTCCACGACATCCACGACACTTACTCCAATCACACCTCTTCATGCTTGTGAAGAGCCAGGGGGAGTATTGGGATTTACTTATAACTCTACTAAGGTCTGTAAGGAGAAAAATCCAAAATCTGAGGCAAAGTGTATTAATGAAAACTTATGGGCAGTAATTAATAAAAGAATAGAAAACAATGGAAATTTATATTGTGTAAATACTTATTCAAAAAAACAATTTATTGATTCTTCCGGCATAACTCAGAACTATTACGCTTCTTATTTTATTCCTCAAAGTCAGAGAATAGATCTCTCCAAAGATACAGATTCGAATAAGGTTAAGTTTTTGGCAAGCGGACAGTTTTCTTGCGGCACAGGGAATGAATATGCAGGATCAGTTAACTCACAACATCTTTGCGTTTTAGATAGTAGTCTTCTTGATGCTTGTAAATCTGGTCAGTATTACGTATTTAAAGGCAATATATATTGTGCCGAAACAAATCAATTTTCTCAATGGCCAACAGGATTTAGCACTTGCCAAGGTAATGCGAACCAAAACTGCATTAATTCAATAAGAAAGGTGAAGTCGTTTTAATTATCTCCAATAGGATGTAATTTTAAATTCCCATTTTTCTTATAATTACAAAAACATCCGGCTAATGAAATCAAGCTTTTCCCCGATAAGTAATTGAAATTAATTATGGAGTATATATGAAATTCTTAAATTTCTTCATTTTAATTTTACTTAGTTCTTGCCTTGGAAAGATGGGAAACTCTTTAGGCACAAATGAAAGTAAAGAGACAAGTCTTATACAATCTACTAACGCTGAAGCTAGTAGTCCTGCAGTTCAAGGAGAATCTGATGCAGGAAGTGGGACTGGTTCATCTGAGATGTATTTTGATCCTGAATGTGGGAATGAGCCTTTTGTGGCGACTTTTAAGTTGGGGGAAGAGAAGAAAATAAAATTAGGAAACATATCTAATGGTGATAAAGTTTCTATAGATTGGGGAGATGGTTCAGATCTCCAGTTATTAGAAAATTACCATCCGGTATATCGAATCTATGAATCGAAAGAAGTTGGTGATGAAATAAATATTCAAATTAGTGGAAAATATTCTAGTCTTAAAGTACATACTGATTCAAAAATTCAAAAGGTTAGTAACCTAGGTTCACTTTGCTGGAAAAATTTCAAATGGGCATTTTATGAACAAGATGAGTTGTCTACCCTTTCTGGTGGGAATACTTCTGAAGTTTATAATATGGATGGTATGTTTAGAGGAGCAACTTCATTTAATGGAGACCTCTCAAGTTTTAATACTGAAAATGTTAGTAATATGTACTCTATGTTCAGGGGGGCAAGTTCATTTAATCAAGATCTTTCAAACTTTAACACAGGAAATGTTACCAACATGAGCTCTATGTTTTATGGAGCAAATTCATTTAACGGAGATCTATCAAGTTTTAATACTGAAAATGTAACCGATATGAGCTATATGTTTAGGGAGGCAAGTTCATTTAATCAAGATCTTTCAAACTTTAACACTGAAAAAGTCACGGATATGCGATGGATGTTTACTCAAGCTAGTATGTTTAACCATGACCTATCTAGTTTTAATACTTCTAATGTAACTGATATGACTTATATGTTTGCTAATGCTAGCTCATTCGATGGAAATATCTCGAATTTTAATACTCAAAATGTAATTAATATGGATTCTATGTTTAAAGGTGCAAGTTCATTTAATCAAAATCTTTCAAATTTTAATACTGAAAAAGTAACAAACATGCGTAGCATGTTTTCTAGAGCAAAATATTTCGACCAAGATCTTTCAAACTTTAACACTGAAAAAGTCACGGACATGCGATGGATGTTTAGTGAAGCAAGTTCGTTCAATCAAGATTTATCTAACTTTGACACTTCTAATGTTTTGAAGATGAGTTATATGTTTTATAGAGCAGAATTATTCAATCAAGATCTCTTGAATTTTGACACAAAGAATGTAACTGATATGCGCTTTATGTTCGAAAATGCAAATTCATTTAATGGAAATCTTTCAAGTTTTAATACTAAAGAAGTGACAAATATGAACAGAATGTTTTACAGGGCTGATTCATTTAACGGAGATCTTTCTAATTTTAACTTTAATAAAATTACAAATAACTCTTTTATTTCTTATTCTTTCCATTACGTAAACAATCTCTCCGACGAAAACTATTCTATGCTCCTAAATAGATTCGTAGAAACAAATGAAACTCTAGAAAATGCGAATATCGGATCTGTCCCAGCTTGCTATCTCCCATCAGCAAAAGATGCCAGAGATGAGCTTCTATCCAGAGGCTGGACTCTTGATGATGAAGGCCCATGTGAAGATAGTTCAAGTAATGATTCTTCAACAACAACTACTAGCTCAACAAGCACATCTATTACAACGAGCACAACCACTTCAAGCACAACAACAACCTTATCAGACATAAACAATCCTCCAACTTTCCCATCAATATTTGAAACATCTGTTCTTTCTGGTGAAAACGTAAGCTTCACTCTGCCAGCAGCGACTGATCCAGATGGGGATAGCATTACCTATGATAAAGTCGGAGACTTTTCTGGAAACCATGGATATTTAAATTGCTCTGCTTCTAATAGCTTTACCAGAAACTGTACTTACAATGCTAATGATGGAGTATTAAATAATCCAACTGATGAATTCAAATACAAAGCAATCGATTCAAATGGAGCAGAAACAGAAAATACAATTAAAATCACAATCACAGAAAAAGCAAATACTCATCCAGTATTTAATGAAGTAGCTGAAGCGACTGTGACTTCATTGAAACATAAAAACTTTTTACTCCCTGCTGCAACTGATCCAGATGGAGATTTACTTTCTTATTTCCCAATAGGAAATTTTACCAGCTCGCACGGTATCTTAGACTGTGCCACTGGTACCATCTTTACTAGAACCTGTACTTACACATCAACAAAATCAGTCTCTAGTAATTATATAGATGAGTTTCAGTATAGAGTAGATGATGGAAGAGGTGGAAACGCTACTAACTCAATAAAGGTGACTATTATTCCTGATACGACTTCAACTTCATCATCTAGTATTGATGCTGTCTATGATGTAGGCCCTAATCCAAATTTTGGATCTTCTGATTCAATTACTATAGACGTGAGTACAAATGATCTGGTCGAGTCTGGTTGTGGAACTGTTAGCTATGAAGTTTCAGGAATTATAAATCCTAATCATGTCACCGTTTCTGGCAATGGGCCTGAATTTATTATTAACGTCAATCCTCCACCTGGATGCCTAGCTCCATATAAGTTTACTTACACAGCGACTTGTTCTGATTCTGGGGAGTCTGATTCAGCTACTGTAGAGTCTCAGAGTCAGGCTGCAGGATGTGGGTGATTCAATTAGATAGCTACTATTCAAGCTATCAAGTGAAATCCTTTCAGTTAATTATCTCCAATAATTGAAAAACTCATTAAAGTATTTTCAATAAAATCCGATCAGCCTTTATAACTAGGAGTTTTATGAAATACATACTATTCTCTACCATCTTTTTGATAAGTAATTTCACTTTTGCCCAGGAAGAAGTATTGGATATTTCAAGTTTGCCAACATCTTCTTTAAATGGAGTTTTAGGATTTTTCAATGCTACTGATATTTATCTTTGCAACAACCCTAATTCTTCTCCAAAAAATGCGATTGACTGGAATTCTGATGGTTTAGCAGACCTAGAAGTACATTCTGATTTAATCGAGAGATTTTTAGAAATCGGAGGCAATCCACAAAACGAGGAAGCCTATGTTTTATTGCAGGCTGGACAGAGAAACATTAAATCATGTTATGATCAAGGCGGGAGTTTCGAACTAGTTATCCCATTCGAGATTTACAAAGAATATGATGGTTGCTTTAGATATGAATGCAGTATTATTGATGAATCAAAAGAAGAATGCAGAGAAAGAATAAATAAGTTATGGCTCGAAGGGTTCTATAATAGCTATAAAGAGTATCTAGATGATTTTAAAGGATGTAGCGATATTACAACTGAAAGCGAACCAATACCAGAAAATCTCAAAAGAAAAATCAAGAGGATATCTCTTCTAAAAGAAAAAGTATTTGAACTTAAATCACTAAATTTTAAAAAATAAATATTGATTTTTGAAATTTCAACTTAAAGGAACTTAGAAAGCACTAAGTGCTTTTAAGTAATTAATTATATCCAACAAACAACAAATCACTTTAAGTTTATTTTAAACAGTACGATAAGTTTTCATAAAGGAATTATATGAAAATATTCTTAGCACTAATTTTATTCTACTCTCTAAACAACTTTACCCAAAGCACTGGTTTAATTGATGATGATGAAACTATTAAAACACAACAAAAAGCTCATGAAAAATTATTCATGGAAATGGCTAAAAGTGGATTAAAAGAAAAAAAACTAGAATCTTCTTTGGGATTATATTTTGAAAAAAACGGTTTAGTTTGTACCGCAGGTCGTGGTTTTTCAGCTTCTTACAAATGTGGACTGGTAGATAGACAAGCTTCAGGACAAAAAGCCGTAGAAATCGAAAAATTTATTTCAAAAGTGTTTCCTGATAAAAACTGGTCAATGTTGCTAGATTTATCCTGCGAAGGTGAAGCTGAACAAAAAAAATGTGAATCAAAATATAATTTTCCTAAGAGTTTATCTGACTCCTATACTGTCACTCAAAAAGATGGAAGCACTTGCAAACTACAAGATCCTCTATTTCAAGTGAAAAATGTAAATGGATCAGGATGTGAATCAGAAAGGGGTAACTACATGTGCTTAGGCCGAATATCTTGTAATGGTGAGCAATCAATCATTGGTTGTGCTCCTAATAAAGAAACTTGGAAATGTGATATGACTGCTCAAGAATGTAACGATGATAATGAGAATATTGTACTTGTACCTGATGACAAAGTTGATTCTGATATTAAAAAGTACAAAGGAACTAAATCAAGCCAAAAATAATTATGAAACTTTTATTAATTTTTTGCTCTATAAATCTTTTAGCTTTTATTGAGCCTAGCACTCCTTCAAATAAAAAAGTTTTTTCAAAGAAAGAAGCAAGAAAGTTACAACTCTCAGGACTTCAGCTAAATAAACCTGGGAAAATATATCTTGAAAAAAAAGAAAAGATTAAAAAAAATCAAATTTATGAAATTAAATTTAGATGTCTTGCTGCCAGCCATGCTAAATGCAAGGCCATAGAATTAAAAAAATAAACACCAGGAGCAATTTAAAATTGTCCTGGCTAAATACCTTAATTTCTATTTCTCAAATAAGAAGGCGTATCAAACTCATCTTCTTCAAAATTAATAAACCCAAGCTTCTCTGCAATTGATTTAGTTCTATCTTTACTCGCATCCATATTTACTTTTGATTCAGGAGTTGGCTCACTCATCACTGGTGCTTCTGGAAAACTTGGAGCAGCTGGTACAGGATTAACAGAAGCAGCCTCTGCATTAATTCTTTGTTGTCTTATTTCTTCAGCTCTAATCTGAGCCAAACTTTGAGCAAGATCACTTGTTGAAATGTTTATATCTTTTGGCTCAATATCAAATTGATTTGATTCTATACCAGTAGCGATAACTGTTACTTTAACCTTATCACCTAACTCTTCATCAATAACAGTTCCAAAAATTATTTCAGCTTCTTCATCTGCCGTTTCCATAATGAAGCCCATAGCTTTATTTGCTTCT
>JAHDHG010000003.1 GCA_020631435.1 Bacteriovoracaceae bacterium | reverse complement strand
AATTGTTGTAATGTTAATTCTGATTGTTGCTCTGGCTCTTGTGTTGAATTGGGAGGAGGAAGAGGGAGTGTTTGTGCTCCTGCAATTGTAGGATGTGATGCTCCACTCTTTGGTGCTCCCTATGATTGTGCTTCAGCAGGGAACTGGACTTGTAGTGGGCAGAGTGGTAACACATGTACAGATGATGCTTTGATGAGAAATGCCGGTAATAGTGTTTGTTGTACTATTCCAGGTTATTCAGGACAAGATTGTTCTGTTGGAGCTACAACTACAACTTCAACCACTTCAACCACTTCAACCACTTCAACCACTTCAACTACTTCAACTACTTCAAGCACTACAACCACCTTGAATCCATGTAACTTACCATGTAATTGCGGTACAGCAGTATGTCCAGGTTCATTGAGTATGGATGTTTTCTCTGCTCACATTGAAGTGTCGGGGGGGAATTCTGGAGCAAGTACTGGACTCGTTACTCTTCCGACAACTCCTTCAACGTTAACTCCTTGGTATGGTGGAGTACTAATTGCCTATACTGACTATTCGAATATTAGTAAAGTTACAGTTGATTGGGGAGATGGGAACACAACAGTAGTTAATGGTCCATTTACAGCATCAGATCCTAGTACAACAGGATTTCAGTTTATCAACGATTATGCTACTTCTGGAGCAGGTACATACACAATTAAAGTAACGATTGAATTTGAAAATGGTATAGGATATCCAGGAGCAGTAGCAGAAACAGAAGTAAAAACTGTAATAGACTCCAGTGGAACTTTAACTCAAGCATCTAATGCAAGACTTGGTACTCATGGATCTAAAAAAGCTACTTGGAGTCTGACTGGCTCTAGTTGTCCTTATGGATTTGAGTTAGCACCTTCTGCTTATACGGAACCATTTTATGAAATGCTTTATTATTATTCAGGAGGCCCTCCTGTTAATGGAGACACTGTTAATTCTACTGTGGCAGGTTGGGGAACTTCTGATGATATAGAGTTTAGTATGGTAAATACTCCGGGGACAGGTTGGAATGGAACAGATTGGACTCCTAATTTTACAGATGTAATTTTTAACCTTTCTAGTGTTTCACCTTCTAGCAATGTTGAAACAGTTAATATAACGAGTGAGCTAAATACCGTGAATTCAATGTTCTCGAATTCAAAATTCTCCGTAAGATTTAATTGCAATGGAGGAGGAGGAGAAGGTGGTGAAGCAGGAGGCGGCGAAGGGGGAGGGTGATACTTTAATTACCCTTCCCAAGAGAATCTGTGTAAATAATGCATGGTATAAGAATCAAACAATATCCAAATTCTCTCAAATCTTTTCTACTTACCTAAGTGAAAAAATAGAGAGTTTGG
The DNA here is from genome assembly GCA_020631435.1 of Bacteriovoracaceae bacterium. Taxonomy (GTDB): domain Bacteria; phylum Bdellovibrionota; class Bacteriovoracia; order Bacteriovoracales; family Bacteriovoracaceae; genus JAHDHG01. The sequence continues at coordinate 39,696 of JAHDHG010000003.1, read as the reverse complement.
ATATTACTTAGAAAAGGGGCAAATCAAAAGCTTATCACAACTCAACTTTCTTTATATTATCCTTCATAAATGTTACAGTAATACTGGATCTGACTTTCTCAGATGGGACTTGAATTTTAAATCCAGGATCCAATTTTTTGCAATCGGTAGGAAAAGAAGAAGGAGGTCTTTTAATAAAACTCCTAATAATAAAAACCATGCGTCTATTTATCGATGACTCCCATAAAGAGTAAGTAATTTGTTCATGGTGACAGGGAACTTCGATATTCGAATTAATATTTATCTCAAAATATTTTCCAGTGTGATCACTAAAAGACTTGGATATCCAAGTCTCTTCACTGCTTTTACGAAGAACAGGTTGGCTCCAAGAGTAACTTGATGTAATTAAAAGAAATAATAAGAATGATAATTTCATGCAGTTTGTTCCTTTTTTATTGTTTACTTAATTATTTATTACTCTTTAACAATAAGTAAGGTAATAGATCAAGCTGCTTTACTTTAGAATTGCCTTGCTTCTTTTAAGTAGATGTAAGATTGCATTCTCCATATTTATTTTTTAAGATTTAGAGCAAATGAAAAAATATATCACTCAGTTTCTTTTTATTTTTCTTTGTATTGGACACCTTGATGCGAAAGCATTGCATGAAGATTCTAAAGCCGATAAATTTTTTAAGGAATATTCTGAAGTGATGGCCAGGAATTACTCTTATTACGCTTACGGAAGTTATCAAGAAAAATTCAAGGATAAGTTTAACGATTTTTCTTCAAAGAATTTAAAGCGAGTCTATAAGCAAGAAAAAAGAATCAGAAGTAGATTTTTATTAGAAATTGATAGAGCAAAATTATCGAAAAATTATCAATTGTATTATGATTTATTTATAGATCGTTTGGAAGATAGATTAAGCTTTCATAAGTGGAACGATTATCATTTTATCGTAAGCCCTCATTGGGGGATTCATCAAAGTGTTATTTATGAATTACAAGTTTTTCATCAAATAAAAAATGAAAAAGACGCAAGGGATTATATAAGGAAAGTGATTGATTCTAAAAGGTACTTGGCTGTCGCTAAGGTAAAGATGCAACGTCAATTAAAAAAAGGGATTGTTCAATCAAAATCGATAATCTTAAAAACATTAGAAGTTTTAAATGATTCACTAAAAGGAAGACCATTTAATGATGTTGGCTTTGATCATGCAATCTTAAAAGACTTTAAGAGAAAAATTGCTCACTTTGATCATAATAAACAGAAGAAATTATCTGCTAGATTGAAAAAAGTATTACTTGGATTTTTTTCACCAGGCTTGCAAAGTATTATTAATTTATATAAGCAAGCATTTCATCTTGCTGGGAATAGAGACGGTGTTTGGAGCTATCCGAGAGGAAAAGATTTTTACGATTGGACTTTGAAACATCACACAACTACGAATTTAAGTGCAACAGAGATTCACGAATTAGGACTTCAAGAGGTCAATCGGTTACATCAAGAGATATCTTTATTGATGCCATATTTTGATTTTAAGGGTTCTGTGCCAGAATTTCTTAAACATATGAGCTTGCATGATGATTTTTATTTTGAAAATTCAAAGAATGGAAGGCAAGCCTATTTGAAACAAACCAAAGAATCCATTCAAAGAATAGAGAATCAAATGTCAGTTTTGTTTGAAAAGTTGCCACAAGTTAAATTTGAAGTATTAGAAGTTCCTAAACATTTAGAAAACTCTAGTCGAATTGCTTATTATGTATCTCCTTCAGATGATCAGAGCAAGCCCGGTCAGTATTTTATAAATCTTAAAAATATGAAAAACTTACCCATTTACGAAATCGAAGCCACGGCTTTTCATGAGTTGATCCCGGGACATCATATTCAAGCTTTATATAAGATTTTAAACAAAAAAAAGGTGCTTCCAAGGTTTATGAAATATAATAATTTTACCGCTCATCTCGAAGGCTGGGGATTATATTCAGAATTTCTTGCTAAAGAATATGGAGGGTATTCTACTAAGCTTTCAGAATATGGACGTCTTACAATGGAATTACTGAGAGCTTCTAGGTTAGTTGTCGATACAGGACTTCATGCTATGAAGTGGAACAAAAAAAGAGCTATTGAATATCTTCAACGAAATTCATCAATGAAAAAAGATGCTGTCATAAGTCAAATTAATAGGTATATTTCTTTTCCGGGACAAGCGACTGCATACATGATCGGAAGAAATAAGATTTTGGAATTAAGAAGAATTGCAAAAAAGAATTTAAAAGATAAGTTTGATATTAAAGAATTCCATGCAGTCATTTTAGGAAATGGAGTTGTTTCACTTAATGTTCTTGAATCTTTGGTGATGAAATATATTAAAGGAAAGAAGGATTTTTTTATTTAACATTGTAGGTATAATTAAAAATATTAGCATTTTTTATGGATTTGTTAATTAATGAAGAAGTGTTAATTGATTGGAGCTGATTATAATGTCTAAAAACTAAACATATATAAAAAATCTGACTGTTTACTTCTTTTAACATCACTGTAACTAGCTGTAATCACATGAAAAAATCTGTCTAAACTTTGGCACGACCTTTGCTAATAATGTCTATGAATAAAACTCTTTTAAGGAGGAGATATGAAAAAAACATTAACAGTATTAGCATTTCTTTTAAGTCTTGGATTATATGCTGAAGGAATGGGAGAGTCTGCTGAATGTCATTGGGCAAACGCTAGAAATGATTCTGAAGCAAAAGTTCCATCTTTGGTGTTATCTGAAGAAACAAAAGATAAATCTTCAGAAGAAAAAGCGGTGGTTAAGAAGTAATTACTCTCTAAAATCGTAAGAATCAAAATTTATATTAAGAGCTTCCTCTGCTTTCTTTATGTTAGGAGGGGGAGTATTCTTAAGTTTCTTTTTGAGTGCTTGAATTGATTCGTAATCTTTAGCTGGAATCCTTTTGAATTCTTTCGTTTCAATCATTTCAGAATCTCTTTTCTTTTGAATTTCTTCTACTTTCTGAACCGTTGCTTTTGCATAATCTCTAGATTTCTCAAAAACACTTGGAAGTACCTTGTGTATTTCATTGAACAAATGCTTATCTCCTATTGGTATAGACAAAATACAAAATGAAACAATAAAAGTTAGTATGAATTTTAATCTTGCAGAATAAATTTTCATAATGTCTCCGAAATGTTTACTAATGATTCTTTTAGCTGATCTGGATCTAATGGTTTGGAAATAAAGTCGTTGGCTCCAGCTTCAATAGCTTGAATTTTTACTTGATCAACATCTAAAGTAGAAATAGCAATAATGGGAATAGAACTATTTTTTCTTATTTTTTTGATTAATTGTATACCATTAGTATTTGGCATCACCATATCCATTAAAATGAGGTCAAATTGATAATTTTCTATTTTCTCAATGGCTTCTTCAGCGTTGCTGGCATCGTCTTTTTTTAAAATTTCTAGAGATTGAAGTTGTCCTCTAATTTGATTTCTAAAAAATTCAGAATCATCAACAACTAAAACTTTTAAATCTTTATAATCCATTACCTAAATTATAAGACTTATATAGATTAAAAAACTGGAAGGAAAATGACTTCCCAATTTACTTGAGTGGAAAGATCTGGATCCCTATGTCTCATAATTGCATAACAATTATATTTTCCACAATCATCTGCTTCAAAGAAAAAATTAGAATTTGTATAATTGCCGGTAAGGTCAATTTGTCCAAGGGGTTTGCCGTCACAAAAAACTTCATTTTGAGACATATTATCATTTCCAGGAGTTCTTACATGATTAAGTACAAATTCAATTTTGTAATTATCAATATCTTCTTTATAGTTACATGCCCAACCGCTGACACACATTAGTGGGAAAGTAGAAGTTTGAACACTTCCTTTTAATCCATTGGCCCTTTCTGCAGAGAAATTATAAAGAGCAGTTGGATAACTTGATGAATTGTTATGATCAATAATATCTTGGTACCTAAAGACTCCTCCAACATCTGAAATAATCTCAAGTTCTTCTTCGTTTCTAAAGAGGCTTGCTTTTACAGTTCTATTTCTTTTATCAAATGCAAATCTAGATTCTTGAACCCATGTGTTTTTACTTCTAAAAATTTTGGGAAGAGAGTTGTAAGCACCAGTAACTGATTTTATTTCAAACATTTTGTACTGAGGCAAGCTGCATTTTCCTTTTGGTCCTTTGGACGGAAGGAGGGTAACTTTCCATCTCATGGATCTTGCTGGCGATTCAAGTTCATGAATTCTTGGATCATATTCAAAATCATTTACTCTTGCACATGATTTTTTATTAAGCTCAAATGTTGTTCTTCTGTCTATATTAATTTCTCCTAGATATCTTCTTATAGTTTTATGAAAACTAGCAGTCCCAGAGTCATGGATAGGATTAGATAATTTCTTATCTTTGAATAGATATTTAGCATTATAATATTCTTTATGAGAAACCTCTTTGGTTTTAGGGTCCATTAAATCAACTTCGAATAAAATTTCGGCATCATGTGAATATCGACAATCGGCAAATTGAATCTCAGCGTAAAAAATATTCTTTTGATATTCGATCTTAACAGAGCCCAATAATTTAAAAGATATGAATAAAACCCAAGCAAACTTCATAATATCTCCAGAAATATAATTAGGAATATTATAAGTTAGATTAGAAAAATTACCTAAGCGCTTTTTCTTAAGTCAGAAGTTTTTAGATCACTTGACTGATTTTCCCAGTCAATGATTGCAACATTAAGAACTTCAAAAATATTTTTAACAGGAACAAAATGTATTTTTTCTCTGTAATGCTCAGGTATTTCTTCAAGATCTTTTTGATTTTTCCAAGGAATAATAATCGTTTCTATTCCATGTCTCATTGCTGCCAAACACTTCTCTTTAATACCTCCAACTGGTAACACTTTACCACTTAAAGTGATTTCTCCAGTCATGGCAATGTCTTTTGAAACATACGAGTTAGTAATCAATGATAAAAGAGCTGTTGCTAACGTGATCCCCGCACTAGGACCATCTTTTGGAATAGCTCCTGCTGGAAGGTGAATGTGAAATTCAAACTCTCTAAATATTTTATCATCAATACCGAACTTCTTTGCATTACTTCTTATAAACCCAAAAGCAGTTTGGGCGGACTCTTTCATGACTTCACCCAGTTTACCAGTGAGAGTAAATCCAGATCCAGGCATCATGCTTGTCTCAATTTCTAAAATCTCACCACCAACTGAAGTCCAAGCAAGACCTGTAGCAATTCCAATTTCATGTATTTTTTTAAGTTCATCTTGAGAAAATGAAGGTGCTCCTAACATTTTCTCAACTATTGTTGGATTTAATTCGATTGGTTCTTTTAGTTCATCAAGTGCTTTTTTCTTAGCGACCTTTCTACATACGGAACCAATGGTTCTTTCTAGGTTCCTTAAACCTGCTTCTCTTGTGTAACCTTTTATAAGTTTAAGAATTGAGATATCTGTAAAAGAAATATCCTCTTTTTCAATTCCATTAAGTTCAATTTGTTTTGGAATGAGATATCTTTTTGATATTTCAAGTTTTTCTTCTTGAGAGTAGCCAGACAAATTGATGATCTCCATTCTGTCTCTCAGTGGACCAGGTAAGTTTTCTAAATAGTTTGCAGTAGCAATAAATAAAACTTTGGAAAGATCATATTCCATATTTAAATAATGATCTTTAAAAGAATCATTTTGTTCAGGATCAAGCACTTCAAGTAAGGCCGCAGCAGGATCACCTTTTTGGTCTGCTCCAATTTTATCGATTTCATCAAGCATGATAAGAGGGTTAACACTTCCTGCTTGCTTCATCGCTTGAATTAATTTTCCTGGCATTGCTCCTACGTATGTTCTTCTATGTCCCCTTATTTCGGATTCATCTTTAACTCCACCAAGGCTAATTCTTACAAACTTTCTGCCTATTGCTTTAGCTATCGATTTACCAAGAGAGGTTTTACCAACTCCTGGAGGGCCTGATAAACAAAGTATTGGAGATTTTGAAACATCTTTTTTCAAGGTTCTTACGGCAAGGTGTTCAAGAACTCTTTCTTTCACATCTTCTAAGTCAAAATGATCTTCATCTAAGATCTCTTTTGCTTTCCTTAAGTCTAAATTTTCTTCAGTCGTTTCATTCCAAGGAATATCTAGAATCCAATCAAGATAAGTTCTGATGATATTTGATTCTGAAGACTCTTGATGCATTTTTTTAAATCTATTTAAATTCTTAACAGCTTCTTTTTTAACATGTAGAGGTAAATTCTTTTCATCTATTCTTTTTTCGAGTTCTTCGAATTCATCTACTTCATCAAGTTCTGAATGAATTTCATTTCCACCAAATGGATTTGTCTTAAGCTTAGATTTTGCTTGATCGTGATTTTGGATACTTTGTATAACATCAACTTCATTAGTAAGGATATCATTTATATACTGAAGCCTTGCAAGAGGATCAGTAGTTTCTAAAATAATTTGTGAGTCTTTAATATTGAGATTTAAATTTGAAGCGATTAAATCAGCAAGTCTGCTTGGGTCTTCAATATCTTCTAAGATCATTAAAATGTCAGGGCTAATTTGATTTGAAGTCTGAACGAGCTTTTCTAGCTTGGACTTTACTTCGGTTAGAATATTTTTTACTTCAAGATTTGCTAGCTCATCTTTCGCAATTTCTTTATCTTTAATTTCCTGAATTTCTACAAAGTGAAACGGGTTTGTAGCTTTATAATTTAAAATTTTTGCTTTCCTAATTCCTTGAATAAGAATTTTGATTCGACCATCTGGAAGATTTCTCATTCTCATAATCATTGCAACTGTACCAACATTGAATATTTCATCTGGTCCAGGCATCTCTGAGTGAAGATCTTTCTGACAAGATAAAAGAATTAACCTATCAAAGTTATTAATTGATTCTTCAACTGCTTTCACTGAAGATTCTCTTCCAACAAATAGTGGTAAAATCATAAACGGATAAACAACTATATCCCTTATTGGAAGTAGGGGTAATTCTTTTACAACTCTCTTATTGTTTACGCCAATCATGCTTTTTTCACCTCAACAATATTAATCGTTTTAACATTCATTAACTATTTATCGGAATTTTCAAAAAGAGCTTAAATGACTTTTTCGCTTACTATCCTTATTAAATTTAGTAATATAGAGCTACACCCTATAATTAGGAATAGAGATGAAAAAAACATGTTCAGTAGCGATTTTAGCCGCTGGTAAAGGTACCAGACTGAAACTTCCTGTAGCGAAGGCCTTAGCGCCAATTATGGGTGAAACTCTAGTTGATTTTGTTTTAAAGCCTTTACTTGACTTGGATGATCAACTAAATATCGGCTTTGTTCTAGGACATAAGAAAGAATATGTTGAGAAACATCTTATTAAAAATTATCAAGATGAATTTATATATACTCATCAAGAAGTTCAGAATGGAACAGGACATGCACTACAATGTTTTTTAGAGCAATACCCAGATGCATATAATAATAATTACTTATTAGTTACTTGTGCAGACACCCCTCTTTTAACAAAAGATGTATTTGAAACTTTATTTTCTAAAATTGAAAATCATGATGCTCTAGTTTTGAGTTTTGAAACTCAAAAGCCATTTGGGTACGGAAGAGTAAAAAAATTCGAGAAGGGCCTTAGAATAGTTGAAGAGAAAGATTGTGATTCAATGGAAAAAGAGATTAAAGAAGTAAACTCTGGAGTTTATCTCTTTAAAACAAGCTATTTAAAAAAGCATTTATCAAGTTTGAATAATGAAAATGCTTCGGGTGAATTCTATATCACTGATCTTTTTAAAGAATCGGAAAATGTAGACTCAATAGTCTATAAAGATCAATCTATTTTTCTTGGAGTGAATGATGCAACTCAATTAGAGACAGCTAGAAAAATTTTACAGAAAAGAAAAATTAGACAACTTCAGCAAAAAGGAGTTTTTTTTGTTGCTCCAGAAACTTGTTACATTGATTACTCTGTGGAGGTTGGAGAAGGTTCAAGAATAGAGCCGAATGTATTTCTAAAAGGAAATTCAAAAATCGGAAAAAACTCATTGATTGAAAATGGAGTAGTAATTAATAATTCGATTATTGCAGATTCAGTTCATGTTAAGTCATATTCTTATTTTGAAGATTCAAGTATTAAAAGTGATGCGGTAATTGGTCCTTTCGCAAGATTAAGACCTGGAGCTGAACTTCATGAAGAAACAAAAGTAGGTAATTTCGTAGAAGTTAAAAAATCTGTTCTAAAAAAAGGATCGAAAGTATCTCATCTAAGTTATGTAGGAGATTCAGAAATTGGAGAAAGATCAAATATAGGTTGTGGTTTTATTAGCTGCAATTACGATGGAGCCAATAAACATAAAACAACAATTGGTGATGACTGTTTTGTTGGATCTGATTGCCAAACAATTGCACCCGTGACGATTGAATCAAATAGTTTCATTGCTGCTGGTTCAACTATTACTAAGAATGTTCCTAAAGACTCATTTGCGATTGCAAGATCTAAACAAGTGACGAAAGAAGGAAGAGCTAAACAATTTATCAAAAAGAAGAAATAATTATGTGTGGAATAGTAGGTTATATTGGAAATAAAAATGGTGTCCCTGTTGTCTTGGAAGGACTTTCAAGATTGGAGTATAGAGGTTATGACTCTGCTGGAATTTCTTATAAAGAAGATCATGAGTTAAACGTCTTAAAAAAAGAGGGTAAATTAGAAAACCTTGAAGCGATAGTGAATGAAAAAAAAGTTACTTCATCTTCTGTCATTGGTCACACTAGATGGGCCACGCATGGCGAAGTAAATGATACTAATGCTCATCCACATGGAAATGATGACTTTTCAGTTGTTCATAATGGAATTATAGAAAATGCTTTTGAGCTAAAAAAAGAACTTCAAGCTGAAGGAGAAGTATTTCATTCTCAAACTGACTCAGAGGTGTTTTTAGTATTACTTACTAAAAATTTCAAATCAGGGCTTTCAGTTAAGGATGCTGTTTTAAAAACCTTTAAGGCACTAGAAGGAAATTCATCATTTGTAGTTTTACCCAAAGCTGAAAATAATATCTACGCAATTAAAAGATCTGCACCGTTGGTGTGTGGAAAGAGTGATGATGATCAGGAACTATTAGCATCTTCTGATCCTTATGCACTTATTGGTTTTGTTGATAATATTTTCTTTCCTGGCGAAGAAACACTTTGTTTTTTAGATTCATCGAATAATAGAATCGATTTTTTTGATCTTGATGGAAACCCTAGTGAAAATTATAAATCAGATAAAAGTAGAAAAGATCTAAAGGTTGAAACGAAAGAAGGTTTTGATCATTTTATGCTCAAAGAAATTTATGAGCAGCCAAAGCTTATAAATGAAATAGCTAAGATTTATAAATCTGAATATTCAGATCAAATTTCTATTAAAGCTCAAGATTTAGATACAATTAACATTATAGGTTGCGGTACCGCTTGGCATGCCGGTCTATGCTTAAGAAATATCTATGAAACAGAACTACAAACGAAAGTAAATGTTGAGCTTGCTAGTGAATTTAGATACAGAGAGCCTTTTGTCTCTTCTAAGGATTTAGGTCTATTTATCTCTCAATCAGGTGAAACAGCAGATACTATTGCTTGTACAGAACTATGTGAAAAATTAAATCTTAAGCTTGCCTCTATTTTAAATGTTGGAGGCTCAACGCTAAATAGACTTTGTCATGAAAATTTCATGATTCATGCCGGCCAGGAAATTGGGGTTGCCAGCACTAAAGCTTTTACAATGCAAGTAATTGTAGGTCATTTTTTAATGAGGCTTCTTCAAGGTAAGCATCCAACAGCTGACTTTGAAAAAGAATTAGAAGTTCTTAAAAATAGAATTCAAAATATTCTAGATGATGTTTCCAGTATTAAAAAAATCGCTAATGAAGTTCATACCTGTAAAGGATATATTTTTACAGGAAGAAATAAATATTTCCCAATTGCTCTAGAGGGTGCATTGAAGTTAAAAGAAATTGCTTATGTTCATGCTGAAGGTTACGCAGCAGGAGAGTTAAAGCATGGCCCTATCGCCCTTATCGATGAAGAGATGGTGAGCATTTGCTTAGTTGGCCCTGAGCTTTTTGAAAAAACACTTTCAAATATTGAAGAAATAAAAGCTAGAAAAGGAAAAATTCTGATTGTTGGACCTAAGGATAACTCTAAACTTGAAGAAATCTCAGATTGGTATATTCCATTAGATTTTTCTGATTTAAATTACTTTTCACCAATTTATGTCAATGTAGTAATGCAGTTACTTTCTTATTATATTGCGAGGGAGAAAGGGACAGATATTGATAAGCCAAGGAATTTAGCTAAGTCTGTGACTGTTGAGTAACAATGAGTTTGAGCAAAGAAGAAATTTTTAAAGAACATAAAAAAAGAGTAAAGAAATACTACTCAAACTTTTTCTTTTCAATTTTCTTAAGTTTCATTCTAGTGAATTATTCAATGAGTTTTTTTTCTGAAAAATTTCAACATAATTTAAATTTGGGAATGACTGTATTTACTGGTTTCATAGTTGTTTTGGCAGTAATTTTTTATTTTTTATTCCAATATCGGTGCCCAAGTTGTGAAAAAAGAGTAAATATTCACATGCAAAAAATAAAGTTTTGTAAGAAGTGTGGGGTTCAGTTAAGTGAGTGATATTGATTTGCAAGAAATTAATAGAGAACATAAAAGGAGGCTGAAGAGGCATAATATTGGACTTGTTAGTTTAATTATTTCTCCGATCTCTCTTTTGCTAATTGATAAATTTAGTAATTCAAATTTATTTCTTTTGTTATTGATAATTTATGTATTCGTTTCATTTGTTTTATTTTTCATTTTTTCATGGCAGTGTCCTAAATGTTCTGCTTTCGCGAGATTTCCCCATATTATAATTCATTGTCCAAATTGTGGTGTTAAGTTGAAATGAGAAGTTCAGCATCTAGAGACCAAATTATAGAAGTAAATAAGAGAAGAAAAAGATCTTTATTGCGCTTTTTTATTTTATTTCACCTTTTATTTTTCTCAACAAATTTAATACTCGATGTTTCTAATCATTATGGAATTCCCACCGAAGTAAGTTTTACTTTTTATATGTTTCTTTTATTTTTGATTTTTATTTTAAACATTCCTAAATGTCCTGTTTGTAATAAATCAAGATACATGAAGTTTGAAAGAAGTCTCCCTTTTAAAGCGAAGATGTGCGACAATTGCAATATAAGTTTTCAAGATAAATAAAACACACCGCACAACCAACCAAAACCTAGCCTAACCCCCATTTTCTATATAAAATCACCAAATGGATTTATCCAACCTTAACGATTCACAAAAATCAGCTGTTATCGATTACGATGGGCCAATGATGATCTTGGCAGGTGCTGGATCAGGTAAAACAAGAACGATCGTTAACAGAATTCAATATTTAATTGATAATCAAAATATTTCTACGTCAAATATTTTAGCAATGACCTTTTCTAATAAAGCTGCCAAAGAAATGAGAGAAAGAATTGAAAGGCAAGCAGGTTATCCATTGGGGACGTTCTTCATCACTACCTTTCACTCCTTTTGTGCAAGAGTTTTAAGAAACGAAGCCAGTTATATAGGACTTTCTAGAAATTTTAGTATTTATGATGATTCAGAATCTAAATCAGTGATCAAGGCAATTCTTGGCAGGCGTGGAATTTCACTGAAAGAAATTAATCCAGCTGAAATAAAATATTATATAGGTGAATTAAAAAACGTTGGTCATTTTAAAGGCTCAGAGAATCATGAAATCTTTGGAGATGAATTTGACATAGATAAATCAGATCTTTTTTATGAAATTTATGAAGAATATGAAAAAGAGCTTCACACATCTAATGCTGTAGACTTTGGTGGAATGATTGTTGGGGTTCTTGAGTTATTTTGTAAACACCCAAAAGTTTTAGAGAGATATCAAAAGAGATTTAAGTATGTCTTAATTGATGAGTATCAAGATACCAATAGAGCACAATTTTATCTTCTTAGAATGTTATCAGATGTTCACAAAAATATTTGTGTCGTTGGAGATGAAGATCAATCTATTTACTCATGGAGAGGTGCAGACATTCATAATATTTTAGATTTTGAAAAATTTTTCCCTGATTATAAATTAGTGAAATTAGAACAAAATTATCGATCTTCTAAAAATATTATTGAAGCAGCATCTCATGTCATTGCTTTTAATAAAGAAAGAAAAGGAAAAAAGCTTTGGACAGATAATGATCAAGGTGAAGATATAGAAATCATCGAATGCCTTGATGATAGAAAAGAAGCTGAATATGTTGCGAATGAAATTATCAAGATAAATGAAACGACATCTTTAAATGAAATGGCAGTATTTTACAGGACAAACTCACAATCAAGAATGCTCGAAGATGCTTTAAGGAAAAAGCAAATCCCATACAAAATTGTTGGTGGAATTAAGTTCTATGATAGAAAAGAAATCAAAGATATTCTTAGTTATCTAAAATTGCTTTCAAATAATAAAGACTCCTTGTCTTTTAGTAGAGTGATTAATTCACCAGCAAGAGGCTTTGGTGCAGTTACTCTTAGAAAATTAGAGAATGAAGCGATCAATGAGGGTATCTCTTTATATGAATTAGTAAAAAAAATATCTGAGGATTTTGAGCTTTATTCGCATTTAAGACTTTCACAAAAAGTTAAAAGAGGCATGCTTGAATTTGTTGATTTAATGGAAGAAGCAAAGATTCTTGAAAATAATTCTGAGAGTCCAAGTTTTATAGCTCAAAAAATCATTGAAGAGTCTGGTTATCTAGATCATTTGAAGTCAACAAAGAGTTATGAGAATCAAGCTAGAATTGATAACTTAAAAGAATTAGTGAGTGCCATTAGTCAGTTTGAGATGATTGCAAAATCTCAGAACCAAGATATTAGTGTAGAGAATTTCCTTGAATCTATTACTCTTGATCAAAATATTGAGGATGAGGCCATTTCGGAAATGGTTTCATTAATGACAATTCACAGCTCAAAAGGACTTGAGTTTGAATATGTTTTCATAGTGGGAGCGGAAGAAAATATTTTTCCATCAATTATGAGTCTTGAAGAAGGTGAACATCGTTTAGAAGAAGAAAGGCGTCTATTTTATGTGGCGATGACTAGAGCGATGAAAAAACTTCATATTACCTGCGCAAAAGGAAGAATGCTTTGGGGAAAAGTTCAATTTCAAGAGCCTAGTAGGTTTATTTATGAAATCCCTGAAGATTATCTCATTTGGAGAAACATTAGAAAGAATAAGAGCATAACGCAAAAGAAAACTGGTTCATATATTGATTATAGCGATGAATATTCTCAGGAAATAGATGACTTTGACGCGTATGAAAAGACATATTACAATGCTGCAACTGAAGAGAGCTACTCTACCTATGCTGAAGGACAAATGGTTAATCATGGTCTTTATGGTGAAGGTATGATCGTTAGGACTGAAGGGTCTGGTTCTGATGAAAAAGTGACTATTAAGTTTAAAGCTGGTGCTACGAAAAAGTTCTTAACAAAGTACGCTCCAATAGAATTATTATGAGTTTAAATATAGATAAAGAATTAGTTCATCACATTGCAAACCTTGCAAGAATAAATATTAATGAAGATGAAATATCGGAATACGAGAAAAACTTTAAATCAATTGTCGAATATATTGATCAGCTCAAAGATTTAGATGTTTCGGATGTAGAAGCTTTTACAAATCCGTTAGTAGAAAACATTCATTTTTATCAAGAAAATATATCAAATACGAGAAAAGAAAGATCTGACGAAGTTTCAGAATCACTGAAAGCAAAAGAAGTGATAAAAAACTCACCAGATTCAAAGAATAACGAATTTAAAATTCAATCTGTTATTGAGAATTCATAAATGAGCGAACTTAAATCAGTCTATGAAATTCATAAGTCTCTAAAAGAAAAAAAGATTTCCTCTAAAGAAATTACAAAAGAACATCTAAAAGTTGCGTTAGAGAATAAAAATAATTCTTTTGTTTCTGTTCTTGAAGAACTTGCTCTTAATCTTGCAGACAAAGCGGATGAAAAAATTTCAAAAAACGATTGGACTTCTCCTCTTCAAGGTATTCCGTACTCTTTAAAAGATTTATTTATCACAAAAGATATTAGAACAACTGCAGGTTCAAAAATTTTATATAATTATGTACCTCCCTATGATGGAGCAACCTCAAAAAATCTTTCAAATTCAGGAGCAGTACTTATCGGAAAGGTAGGATGTGATGAATTTGGAATGGGATCAAGTAATGAGAATACTGCTTTTGGTGAAGTTGCTCATCCATTACATAAGGACTTCCTTCCTGGCGGATCTTCCGGTGGATCAGCCGTTAGTGTATTAGAAAATTCATCGGCATTTAGTGTTGGAACTGATACTGGTGGATCAGTAAGATTACCTGCAAATTTTTGTGGATTAGTTGGATATAAACCAACATATGGAAGAGTTTCTAGATATGGACAAATTGCCTATGGCTCAAGTTTAGATCAGGCAGCTCCTTTTGCTCATTCACCTATTGATATTGCAATGATTATGGATGAGCTTACTTATAATGATCCAAAGGATTCAACTCAAGCTCCAATTGGGGCGATGAACTCCTACAATAAAATTCAAAATGATAAATCATCTATGGATCTTGTTATTGGCTTTGACCCTGAGATGATTGATGCCTGCAGAGAAGATGTAAAATCGAATTTAAAAGAATCTATTGAGCTTCTTAAGAAAAATGGAGTTAAATTTAAAGAAGTAAATTTACCTCATCTTAAGTATTCAATTGCAGTATATTATGTCATTGCGACAAGTGAAGCATCTTCTAATTTAGCAAGATTTGATGGAATTCATTATGGTTTTTCAAATAGGCAGACTAAAGACTTGGAAGAGACTTATAAAGCATCTAGATCTGAAGGTTTCGGAGATGAAGTAAAAAGAAGAATTTTACTTGGAACTTTTTGTCTTTCATCTGGTTACGCTGATGAGTATTATAAAAATGCATGTAAGGTAAGAAGGTTGATTTATAATGACTTTCAAAATGTTTATAAAGAGTGTGACTATTTCTTTTCACCTGTTTGTGCAACTACTGCATTCAAGAAAGACGACAACTTTGATCCTCTTCAAATGTATATGAATGACCTATATACAATTCCGGTTAATTTGGCGGGTCTTCCATCAATGGCCTTACCTTTTGGTAAATCATCCATGAATAATTTACCAACAGGATTTCAATTAATAGGAAATAGCTTTTCAGATGAAAAACTAATTTTTGATTCTCACCATATATTTGGAGCTCTAAAATGAATTTAGAACCAGTCATTGGAATAGAAATTCATGTGCAATTAGATACGAAAACCAAAGCATGGTGTGATTGTGAATTAAAAGTTAATGGGTTTGAAAATAATTATGTTTGCGAAGTTTGTTCTGCACAACCTGGAACTTTGCCAGTTGTTAATAAAAAAGCTGTTGAATACGCCCTAAGATTAGGCCTAGCAACAAATTGCTCTATTAATGAAGTTTCTTTTTATGATAGAAAAAATTATTTTTATCCAGATCTACCAAAGGGTTATCAGATAACTCAATATAAAACTCCCATTTGTGAAAACGGTGAAATTGAAATTTTAAAAGAGGATGGAGAAAGTACTAAAAAAATTCGTCTGGAAAGAATTCAATTAGAAGAAGATACTGGGAAATCTACTCATTATGGTGATTACTCTTTAATTAATCTTAATAGGGCCGGAACTCCTCTAGTTGAGATTGTGACTAGACCTGACTTTGTTAATGCTAAGGAAGTAACTAATTTTCTAAAAAAAGTTCAAGCTATCTTGGTTTATCTTGGTGTTTCTAAAGCGAATCTTCAAGATGGTAACATGAGATGTGATGTTAACTTATCTCTAAAAGAGGTTGGTTCTGAAGTTTTTGGAACGAGGACAGAGGTAAAGAACTTAAATAGCTATAGATCTGTTGAAAGGGCCATTGCCTATGAGATGATTAGGCAAAAAGAAACTCTAGAAAAAGGTGAAAAAGTTCTTCAACAAACTCTTTTATTTGATGTTGAATCTGGAAAAAATAAAGTTTTAAGAACTAAGTCAGATGCTGATGATTATAGATACTTCCCTGAGCCTGACTTACTTCCTTTAATTGTTGAAGAGAACCAAATTGAAACGATTAAAAAATCAATGCCAGAACTTCCGGATGCTAAGAAAAACAGGTTTGTTTCAGAATATTCTATACCTATGTATGATGCTGAGGTTTTATGTAGTGACAAAGAACTTGCAAACTATTTTGAGCAATGTTGTAAGCTGGACAAGAACTACAAAAAAATATCAAATTGGATTTTATCTGAGCTTTTAAAATATGTTAACGAATCCAAAACAGAGATATCTAAAATAAAATTATCACCAAAGCATTTAGTTGATATTGTGAATTTAGTGGACTCTGGAAAAATCTCAGGGAAAATTGCAAAAGAAATTTTTGTTGAAGTTTATGATTCAGGAAAATTAGCTTCAGAAATTGTTAAAGAGAAAGGTCTTGAGCAAAATAGTAACTCTGATGAGTTAGAGACTCTAGTGCAGGAGTTGATTAATTCTAATCCTAAAGAAGTTGAAGAGTTAAAAAATGGTAGAGATCGAATGATGGGATTTTTTGTTGGTCAGGTTATGAAAAAGACTGGAGGAAAAGCTAATCCTAAGATGACTACAGACCTTGTAAAGAAACTACTTGGCCTAAAATGAAATCAATCTTGTTGAAGCCCTTCAGGCTTGCATTTATTTTAATTATCCTGATTATGGGAGCTTACTTCAGTATCTATCTTACTATTGATAAAAGTAGCTTTGATAGAAAACTAAATATATATCTAAAGAAAAACTTTCCTTCTTCTGTTTTGAAATTCAATGATTCTAGATTTCAACTTACTAATAAATTAAAATATATTATTACTGGCTTTGATTTTAATACTAATAAAAATTATCATATAAAATCTGATAAAATTAATTTTAGGTTACCTATTTCCGCGGTCCTAGGTGGAAGAAGAGCAAAAATAAGTGCTGAAAATGTAGAAGTAATCTTTAATAAATCTCAAAATTTTTTTGATATCTTTAAAGATGAAAAAGCTTTCCAAAAGCTTATTGTTCATAAAATCTTAAGAAATAATGAAGTTAGCTTAGAACTAAAAAATCTTAAAATTAGTATAAAGGAAACCAATAATGAATACGTTTTTAAAAAGTTATTTATAAAAAATATAAATCAATCAGGTTATACTGCAGCTGAAACTGAGTTTAAACCTGATTTTTCTCAAGATGGTTTAGTCTATTTCTTTGGAGAGATAAATTTAAAAAGTTTTTTTGAAAATCGACCAAGTATAAACGGAAATTTAAAATTTACAAATTTTAATGGATTTACCAAAGTGTTAAATGACTTAGATTTAAATCTTTATCAAGTCAAAGACAAAACGGTTATAGAAAGTAAAAAGTCTCACCTGAGAGGAAAAATGGACTTTGAATTAAAAAATTATTCTCTTCATTTTAATGATGTCCGTTTTGATCTTCAGAAGAATTACTTTGATTTTGATTTAAAACCTAAGCAAGGGAAATGTTCTTTTACAAAAGTTAAAGGAAATTTTGTTTATCTTCTCAAATCAAAAACTAGTCAACCAAACTTAAATTTTAAAAATAAATGTTACTCAGGGAAAGTATCAAGAGTGAATGATATTATATGGAATTTAAACTTTAAGAATGTTGAATATGTTAAAAAAACCAAAAAGTTTAATTTTGATTTAAAAGGAGAAGAATCTTTTACTTTCTTTGATGAAAGCGTGGATTCAGATTCTTTTTTTAATGATAATGAAAAGAATGTGATTAAAGAGAATCTAATCTCTGGAGCAGTAAAAAAAATAAAAAGATTGGAAAATTATTCAGAAATTATTTTTCTTAATGGTAAAATATCAAATGATCAAAATTTGAGAAGTTTTCAAAGTTTGAAAATTTTTGGAGATAAAATCTTAATTGATCAAAAAGAGATTTAAATGAAAAGAGCTTCAATTGATATAGGATCAAATACAGTTCAATTTATAATTTTAAATGGAGATGATTTGTTTCTTCATAAGCAATATGTGACTAACTTGGGATATAAGCTTGATGAAACTCAAAAATTTCATGATCAATCGATGAAAGATACATTGAATGCTCTGATTGATGTTAAAAACATTTTGGATGACAACAATATTTCTATAAAAAATGTAATTGCAACTGCAACAGAAGCTTCACGAGTTGCTAAAAATGGTCCAGCTTTTTATGATGATGTACTTGAGAAGACTGAAATAAAAGTTGAGATTATAAGCTCAGAAAAAGAAGCCTTTTACTCAGCGAAAGGAATTATTCTAGGTCAGGATTTAAATAGCTTTACAGCAATTGATATTGGAGGAGCATCAACAGAGTTGATTTCTTCTATTGCAAACCCTTTTGAAATAAAGAAGTCTATTTCATTGCCATTGGGATCAGTGAGGATGGCGAATTGGTTTAATGAAAATACTTTAAATGGAAAATTAGCTGACATTTTAGATATTGATTATTCTCCATATTTAAATGCAAAAATTATTGGAGTTGCAGGTACGATGTCATCACTTTATATGATGGCCAATAATATCTCAAAATTTTCACATGAGTCCGTAAATCAAAAGTTGCTAAAGCTTGAAGAAATTAAGAACGTTTATGAAAAGATTAAAGATATCTCTGCTGAAGAAATTCTTAATATTTATCCTTTCTTAGGAAAGCGATCAAAAGTTATAAAGTTTGGAGCTTCCTTAGCAATAGAAATTTTAAATAAGCTAAGCTCGATTGAATTGGTAGTTTCTAGTCAAGGAGTTGTTTTTGGTTCTATTCAGGATCTTTAAATATATCTACAAAGCTTGGATCACTTGCGGTTGATCTGCTAGTTTTTTCATCTTCTAAAATTGCTGTAATTGTAGAGTTGTATTGAAAGAGCTTTTTAATAATCTTATTTTTATGCCTTATTAAGCTTGAAGTAGTTTTCGATCGACTTGCTAAATCATTGTCTCCTGCATGCTTGCTTAAGAACCTTTTACTATATTTTTGGTCTAATTCTTTTATGAGTTCTTCTTTTTGGTTTTTGTAATATTCAGAAACCTTATCTCTTAATTGCTTTTCTGATAAATTTGCTAGTTGTTCTTTGGTCATAAACCCTTCACTTTCAGCAATACGAATAAGTTCTTTTTGATTAAGAGCTTGTTCATCATTAATTTCTTGAGATTTGATTTCATTTTCAATCTCTAGTTGTAATTTATAATCTTCTAATGCTTCAAGGTCACCAATCATGAGACCTTTATCTTTATTGGCTACATCTTCTTCAAATTTTTCTGCTCTTTCTTTGAGTTTATCTTCATCCCCAAATATTTTATCAATATCACTTTCACTTAAAGATCCAAACTTATTGTATTGCTTTTTACTTATTGATAAAGATTCAGTAGCAAAAGGACTTTTTGGAAGATCTTTGTATTTTTTTATTAACTCATTATTTGCTTTCAAAGCCTTGTTGATTTTTAAGATTTTTATTCTGTATTTACAAGCAAAAGAAGTTTTTGAATCCTGGCAGGAATCTTTTTGAAGATCATCTCTACATTTTTTAAGAGTCCCTTCGTCTGGGCTTGAATTTAAATCTTTGATTAGTTCTTCATTATAATCTGACTTGTTTTTATCTACTTTTAGTTTTAAAGATGAGTCAATGCAATATTTAGAAAATACATTTTTCTTTTGTTTTGAAAGTCTGCTCTTGTTCAGTTTCAAGAAATCAACCATTGATAATTTAGATAAATCTTCTACTTGAACACCTAGATCTTTTGCTAATTTCTCTCTTATCTTTTTTTGTTGATCATCACTTTGATTAGATTTAGCGACAGAGAAATCTTGAGACTTATTATTAATAATTTCTTTTATTTTTTTTAGTTCTCCATCCTTCGAATTATCTAAAATGCATTTTACAGTTTTATCTAGTTCAATATCCGTATTTGATTTTTGTAAGTTTCTGTATTCTTCAATACATTTTTTAGCAGATGATGGACCATTTTTTTCAAGCTCTTCAATTAAACTTGCTGATTGAATAGTTTTGTAATGATTTGCATTTTCTGAGGACAAACAAACAGTAGAGATACAAAAGATTAAAAAATACTTCACTCAGTTATTATACTTTAAATTCAAATACTATGAAACCTTTGGCTTTTTTTATCGTATACCTTGGGGAGTATACAAAAAAAGGAGTATTTAAATGGAAAAAGTATGTTTAATTGTATTAATTCTTTCTACAAGCCTATTTGCTGGAGTTGAGAAAATCTCTAAAAGCTCTTCTGAACTTTTAAAGAAAAATTTAGATGAGATGAATTGCGACTTAGATGATTTGCTTTACGACTTGAGATATAAATATGGGTTATCCAGTTTTGACGCTGAACTTTTAGTTGATTCATTTGAGAAACATCTAGATGAAATGATCGATTCAGGAGTTGTTCCTGATAGAGGTATTTATGGAGTTTCTGATTTAGAAGAACTTGAAGATGATCTTTTTTATAATACGAGTCTTTCAAGGAGTGAAGTTCGAGACTATGTATTAGCTGTGAGGCGTTCTCAATTACTTTCTGATTCTTTGAGGGTCAAAGTAAGAAACAATGCGTGTACTGGAGAAAATTTAATAGTTGATTAATCACATTTGATTATCAGGAATGAGAAACAAAGCTTTAATTTCTCTCAAGAGTTGATGAGTCTTTCCCAAATAAAACCACTGCCTAACAAAACCAATAATAAAAGCACCCAAAAAACCATAAATAACCCCTGAATGAACAGACTTATCAACCATTCCTGTATGGTGAGCACCGCCAAGTAAAAATCCAAAAATACCTAAAATTAAAATTAATGCAGTCCATGGGATTGTTTGTCTTTTTGATAATTTTGTTTGATAAACAAATCTATTAACTTTTTTTAAGTATGGAGTAAGGTCTTCTGGAGGGTTATCAAATAATTCTTTGAGAGTGTCTTTTTTTTCAGCACATAAAACGTTATGAACATTTTCAACCATTCTTGCCACTCCTATGAAGTAGAACATGATAAATGCTTGGGCGAAAATTAAAAACATAATTGATGGGATTGCTATTTCGATATGAGAATATTCCAGCTCTAAGTATCCATGAGCTATGATTCCAAGCAATATAAAACTTAAAAAAGAGATACTTAAAAGGAATCTTAAAAGATAGGCCATAACTTATTCTTTGTTCAATAGACAGAGTCGCAACAATTTATCATAATGCCCCCAAATTATGAAATCTAATAAACAATCATTAAAAGATGAGATCCAAAACCCTGCTTCAGGCTTTATGGTCCCAATAGCAATTCTTGTTGGGGGAGCATTAATTATTTGGGGAATTACTAAAATGCTTAGTGGAAGTGCAGCTGGTTATAAAAAGCTAGTTCAGGATTTAAATTCTAAGACTTTCGGTAACAGATGGGTTGCTGCTTATGATTTGTCTAAATATATTGCATCTGAAGAGATTCCAAGTGAGGACATCCCTTGGTTGATTCAAGAGTTATCTGAGGTTTACGATAGTTCGCAAGATGAAAGGACAAGAAATTTTATAGTCTTGGCGCTTGGAGCGTTAGAAAATGAGAAAGCGAATAAATTTTTAAATGGTGCTTTAGCATCTGAAGATAAAAACATTAGATATAGTTCGATTATTGGTCTTTCTAAGCTTGATAAAGTTCAAGATTTGAATGTGGAAATCCTAAAAAAATATTTATCTTCTGATGACGAACCTCTTAAACAAGTTATACTTATGTTTGCCGCAAAGCACAAAGTTGTTTCCCTCAAAGAATCTATAAAACCTCTAATCGTATCTAGTAACACTATTACTAAATATAATTCAATTACTGCCTTGCTGAATCAAGGAGAAAATATTCCAAATACTCATCTTGAGAAATTATTTTTTGGATCGGTGAATAATGTAGATTTATCTCAACTCACTTCATTAAAATTGAACATTCTTAAGGCAATTCATAGACAAACATATTTAGTTGAATTTCTTGAAAAAGTTATTGAGTCAGAGACTAACAAAGAAGTTAAAACAAAGGCCAAACAGGCTCTATTAAGATTGAAGTAATTGTGTTAGATTTCCAATACAAGTAATTTTAAGATTTTAAAAAATTTACTAATAATAACTTACTTAAACGTAATTTTGTAACTCTGAAGGTGAATCGTATAGATGAGTAAAAGAACTACCATAAATCGAAGAGAATTTTTTAGCTTCCTCTCCGTTGGATGGATCACTTTTGCAGCTGCTGCAGGTGGTATGGCTTCATTAATTTTTAGATACCTTTATCCAAATGTTGTTTTCGAACCAGCGATGGATTTTGTTGCTGGAAGACCAGACGATTTTGATGATGGTGTTGATGAAAGATGGAAAAATGTTTTTGGAGTTTGGATTTATAAAAACGAAGGTAAGTTAGTAGCTCTATCAAACATCTGCACTCACTTGGGATGTGTTCCTACTTGGTTACCTGCGGAGAGAAAGTTTAAATGTCCATGTCATGGATCTGGATATTATGCGAACGGAATTAATTTTGAAGGTCCAGCACCGAGACCTCTAGAAAGATATAAAGTAAACCTAGATGCTTCGGGGCAGGTAATAGTGGATAAGACAAAAATTTTCAGATATGAAAAAGGTGAGTGGACTCACCCTGACTCATTCATTGTTGTTTAAAAGAGAGAAGTATGGCCAAAGATAGTTTTGCTCAAAAAGTTGCTAAGACACAAGTTTGGAAGTCTATTTTTAGACATGGTCCACCAGATAATGCGAGAAACAGAGCTGCAGTTATTGCTGGTAATGTTTTTCTACATCTTCACCCTATTAAATTAAAAAAGTCTGGAGTTCAGTTAGGCTATACATGGTGTATGGGTGGATTAACTTTCTTTGTTTTTTTGGCGCTTGCGGTTACTGGAATTCTTTTAATGTTTTATTACAGACCTACTGCTGAGTATGCTTATAATGACGTTATTGCACTTAGAGAACATGTGCCTTTGGGAATCATGAGAGAGCTTCATAGATGGGGAGCTCACGCTATGGTCATCACAGTTTGGCTTCATATGTTTAGAGTTTTCATGACTGGTTCATATAAACCGCCTAGAGAATTTAACTGGGGTGTTGGTGTAATTTTACTTGTACTAACATTGCTTCTTTCTTTTACAGGTTATCTTTTACCGTGGGATCAGTTAGCAATTTGGGCGATTACGGTTGGATCTAACATGGCAAAGGCTACGCCTTTACTTGGTCATGGTGGTCCAGGAGCAATGCTTGCAAAGATCGGTGATTTTGTCATGGTTAGTGATAAAAACGATGTTAGATTTCAACTTTTAGGCGGCCGATTTGTTGGAGAAGCTGCTCTTTTAAGATTTTATATTCTTCACTGTGTTTTTATTCCAGTTGTTGTTTCTGTCTTAATTGCAGTTCACTTTTGGAGAGTTAGAAAAGATGGAGGTATCTCTGCACCATTGTAGAGAGTAATTTATGAAAGATTTTTTAAACATCTATACTGACCCTGTCTATTCATTCACATTTGTATGTATCGCATTTTTTTTCATGATTAAATATGTTGAAGTTATTGCAACATTAAAGTTTGGAATCGGATTAATGATTGGAACTTTAGTGATGTTTGTTCTTTGCTTCATGGACCCTGTATTCACAAAAAACTTCTATATTACCAATGATAACGTTCCAATTATTTATTTAGTGTTCTTAATTGCCTGGACGACTTGGTACGCTCTTTATAAAGGTATCAGAAACGATAAAAGAATGGAGGAAGGCTTACCACCTCTGGAAGCAACTCCTGAAAATAGAGAAAAAGTTTGGGCATGGCCTAATTTAGTATATACAGAATTATTCGCAATTATTTTAGGAACGGTTTTTTTAATAGGTTGGGCCGTATTTTTTAAAGCTCCTCTTGAAGAACCAGCAAACCCAACATGGGCACCAAACCCAGCAAAAGCACCTTGGTATTTTCTTGGTCTTCAAGAAATGCTTGTTTATTTTGATCCTTGGTTAGCAGGTGTTCTTTTGCCTGGTCTTATTGTTGTTGGGCTTATAGCTATTCCTTATATTGATATGAATCCGAAAGGAAATGGGTATTACACCTTTAAGCAGAGAAAATTTGCTATTGTGACTTATCTTTTTTGTTGGTTAGTTCTTTGGAATTTTTTAATTATTATTGGAACAGTTTTTAGAGGTCCTAACTGGTCATTTTATGGACCATTCGAAGTATGGGACGCACATAAAGTTGTGGCAGCGAATAACGTAAACATATCAGAAATGCTTTGGATTAATACTCTTGGAGTAAAGCTTCCTTCTAATATTTTCATTAGAGAAATTGCAGGTATTCTTCTAACTTTGGGTTATATGGTGCTTCTGCCAGTTTTTCTAACGAAGAAAATTTTTAATTTTAAAGGAGCCGTTGGAAAAGTTTTTAATGGTGGTTTTTTGGGTAAATATTTAAAAAGTCTTGGATGGGCGAGATATTCAATTTTAATATTTCTTGTTTTGATGTCTCTTACTTTGCCAATCAAGATGTACTTAAGATGGTTAATAAATTTAAAATATATTGTTTTTATGCCAGAGTTTGAATTTAACATATAAGGCTTAATTTTAATGAAACGTGAACCGGGAATGCATTACAATACAAAAACCTTAAATAAGGTTTTTGCTTTTTTGTCAGTCTTGTTTTTGATTGCAACATTATGGATGTTTCTTGATGATTACATTCGTCCATGGAAAGCAATCCAAGTTAAGGCATTAGAAATCGAACAAGAAGTCTTAGCTAAAAGAATTGCTGAAGAAGATAAAGGTATTGATAAAGAAAAACTTGAATCAATTAAAAAACAGATTGAAGAAGCTCAAGAAGAAATTGATTCAAAAGATAAAGAGATTGCATCTATTGAAAAAGAGCTCTCACTTTTAGATAAGAAAATTTATGCTCAAAACATGACAAATGGTACTCATGGGGCTTTGGCCGGAGAGTATCAATTTCAATATGAGCATTATCATATGCATCATAAAGAGAATAAGGCAAAAATTTATAAGAAGAAAATGGAAGAGCAGAAGAAGCTTTTTTCTCAAGGTAAGGATGATCTCAAGACTTATCAATTGCAACAAACGAACTATAACAAAAAAATAAAAGAAATTAATAAGTTAAAAAGCTCTCTCGAAAAAGAGTTAGGTAATCTCACTGGAACTAAGGACCGTTTAGTTTTTGCAAAGTCTCAAACTAAAAAAACCCCTGTCTGGTTTTTAAGAAATTCACCTTTCATTGATTTTTTAGATCCAACAATCAAAATTGATCAAATCGTTTTAGATAATATTACAGACGATAGATATTTCGTTCAGACTAAAAAAGTTGATAGATGTACGACTTGTCATAAATTTATTGGTACTGAAGGTTATGAGGATCAAGAAAATCCTTACAAAACTCATCCACGCGTTAATACGTTAGCAGTAGGTCGAGACTCTGCTCACCCAATTAAAGAATTTGGTTGTACTGGTTGTCATGGTGGTGAAGGGCATAGAGTTTTTGATTTTTCTGCTCCAGCTCATATGCCTCAAAATGCTGAGCAAGAAAAAGAGTGGAAGAAAAAATATGGTTGGCATGAGCCTCATAAAATCCCAGAGCCAATGTTACCTCTTCAATATACAGAATCAAGCTGTGTTAAATGTCACTCAGGCGAAGAAAGAATACATATGGCAGAAAAACTCAATAAGGGTAGAAAACTTATTGAGAATTATGGTTGTTATGGATGCCATAAAGCTGATGGGTGGGAACATCTTAAGAAACCAGGTCCAAGCTTAACAAAAATAAATTCTAAGGTGAGTTTAGAATTTATGAAAAACTGGATTTGGTCTCCACATACATTTAATCCACAATCTAGAATGCCTGCTTTCTTTGGACAGATGAATAACTCGAAACCAGAGTTTATGCTTAAGAACATTGTTGAAGTAAATGCAATGGCCGAGTATCTTCATGATAAATCACAAAAATCAAATGCTTTTGCTGTATATGAAAAAGGTGATGCTGAGAAAGGTAAAGAATTAATTCAAGGTATTGGATGTATTTCTTGTCATCAAGTTCAAGGCATAGATGAACCTTATAATAAAGTTAAATCGATGAAAGGTCCTTACCTTACTGGTACAGGATCTAAAGTAGATCCTAACTGGCTAGTATCTTGGTTGATTAAGCCATCTCATTATCAAAAAGATACTATCATGCCTTCGTTTAGATTAAATAAACAAGAAGCTAATGATATTGCTACATATTTACTTGAACTTAAAAATCCTAAATTTGAAGCACTTAAGTTTGAGCCACTTAATAAAAAAATTAGAGATGAAATATTAGTTGGAGATTATTTCTCGCAGTTTGATCCAATAAGTGTCGCTGAAAAAAGATTAGAGGGACTTTCTGAAAGAGAAAGAACTTTAGAGCTTGGAAGACTTAGTATTGGTAAATACGGATGCTATTCATGTCATAATATAGAAGGTTTTGCTGAAGACAGGCCACCAATTGGTCCTGAGTGGAACGGAGTAGGATCAAAGTTTGTTCATCAGTTTGGTTTTGGTCATCAACATCAGATTCCTCATAGAAGAGAAGCTTGGATATTCCAACATTTAAAAAATCCAAGAATTTGGGATGAAGGTGTCCCTAAACCATTTAAAGATTTAACTAGAATGCCTAATTTTTATTTAAGTGATGATGAAGCAGAAGCTATGACTACTACTATTCTTGGTTTCACTTCACATATTATTCCTATGGCAGGAAAGAAAAATCCAAGTGCCGCAGAGAAGCTTGCTCTTGAAGGAATGAAAATCGCTAACAAGTATAATTGTTATGGTTGTCATAAGATTGATGGAATGGGTGGAGATATTGCTGAAGCCTATGAAGATGATTTAAATGCTGGTCCTCCATGGTTAGTTGATCAAGGACATAGAGTTATACCTTCTTGGTTTCAAAGCTTTTTACAAAATGTGAAACCGATTAGACCTTACTTAGTAGTAAGAATGCCTTCATTTGATTACGAGCCAGGTGAAGTTGATAAATTAATTACATATTTTAATGCTAGTGCCGGAGTTAGTAATTATACGAATCCTCCTAAGGTTGTTTGGGAGCAAGGTGAGCAAGAAGCAGCTAGAAAAATGTGGGAAGGCTTTGCATGTGTGAGTTGTCATTCAATTGGATTTAATAATGAGGAAGCCCAAGGTCCAAATCTTCATTTAGCTGCAGGTCGATTGAGAGCTAGTTGGATTAAGAAATGGTTAAAAAATCCAGTTGCTATTCAGCCATATACACCAATGCCTAATTTTTGGGAGGGTGGAACTCTTCCAGCTAAAGAATATGATGAATCACTTGCTGGATTATTAAATGATGATCCTGAAAGACAGATTAATGCAATGGTAAAACTTGTTTTATCTCTTGGAAATGTGAAGTCAGAAATGAAAAAAGTTGAAAGTGCTGCAGTTGAGAAAAAAGAAGTAGAAGATAAGCAGACTGAAGTATCAAAGCAAGAAACTACCGAAGCAAATAAAGATAATTCTGGATCAGATAAGAAAGAAGAAAAAACAGAGGATAAAGAATAATGGCTTCTGGATATAAATTATTAAACCCTAATCATGTTGATCCTCAATTTGGAAAGGCTTCACCTGGAAAAATTGCAATGTGGATATTCTTGGTGACGGATGCGATGAGCTTCTCGGGATTTTTAATTGCTTATGCAGTTTTAAGATCTTCAAAAACTTGGCCTACACCAGCAGATCATTTAGGGATTGCCCTTTCAGGTTTTGCAACATTTTTACTAATTTGCTCTTCAGTTTCTATGGTACTAGCGATTGATGCTTGTAGATTAAAGCGAAGAGAGAAGATGCTTCAATGGTTATTAGTGACAATCATTGGGGGTGCGATTTTCTTATGTATCCAAGTATATGAATATCAACATTTAGTTCATCTTGGACTTAGCTTACAAGAATTTATCAATGGGCAGAATTTATTTGGGTCTACATTTTACATGGTTACAGGTTTCCATGGTCTTCATGTTCTTACTGGTGTGATTTATCTGATTTGTGAATATAAAAATGCCTATGAGGGCAAATATGATAATGGTAATTACGGTAATCTAGAAGTCTTAGGATTGTTTTGGCACTTTGTTGATCTTGTCTGGATTCTTGTATTTACTTTTATTTATTTATTATAAATGAATAAACTTTTTTTTATTTTTATTTTTTTATTTTCTCTAGTTGCTGAGGCTTGTCCTTATTGCGCTGGATCTACTGAGGGTGGTGGGAAGGGTTGTAATTCTCTCAGTCTTTATTGCTTTAATTTACATTCCTTTTTATGTGCTATTTAGGATGGCATCAAAAGAGGGTGGTAGAAGTAAAAAGGAAGACTAGGAAATGCTTAAGTACTTAATTTATCTCACTTTGTTTATTACATTTTGTTTGATTAATCTCGGAGGCTTTGTTCATAACACAGGTTCATCATTAGCTTGCCCAGATTGGCCACTTTGTTACGGTAAAATTATGCCAAAGATGGAGGGTGGGATTCTTATTGAACACTCACATCGATTAATGGGTGCTCTTGTTGGGTTTCTTACTATATTAATTTCTTTTTTTTCTTTTAAGAATTTTGGATCTAAAAGTAGAATATTCAAATTTTCACTTTTTTCTTTGTTATTAGTTATTGTTCAGGGAACTCTAGGTGGATTGACTGTTATTTATAAACTTCCAACAGTTATATCTACAATGCATCTAGGTCTTTCTATGATCTTTTTTGCATCTATTGTTTACATTTTACACCTTATTCAACTTAACAATAATTCAAATTTCGAAGTTAAATCTAAATCATCTTGGAATATGAGTATAAAAAAGCACTCTTTGATTTTATTGTTCGTCGTTTATGCTCAAATGATTATTGGTGCTAGCATGAGACATCTTGGTCTAGGAAGTGTTTGTGGAACAAGCTGGGCCAATGCATTTTCATGTTTAGATCTAACTACTGGCGCAAAATCATTTTTTCCAAATTCTTTTCAAGCAATGTATCACATGGGTCATCGATATTTTGCGTATCTCATTACAGCCTACCTGCTCTATTGTGTTTTTACTTTTCTAAAAACATTTAGAAAAGAAAACTATCAATTTAACAATTCGATCAGATTTAAATTAATAGCTCTTCCTTTTTTAATTTTATTTCAAATTAAATTGGGACTGCTTTCAATAGCTACTAATCTTGGAATAGCAGCAACAACTCTTCACCTTGGGGGTGCTGCATTAATCTTTATTTTATCTTGGAAACTATTTTTAGAAATATCATGGGTTGAGAAGAATATTGAGTTTAAATCAAAGAAGTATGATTTTTTATTTGATGTATTTTCTATGTCTAAGCCAAGACTTTCGAGTTTGGTAATTTTTACTGCCGGTATTGGAATGTTTCTTTCTAACGGAAATGTATCCATGGTAACTGGAGTCTTGGGAATATTTTTTACTACTTTATTAGTTGCTGGTGCTTGTACATTAAACTGCTATTTAGAAAGAGATATTGATGCAAAAATGGAAAGGACTGCTAATAGACCTCTTGCGAGCAAAAGAGTTCATCCAAGTGTAGCTTTTATTTTTGGATTATTTCTTTGTGTTATCTCAGTAGCTGGTCTTTATAAATTTACAAATGAATTAACTGCAATCCTTGGAGTGATTGCTACTTTATTTTATGTTTTATTTTATACTCCATTCAAAAAAGTAAGTTCTTATGCAGTCTTTGTAGGAGCCATTCCTGGTGCAATGCCTCCTTTAATGGGACACACCATTGTTACAAATGAAATACAAGTATTAGGGGTAATTCTCTTTTTACTTCTTTTCTTATGGCAAATACCACATTTCATGGCGATATCTATGAGATATAAAGAAGATTATGAGGGGGCTGGCTTTAAAGTTTTTCCAAATACTTCAGGTGACCCGAGTACTGTTAAACAAATCTTCGGTTATACATTAGCTTTAGTGTCTATTTCAGCATTACCTTACTTCGTATACTTAACTAAAAGTCCACTTTATTTAGTTGGTACTTTTTTATTGGGTGGTTTCTCAATTTATTTAGCGACTCAGGGATTTAAAACAAAATCATATAAACCTTGGGCCAGAAAATATTTTTTAAGTACTTTAATTTATTTGCCTGTGCAGATGGGTTTAATGATAGGACTTTTTAATTAAGGAATAATTATGGGTTTTTTAGAAAGAATAGCTCCTCCTGAAATCATTTCTACTAATGGACATTTAGTTGATGAACTATTCACATATACAACTGTGATGGTCGTCATCTTTTTTGCTTTTGTATGTTACGGCCTATTTTGGTTTTCATATAAATATAGTGCAAAAAGAAATTCCAAAGTTGATTACACTTATGGAAATAGAAAGAAACAACTTAAAGCAACATTGATTATTGGTATTTTGGTATTCTTTGTTATTGATTTAAATATTACAAGAATGTCTAACGATGACATGATTAATGAATTCTGGAATTTTCCTAAAAAAGGTGAAGATATTACTAGAGTTCAGGTTTTAGCTCAGCAATGGATGTGGAATTTTAGACATGCTGGAGCAGATGGAAAATTTAATACAGCTGATGATGTTCTAACTAATCATGACCTCCACATTCCTGTAGGCAAAAAAGTTGAATTTAGAATTACTTCGAAAGATGTTATCCATTCATTCTTTTTTCCAAATGCTAGAATAAAAGTTGATGCAATGCCTGGAAGAATTTCTAGAATGTGGTTTCAACCAACGAAAGTTGGAACCTTTGATATTGCCTGTGCTGAGATGTGTGGAACACATCATTATATGATGAAAGCAAAACTTCATGTTCATTCTCCTGAAAGTTATGCTGCTTGGAAAGCTGAGGCCGAAGAGTTAGCGAAAGTAGGAAATGATACTGAAAATATTGATAATTACTGGGGTTGGTCTTGGGATATGGGTGATGATATGGCCAACAACTCTAATTCAGATGATTCTGTTGTGATGAAGGAGAACAACTAATGACTTACGCTCACGGTAAACACGCAGCTCCTACTACTTTTTTAAGTAAATATGTTTTTTCATATGACCATAAAGTAATTGGTAAGCAATTTTTATGGTACGGAATTTTCTTTTTAGGTGTCGGTGGAATGATGGCACTTTTAATTAGATGGACATTAGCTTTTCCAGGAGAAGCTTTTCCTGTTTTAGGCCATCTGTTATTTCCTCATACTGATGGAGTAGTTCCTCCAGATACATATTCTATGTTATTTACTTTGCATGGAACGATTATGATTTTCTTTGCCATCACGCCCATCTTGATTGGTGCATTTGGGAATTATTGTATTCCTCTAATGATTGGTGCAAGAGATATGGCATTTCCTTTATTTAATATGCTCTCATTTCACATTGCAGTTGTTTCTGGTGTTTTATTAATGGCATCTTTATTTACACCTCTAGGAGGTGCTGCAGGTGGATGGACATCGTATCCAACTCTTTCTACTTTGGTCGGAAGTCCTGGATCAGGACAAACCCTTTGGTGTTTATCGATCTTTGTTCTTGGTATTAGTTCAACCATGGGTGCAGTAAATTATATAACTACTGTTATTTGTTTTAGAGCTCCAGGTATGGGCTACTTTGATATGCCTCTTACAATATGGGGTCTTTGGTTAACTGCAATTTTAAATGCAATCTTTCTTCCAGTTTTAGGAGCAGGTGTAATGCTTCTAACTTTTGATAGAGTTTTTGGGACTACATTTTTCTTAGCTGGAGCAGCTGCTACTTCTGGATCAGGTGATCCAATTTTATTTCAACATGTGTTTTGGATTTTTGGTCACCCAGAAGTTTATATTCTAATTTTACCTGCTTGGGGAATAGTATCTGACCTTCTTTCATTTTTTGCTAGAAAGCCTGCTTTTGGGGCAAAAGCAACAGCTCTTTCTATGACAACGATTACTATTCTTTCAACACTTGTTTATGGTCACCATATGTTTACGACTCAGATGAGTCCCTTGTTAACTCAAACATTTATGACCTTGACGATGACTATCTCAATTCCATCAGCGATTTTATTCGCTAACTGGCTTGGAACTATATACAAAGGATCAATTAGATTTGATTCCCCAATGTTATTCTCTTTAGGAGTGGTTTTTGTTTTTGGTTTAGGTGGGTTAACAGGTCTATATTTAGGAACAGTCTCAACTGATTTATATCTACATGATACATATTTTGTAGTTGGTCATTTCCATTACACAATGGCAGCTTCTGTTTTACTTGGTGGTTATGCTGCAACTTATTTTTGGTTTCCAAAGATGTTTGGAAGAATGATGGATGAAACATTGGCCAAAATTCATTTTTGGTTAACTATGATTGGTCTTAATGGAGTATTCATGGGAATGATGGTTGTTGGATTCGCTGGAATGCATAGAAGACTTTACAACCCATTTGTTTATGAATTTCTTGAAAAGTTAATACCTATCAATAAATTTATCACTTACTCAGCTTTATTAATGGGTGTTGGACAATTACCTTTTGTTTGGAATTTTGTATATTCACTTTATAAAGGAAAAAAAGCTCCTCAAAATCCTTGGAACGTTGGGACTTTGGAATGGACAATTCCTTCTCCTCCTATCCATTATAACTTTGAAGAAATACCTACAGTTAAATGTGGACCTCATGAATTTGGAAATCCAAATTTACCTGAAGGAAAAGATTTTCAATACCAGACAGAGGAACTTGCATAGATGGAGAAAATCTCTACATCAAATATGAAACATCCTAAAGAGATAGCTTTTACTATCTTAATGGTCTCATGGGTGATGTTGTTTGCTTCACTTTTCTTATCTTATGCTCTCTTGAGATTTAAAGAAGTGAATTGGCCTCCGATGGGCTTTGAATCTGTCTCTATGCTTTGGCCTGGTTTAAGTACTATTTTTATTTTGATTAGTAGTTTTACCCTTCATCGTTTTTCCACATTTTTTAATTTGAAAAGTGAAAAAGAAGCAAAAATAAATTTATATACAACGATAGTTCTTGGAATAGCATTTTTAGTTTCTCAGAAGATGCTTTGGTCTCATATGAATGATGTTGGTTTAGTTGTAAGTTCTGGTACTTTTTCATCAATTTTACATGGATTTACTTGGGTACATGCAGCTCATATAGTGATGGGAATTTGTGCGTTATTTTTTCTTTTAAATTTTAATAAATATTTTTCAAATAATGATTATAAATTGCGAATTAAACATATTTCACAATTTTGGCATTTTTTGGGCATTGTTTGGATTTTAATGTTTTTAACAATGTTCTTATTTTAAGGTTTTGATAATGAAGATATCAATTTTTGTTTTTCTGTTTTTTCTTATTTCTTGCTCTGGTGATAATGAAAGCTTTAAGCAAGCTAAGGTTTTTGTTGGCAATCAAAAAGTTCCTGCACATGTGCTAAACCTTGGTAAGCAAGTTTATCTTGAATACTGTATGGCATGTCACGGTAGAGAAGGAGATGGAAATGGACCAGCAGCTAAAGGATCGATTCCAGCTCCAAGAAATTTTAAGCAAGGTTTGTATAAATTCGGATTAGTTGCAGATGGTGAGCTACCAACAGATGAAGACTTTAAAAGAATTATTAAACATGGTCTAAGTGGAACTGCAATGCTTAAGTGGGATATCTCAGATGATCAAACTTATGCTGT
Organism: Bacteriovoracaceae bacterium; assembly: GCA_020631435.1. Classification (GTDB taxonomy): domain Bacteria; phylum Bdellovibrionota; class Bacteriovoracia; order Bacteriovoracales; family Bacteriovoracaceae; genus JAHDHG01. Next base: position 5,903 of record JAHDHG010000003.1, on the reverse strand, counting down.
TACTCAATATATTAAAACTTTTGCTCCTCAAGTTTGGGAAGTGAAAGATGGAAGTGTAGGGAAGCCTGTTGAATTAGAAGAAGATCCATTTACTATAGCAAGAAAAGAGTCTGCAATAGCAAAGGGTAAAGAGGTTTATCACATGTTAGCAAATTGTCAGACCTGCCATAAAGCATATATCTCAAAAGATGAACTTTCTTTATTAAATGAAAAATATAATGGAGAACCTTTAGATGAATTTGACGAAGATTTATATCAACCAAAGCTTCAGGTATCTGAGTACTATTTTTATGATTCTGAAGAGAGAATGATGAAGTTTCTTCCACCTGATTTTACTTGGCATAAAATAAGATCAGCTTCATCTGTTGAAGATATAGCCTATAGATTAGCTGCAGGTGTAACTGGTACTGGTATGCCGGCTTGGAAAGAAACTATAGCTGATCATGAGATTTGGGCCGTGTCTTATTATGTAAAATATCTTATGGATATGAGAGGTAAAGAAGAAAGAAAAAAGGTACTTTTTAAATAATGAATTCAAGCGTTGAAGGTCTAAGACAGAACAATTTTATTGAAAAGCTTTTAATTAAACCTTGGTTTTGGATAATTGCTAGTATTGTCTTGTTTGGAATTCCAATAGTTAGAACTTTAAATAGAGAACTTCCTCCACCTCTCCCAATTCTTTATCAACTACCTGAGTTTGAATTACTTGATGAAAACGGGGATAGTTTTGGTTCTAAGGAGTTAAAAGGTAAGCCTTATATTGCAAACTTTCATTTCACTAGTTGCCCAACAATCTGTCCTGAAATAATGAAAGAGACCAAAGTTATACAAAAAAGAATTAAGGGTTTGGGGACAAAAGTTGCGATTGTTTCTTTTACTGTTGACCCTGAAACAGATGTGCCAAAAAAATTATTTCAACATGCAAGAGAAATTAAAGCGAACCCATTTGTTTGGAAATTTTTGACTGGCTCAGAAGAAAAATTAAATGATCTTATTACCAATGGATTTAAAGTTGCAGTTGGAGATAAAGAAGAATCTGGATCTATGTATGACATAGCTCATTCTGAAAGATTTTTTTTAGTTGATCAGGAAGGAAGAATTAGATCAATATATTCAAAAACAAAAGACGATATTAATAAAATGATGATTGACTTAGGGTTAGTAGTTAATAAGCTAATTCATAAGGTTAAGGAGTAGTTTATGGCCGAAGGAGCACATTCTCACACTAAAAAATATATGTGGATCTTTTTTGCTTTAGCAGTTTTAACTGCAATAGAGATCGCAGTTCCAGAGATGCCTTTATCATATTTTTGGCATGCAAGTTCTCTTTCTATGTTAGCTGTTATTAAAGCCGGCTTAGTAGGTTGGTATTATATGCATTTAGAATTTGAGTCTAGATGGTTGCAATTTATTGCATTAATCCCAATTTCTGCATTTATTTATGCTGTGGTGTTAATGCTAGAAACAGGAGCTAGGTAATGAGTGGAGAAACTAATCAAGTAGTAAAAAAAGATATTGGTCCTTATCATCCAATCTTTCCTGGAAAGCAACATGAGACAGTAGAGTATAGCCAAACAATGGTTCCTACTTGGGGATTAATTTTATTTTTAATGGTTTTCTTTGTTGTTCTTAAATTGTTTATTTATATCAAAGACGATAAAAGACACGGTAAGTAAAAACTCTGTAAATTATTCAAATATTACACTTTGCGATTTGTCATTTTGCTTTAAGATTTTTATTTGTATGAAATGATTAAAATCTTTTTCATATTTCCTATTCTACTTTTTGCAAATTACCCAAAGCTTCAACTAAATGGCTCTGGAATTAGGGAAGCGACTGTTTTTAATATTGATGTTTATAAAGCTTCTCTCTATCTTCCAAGAAAAAGTAAAAATGTCACAGAAATCGCATCTATGTTTCCTAAAAGAGTAACAATGAGATTCTTGAGAGATATTCCTTATGATAAGTTTGAGGAGTCAATAGTGAAAAGCTTCAAGAAACATTCGATGTATAATGAAGATAGCAAAAAGCTCTTAAAGTCTTGGAAAAAGGTAGTTTCTAAAATTAATGAAGGCACGATTCTCGATCTTTTAGTTGGGAAAAATTCTATTTCTATTACTAATGGTAAGCAAAAATCTACCTTTGTGAGTGATCAATTAGCGAAGGATTTTCATTTGCTTTGGTTAGGAAGTAAATCAAATCTATCTATGAAAAACGGCTTGTTAGGGATTGATAGAAACTAGACTCATTTAATCAAGTAAATTCAGTAGTTTACACTTTTTAAATTATTTTAATTTAAAAAGTGTGTAAGATCATAAAAGTAATCATTTATCGTCAATTCCGAGTGAACTACTTAGGATTATCTTTACCTTTAGATCAATGCCAGTAGGAGGGTAAATGAAAGGTTTACGGATAAAGATTTCGATCTTAGCTATTTCAATTTTAAGTATTGGATTTGTTCATCATAGCTCACATTTATGTGAAGGGTTCTTGCCTGAAAATGATTTAAAGGTTCCAGCTGTAAAATTTAAATCAAGAACTATTGCTACTCCAGGTTTATCAAAAGAGACTACGGATAAAGTGATTGCTGCTGTGTATGAAGTTTATGCTCCGGTAATTAAAGATGAATTTGGTGGAATACTTGAGATTGTAAACAATTGGAAAGATGAAAGAGTTAACGCTTTTGCAAGAAGAGCATTTTTTTCTAATGAATACTATGTAGAGATCTGGGGTGGACTAGCTAGACATCCTGAAATGACTGTCGATGGCTTAGTTACTGTTTTATGTCATGAAATTGGTCATCATGTTGGTGGAGCTCCTAAAAATGTTGGTTTTTTCGGTAGAAGCTCTTGGTCTTCAGTGGAAGGTCAGTCTGATTACTGGGCTTCCATGAAGTGTGCTAAAAGAGTTTACGAAAAATATGATAACGTTAAGATTTTATCTGAAAGATTTAAGCAGTTTAAAAATGCAACAAATGTAATTGAAAAGAGAAAGACTAATGTTTCTAAATACGTTGTAAATAAATGTGAAGCAGTTTATGACAACGTTGATGATGTAGCTCTTTGTACAAGAGCTGCAATGGGAGCACTTTCTACTGCTAGAATGCTAGCAGCTGCAAGAGCTGATGGTTCAGGAAATGATCCTGATTTCCCAGAATTCGATACTCCTGATTCATCAAAAGTAGACAGAACTTTTTCTTCACATCCTGAAGCTCAATGTAGATTGGATACATATCTTGCGGGTGCCTTATGTATTTTATCTTACGATGAAAAGGTTTCACAATCAGACTCAAACACTGGTGTTTGTAATAGATTGAAAACTAATAGAGGTAACCAAGAAGGTGTAAGAAGCAGATGTTGGTATAAACCAGGTGAAGGCGCTTCTTGGTTGATGAATACGATCCCTTCTAGTATCAAAGAAGGTCAAGTCGAAGTATATTTCTAATTAAATGACAAAGGTAATTCTATTTTTAATAGCTTTACTTAGCTTAGAGAGTTGCAATAGCAGCTCTCTTTCTTTTAAAAATAAAAAACTAATATGTAAGCCAGATCCTCAGTTTGCAGATGCTGGATTTAATTTAACTCTGACTAGTAATCTTAAAGCTGTTTTAACTAATATTACTTTTGCTGGTGCGCAAGAAGTTTTTAATGACACAGTAGAAATTAATAAAAATTCTAAATCAATAATCAATGATTCAAAGGGTTTAGAGATTATTTTTATCGATAAAAATAAATTAGAAATAAAAAAGTTAAATTTTCAAACAGTTACTGACGACTTTAGATATTTATTTTGTAATCATTCTATAAATGAAATGTTCATTTAATTTTAAGGGGAGAAATAAAATGAAACTATTAATGATATCGTTACTCTTTTTGAGTAATGCATTTTCTGAAACTTTATGTGTCTTTGCTCCAGAGAGTAATATAGAAATTGGTCCTGAAGAAAAGACTGGAGTAGCTGAGGATGATGTAAAAAAAGCTGTTGAAGATGTGAAGAAGGTTTATGGTCCTATTATTGAAAAAGAGTTTGATGCAAAACTTAAGATTGTAAATAATTGGAAAAGTTCTACTGCTAATGCATTTGCTAAAAGAACGAAAGAAGGCGGACAAAATGTCTTTCATGTAGAATATCTAGGTGGCCTTGCTCGACATAAGGCAAATAATTTAGATGCAGTTTATGCAGTTTTATGTCATGAAATTGGTCATCATATTGGTGGTTCTCCTAGAAAAGGTGGTCGATTTGGTGCAAATTCTTGGGCAAGTAATGAAGGACAATCAGATTATTGGGCAACCTTAAAATGCTTAAGAAGAGTATTTAAAGATATGAACAATAAAGAAATTATGAAAGCTAGAGAAGAACTTCATAAGTCTGGTGATATGACCGAAGAAATGAAAGTTAAGTCACCAGTTAATAAGATTGCAAAAGAAAAGTGTAATGAGAAGTTTACTAAGTCTAAAGAGCAATCACTATGTTATAGAGCGGCAATGGCAGGTTATAGTACTGCTAGATTATTAAAATCTTTAGGTGGAAATGTATCTGATAAAGACCTTCCAAAATTTGAAACACCTTCTAGTAAATCTGTTAGAAGAACTAATCATAATCACCCAGCACCACAGTGTAGATTAGATACATATTTTGCAGGAGCTATTTGTGACGTTGATTATTTGGTAGATGTAGATACAGATGATCCAAATATTGGAGCATGCTCTAAGTTAAATGGTGATACTATTGGGGTTAGGCCTTCTTGTTGGTTTAATCCAACGAATGGAAATTCTGGTGGTGGTGCTGGTTGGTAATAAACACTTATAATTAATTTGAATGGGCAGCTGCATTTATTGCAGCTGTTTTTTTATGAAATCTTTTATTTTATTTTTTTCAATTCTTTCTTTTTCTCAAAATATTTGTATCTTTGCTCCCGATAGCAAGCAAATAAGAAGGTCTACTCTTAATACAGGTATATCAAGAAAGAATTTAGACTTAGCAATTCAAAAAGTTTTTTCTATTTATTCTGAAATTATTAAAAATGATTTCGATGCTGAGTTAAGAATTTTTAACTCTTGGGAAAATGATCAAGTTAATGCTTTTGCTTCAAGAACTGTAGAAAATGGAAAAAGTATTTTTCAGGTTCAATTTTTAGGCGGTTTAGCTAGGCACGAGGACAACACAATGGATTCTACTTACGCTATTTTATGCCATGAAATAGGTCATCATATTGGTGGATCACCAAGAAAGAAAATGCATCAGCTTGTTAGAATTTGGGCAAGCAATGAAGGACAATCAGATTATTGGGCCAGTTTAAAATGCTTAAGAAGAGTTTTTAAAGACGATGATAACTTTAAAATAATGAATGAAAGAGAAAAGAGTCTTGCAGCTCTAAACTTGTCTCATATTAAGATCGCTAAAGAAGAATGTTATAAAAACTTCAAGTCTAAAAAGAATCAATCTCTTTGTTATAGAAGTGCTATGGCTGGGCTTAGCACTGCAAAACTTTTGCAAAATATAAGTTTCAATCGAAAAATTATTCCTAAATTTGATACTCCTTCTGAAAAAATTGCTAAAAGAACTAAGCATAACCATCCTAAACCTCAGTGTCGCTTAGATACTTATTTTGCAGGTGCTTTATGTGACGTTGATTATAATATTGTGGTCGATAAAGATGATCCCAATATAGGGACTTGCTCTAGAAGTAATGGTGATGCCATTGGGGTTAGGCCTCTGTGCTGGTTTAATCCAGGTAGTAATAATTCAGGGGCAAGCTGGTAAACAATTTAATTATAAAATTTTATCAATCCATTGGCCCCTAGGAAGGTAAGGTACTTTGCTTAAGAATCTTTGTCGCCGAGCATGCAGCTTCAAGAATGTCTAAACATTATAGTAGAAGGCTTCTATAAACTTTGTAACTC
>JAHDHG010000127.1 GCA_020631435.1 Bacteriovoracaceae bacterium | reverse complement strand
CTAAATCCTCCATATCTACTTTAAAGTTTATCTTTTCAATATTTGCTAACGTTTTTTGATGATGAATTTTAAATTCATATTTTTTTTCAATACTAAAATCAGCTTGGTCCATCCAAACTAAATCGGCATTTATACTTTTTGATATTAATATTTCATTATTTCTTTCAGGAACAATTATATTCCCTCTAGAGATATCAATCTGATCCAACAAGCTTAATGTTTGAAGATCAGCATTATACTCTTTTACAGTCGTAATAGTATCTGAAGGTAAAATCCTAACTTTATCTAAATGATTAAAAGGATTCCCAATGTTTCTACCTAAATAAAACCTTGAATCGCTTAACTTCTCTACTTTTTGCACAAGAAAAGCAGTTGAAGAAAAATCTTGATGAATTTTTTCGATATTCTCAAGCTCAGAAAGCAAAGTATTAGCGTTAAACCATGGCATATTTTTTGATTTCAAAGTTATATTATCGCCACCTAAAGCAGAAATAGGAATAAATGATTTTTTTAAAAAATCAAATCTTGAAACAAATTCATTAAAATTATTTTTGATATCTTCAAATTTCTCTTTTGAATAATCAATTAAATCCATCTTGTTAACAGCAATGATAATATTCTTAATTCCTAACAAGTTGACAATGTAAGCATGCCTTTTAGTTTGGATACTTAATCCATTTCTTGCATCTATTAACAAAATTGCAGCATCTGCATTTGAAGCACCTGTCACCATATTTCGGGTATATTGAATATGCCCAGGAGTATCAGCAATTATGAACTTAGTTTTATTGGTTTGAAAAAACCTATAGGCGACATCAATTGTAATGCCTTGTTCTCTTTCAGACTGAAGCCCATCAACAATTCTTGAAAAATCAATTTGATCATTTGAGTCTTTTAAATCTATTAACTGGTCATCAAAAATTGCCTGTGAGTCATGGAGTAAGCGACCAATTAATGTACTTTTTCCATCATCAACACTACCGCATGTAATAAAACGAATTAACTTCTTATTTTGATATTTATCAAGGTATTCTAAAATATCAATATCTTTTAGATCTTTTGAGTGCATTTAAAAGTATCCTTCAATTTTTTTTCTCTCCATAGCACCTACTTGATCTTTATCTATTACTCGCCCACTTCTTTCAGAAGTTCGAGTAAGCAACATCTCCTTAATAATCTCAGGAACTGTTGAAGCTTTGGATTCTATTGCTCCTGATAATGGATAACATCCTAAAGTTCTAAATCTAACCATCTTTTCTTCACTACTTCCTAGACTTTCAGGGATTCTTTTATCATCAACTAGAATATCAATCCCATCGAAACGAACAATATTTCTTTTCTTTGCAAAGTAAAGTGGGACAATATTTATCTTTTCGTAATGGATATACATCCAGATATCTAACTCAGTCCAATTAGAAATAGGAAAAACTCTGATACTTTCATTTTTACTTAAATTGGTATTGAATAAATCCCAAACTTCAGGTCTCTGATTCTTAGGATTCCATCGATGATTTTCATCTCGGAAAGAAAAAATTCTTTCTTTTGCACGAGATTTTTCTTCGTCTCTTCTCGCTCCTCCTATAATAATATCAAACTTATATTTACTTAAAGCTTTTTTCAATGCTTCAGTTTTCATTATATCTGTATGGACTTTGGAGCCATGAGAGAAAGGTCCAATACCCTCGTCGACACCTTTTTTATTTATAAAAGTAATAAGATCAACACCATATTTTTCAGGAATAGAATCTCTAAACTTGATCATTTCAGAAAATTTCCAAGTAGTATCAACATGTAAAAGTGGAAAAGGTATTGAAGCTGGAGAGAAAGCTTTTTTTACAAGATGAAGCAAAACCGAAGAATCTTTGCCGATACTATATAAAAGAACCGGATTTCTTGAGTTAGCAATTGCTTCCCTGATTATATAAATACTCTCATTTTCAAGAGACTTTAAATGAGGACTTAGATTATTCATAAGTACTATATTATCGCTTTAACATAATTAACTCATCAAAATTAAGTTTTATTATTTTATTTCAGACTAAGACATTCAAATATTTTTTCATATTAAAAAATACAACTAGCGAGTAGAATAAATCATGCTTTCACTTATAAATAATCTAAAGCCTAAAATTCTTGAAATAGTAAATAAGAGCGATGATGTAAATGAAGCAGATTTAGCAATCTCTCAGTTATTCAAAGATTATTGCTCAAAAGAAAAGATTTTATCAAAGTATCATTTTTATTCAGAAGAACAACTTGGAAACCATTTAAACCCTCCAATAATTATTCTAGACCCAATTGATGGAACAAAAGAGTTTAGACAAAAAATTGATGAATGTTGTGTTAGCTTTTCCATACTCAACTCCTTAGATCTTAATGATAAAAGTAATTTCCATTGGATATGGAATTTTTTTAATGATGATGAATTTATTTTTTCTGAGGGGAAGCTGGTAAAAAATATTTCTAATTTTCAAAAATTTGAAAAAAAGAAAAAATATCTCACATTTCTTTCAAAAACTGATTTTAAAAAATATGACCTTAAAAACTTTGAAGATCCAGAGATTCAAATCGAACCGGTTGGGAGTATTGCTTATAAGTTGGCATTAATGCTTAACAGGAAATGTGATTTTATAATTTCTCTGACTAATAAAAATATATGGGACATCTGTGCGGGATCTATGATGCTATCTTTAAATAATTCAAAAATGTATTTAAAAGGTGAAATTCAAAAATCTACATTTAACTCAAAACTAGAAATTGGACCTATGTACTGGATCCCAAGTGATCTCGAATCTGAAATACTAGAAGACTTAATAAAAAAAATACTAAGAAGAAATAAAAGCTAGTAATTTTTCTAAAAAACTTCCTTAGCAATCGCCTCAATCGGATCAGACTTACCCATCGAATAATAATGAAGGCATGGAACTTTAGCTTTTTTAAGCTCTTTTGATTGATGGATACACCATTGCACACCAATTTTTTTTACGTCTTCAGGATTAGAACAACTCATTACTTCATTGTGAAGTTCTTCAGGAATATCAATATGAAAAAAACTTGGAAGAGTAATTAGTTGTTTAATGTTAACTAAAGGTTTTAGACCAGGGATAATAGGTACATCAATTCCTTCTGCTCTACAATTCTCTACAAACTCAAAAAACTTTTTATTATCAAAAAACATCTGAGTTACAATATAACTCGCTCCCGCATCAATCTTTTTCTTTAAAAAGGAAAGATCACTTTTCATGTTAGGAGCTTCAAAATGTTTCTCAGGATAGCCAGCGACTCCTATACAAAAATCTGTACTTGAACCTTTTAAACTCTCATCAAGGTATTTCCCATCATTAAGATCTTTTATCTGATCAACTAGATCTAATGCGTAATGGTGCCCTTCTGGATGAGGCCTAAATCTTGTTTCAGATTTAATCGCATCACCTCTTAGTGCAAGAACATTATTAATTCCTAAAAAGTTTAAATCAATTAAAGCATTTTCAGTTTCTTCCTTGCTAAAACCACCACAAATAATATGAGGGACAGTTTCAACTTGAAACTTATTCATAATGGCAGCACAAATTCCTACGGTTCCAGGCCTTTTCCGAACGACTCTTTTTTCTAAAAGCCCACCATTACATTCTTTATAAACGTACTCTTCTCTATGATAAGTTACGTCAACAAATTTAGGCTTAAATTCCATTAATGGATTAATCTTATTATATAAGGCCTGAATACTTTCACCTTTTACAGGCGGGAGAATTTCTATTGAAAACTGAGTTTCCTTTACATTTTGAAAGTATTCGCAGATTTTGGTCATAATCAAGAAATATTACTCTAGATTATTTAATATTTATATCTTTTTTTCCCATTCAAATGCGGATTTAACAATTGTTTCTATTTGGTTTTTCTTCGGTGTCCAACCTAAAAGTGATTTTGCTTTCTCGCTATTAGCAATTAAACATCCAATATCTCCAGCTCTTCTCTCACCTTCTATTGCTGAAAAATCTACTCCCGAAACTTTTTTAAATTCTGAGACAACCTCTTTCACTGAATAACCTTGAGTGTATCCGCAATTTAAGAGAGCAGAATCTCCTCCCGCTAACAAATGCTTTATTCCAAGAACATGAACATCAGCAAGATCTTCAACATGAATATAATCTCTCACTCCTGTTCCATCTTTAGTGTCCCAATCTGTGCCAAAGATAGTCATACTCTCTCTTTTCTTTGTTGCTGCTTGAGCACAAACTTTCATTAAATGTGTAGCATTCTCTCCTCGAATTCCTAGTTTTCCACAATCACTCGAGCCAGCAACATTAAAATATCTAAAGATGACATAGTTTAAGTCTCTGACATTTGAAATATCTTGAAGCATACGTTCAGTCATTAACTTAGAAGCTCCATAAGGATTAGTTGGAGCGACTTGATCTTCTTCTGTAACGATTTCTTTTTTTGATTCACCATAAACAGCAGCAGTCGAAGAAAAAATAAAACCTTTTACATTTTCTTTAACTGCTCTTGATATAAGTTTGAGAGAGTTTTCAGTATTGTTTTGATAATATAATTCAGGTTTTTCCACACTCTCAGGCACAATAATACTTCCTGCAAAGTGAAGAATTCCATCAATTTGATTTTCAAATATTTTATCTAATACTTTTTGATCACCAATGTCTCCGACAAGCAACTCACCATAAGTCACAGCTTCTTTATATCCATTGGATAGATTATCAACAACTAGGATATCGAAATTTTCTTCCCCTAATTTTTTAACAACATGCGAGCCTATATATCCAGCACCGCCGGTAACTAGTATTTTTCCCATATTTTATTATAACTTTAAATTGATTGAGAGCAAATCTAAAGATTGTAAGATAAAACAGCTTCAATAACCTTTGATTGATCTTCATCAGATAAATATGGTGACATAGGAAGACTTACAACCCTTGAAGAAGCTCTATCTGAATTTTCAAAATTCAATTGATAATAATCTTCTTTTTCATAAACAGGTTGCTTATTCAATGGCATTGGATAATGAATAGCTGTAGGAATATTTCTTTCAGTCATATAGCTTCTGAAATGCTCTCTATTTTCAACTTCAATTGTATATTGAGCATAAACACAAGTGTTGTAGTCCTCAATTTTCATAATCTTAACTTTAGAATTAAGGGCCTCGTCGTAAACCTTCGCTAAGGATTGTCTCTTTTCTACTTCCCAAGGAAAGATCGCAAGCTTCTCTTCTAATACAGCTGCTTGAATAGAGTCGCACCTTCCGTTAATCCCTACTCTTGTATGATAATATCTTTTTTCAGATCCATGCTCCTTTAATTCTCTAATTGCTAAAGCGTAACCATCATCATTAGTAAATAATGCTCCAGCATCACCATAAGCACCTAAAGGCTTTGCGGGAAAAAAACTTGTTCCACCAAACTCTGATAGACCACATGACTTTTTAGAATGATATGTAGCACCAAAGCTTTGTGCACCATCTTCAATAATTGGAAGATTAAATTTTCTTAAAGCTTCAAAGTCAGGACATTGACCATATAAACTCACTGGCATAATTGCTTTTGTTTTATCAGTAATTAACTTTTTAATTTTAGATGCATCTATAAGATAAGTCTCAGGATCAATATCACAAAAAACTGGAGTTGCTCCAGCCAGGTTCACCACTTCACTGGTAGCATAAAAACTAAAAGCCGGAACAATAACTTCATCACCTGGTCCAATACCTAATGCCAGTAAAGGAAGAAAAATTGCATCTGTTCCACTTGCAAGTAAAATGCAATGCTTGGCTCCAACATATTCAGCAAGTTTCTCTTCACAAGACTTTACTTCTGGTCCATTAATATACATTCCATGATCAAGGACTGTTTTGATTCTCGATAAAACTTTATCTTCTATAGTCTTGTATTGTGCTTGTAAATCAATAAATTTCATAACGACATATTAATGTGACTTAATGACTTGGTAAAGGCTATTGAGTTAGATCTTTGTCAATCTTGATTTGTATTAAAATTATTTGCAATCCCAATACTTTATCATGAATCTAGCTTTATCTTCATGCCATCCCCAAGGATGAGCAGTACGTACACTGCCACCATTACAGCTATAGTCATTTCCACCATGAGACATGCAAGAGATTGTATTAGTTTGTTCATTGCTGCTGGTCCATAACACAGTGTCTGCATTACTAGAAGTTCTAAGATAAATTTTATACTTAAAGCCTGGATCCATTGTTACTTCACCTTCATCTCCTAGTGTTAAGTTCCAATTTGCTCCTCCACTACAAGATCCTGCAATAGTTCCATTTGTATGACTCTCAACTTTTCCACAAGCTGGCCACCATCTACACACTGGAGGACTAGGAGCTCTAGTAGTCGTGGTGGTAGTTGAGATGCTGGTACAAAAACCTGCTCCATGACAAAAACCTACACAACAATCACTATGACTCGAACATGTTTGGCCTTGTGGAACACAAACTGGGGTTGTAGTAGTTGTTGTAGTTGTAGTTGTAGTTGTTGTAGTAGTTGTAGTAGTTGTAGTTGTAGTTGTAGTTGTAGTTGTTGTAGTTGTTGTTGTTGTTGTTGTTGTTGTAGTTGTTGTTGTAGTTGTAGTTGTAGTTGTAGTTGTAGTTGTAGTTGTAGTTGTAGTTGTAGTTGTTGTAGTAGTTGTAGTAGTTGTAGTAGTTGTAGTAGTTGTAGTAGTTGTAGTTGTTGTAGTTGTTGTAGTTGTTGTAGTTGTTGTAGTTGTTGTTGTAGTTGTAGTTGTTGTTGTAGTTGTAGTTGTAGTAGTTGTTGTTGTTGTTGTTGTTGTTGTTGTAGTTGTCGTTGTCGTTGTCGTTGTTGAAATAACACTAAAAGAAGCAGAAAGATCATCTGATTCATTTGTGTCAAACTGATCTAAACGAATATCTGTGATTATATTCGTAATAGTTTGATTTTCTGTTCCTTCTGAAACTTCTATTGTAATTTCTAACTGACTCGTAGAACCAATTGCAAGATCGCCAATTTCCCATAGTCCACTACTTGAATTAAAAGTGCTTGAATCATTTAAAGAGTGGCTTTGATAAATAACACCAACAGGTAATTCATCGGTTAATTCTAAATTAGTAATATTACTAGGTCCCTTATTAAAAACTGTCAGTGTGTAAGTTAGAATCTCACCTACTTCAGCAATCTCTTTATTTACTGATTTAGAAATCTGAACATCAGAACCACACACAGAACTTTGATGACTTAGAACTGAGTTAGCGGTCGAACTGTAATTTGAAATCTCAATAAGAGGCGACATTCCATTCGCTAAATTTCCTGGAAACTTTACTCCCTCACAACTAAATCTATCATTTACACATTGGCACTCCTTAGTAGATGGAACCATGTCATCTGACGAAATGAGTACAAGCTCATTATTATTGGAACAATAACCTTGAACACTTACCTCAACATTAGCAGGGTAGCAATTTGGATTTAGATCATTCGCAAACCCAACAGTTAAATGGTTTGAAACATTCGTGCTTTTACCGCAAGAAATTAAAAGAAAAATAAAAAGAATTTTTTTAAATACGTCCAAATCTAATCCTAAATAAAAAATGCCCTTAATTACATTTTAAAAGATCGAGGTTCAATTAAGATGATAAATAACTAGAATCTCTTATATGGATAGTGGATAGATGATTGCCAACATTTAGCATCATCTTAGAGATGAAATTATGCCTTTCTTTGTTTGCAGTTTCTTCCTTAAAGGCCACTTAAAAAACTTGCAGTACTCTTGGAAACGATATCAGGCTTATATTTTAAATCTTTAATTGAATCTTTATTATC
>JAHDHG010000126.1 GCA_020631435.1 Bacteriovoracaceae bacterium | reverse complement strand
ATTTGAATAGGAAGCAGTATCTACATCGATAGAAAAAGTAGATAATGGATCTTTACTCACAAGTTTAAACCCATTGTCATTGAAATGATCATAGGACTCTTGATACTCTTGAGAATTTAGTGTTGGTCCTCCTGAAGTCATTAATTTCCTTAATTTCAAACCTTTATTACCTGAATGTGATCCAACTAAAAAGTTAGGAGCATTCCGGGCTTTCATTTTTGCCTTAGGTGCTGCTTTCACAGGATGAACTTCAGCACTTTTGCTCTCACCACTAAATTCTATATCTTTATCTAAATCAAAAGAATCAGTGTCATCTTTAGAAACTGCTTCGCTATTTACTTCATCCGTTAAAACTTTCTTCTCAATAACATTTTTCTTTGAAAGATCTTTTTTATAAGTTGGTAAAAATAAAATCATGCAAATTGTAGCCAAGGCAAAAGTTGGAATAGCAAATTTAAATGATTGCAACCAACTTGTTCTTTTTTCATCTAATTGAATATTTGAAGACAGTGACGTCTCAACTTTAATCTCTTCAGATAAAATAGCATACATCGGTCTTAAGTTATCAACGACTTTTCTCAGCTCCTCATCTTCATTTATCTCTTGCTCAAAAACTTCAAGTTCTTGAGGATTCATTTCGCCTAATAAATATTTTGAAATTTTTGGATTATCTAAATTCATTATAATTCCTCCTTAGAAAAAGACGCTCTAAGATTAATCATTCCTCTGTGAATCAAAACACCCACTTTTGACTCAGTGTAACCAGTTATCTTAGAAATCTCTTTGTAACTAAGACCATCTTTAAATTTTAATTGAATAACTTCCTGGTGTTGCTCTGGAAGTTTTTTTAATTTTTCTAAAATTAAATCCCTCATGTTTTTTTCTTCTAAAACCTCTGAAGGAATTTTTTCAGGACATTGTAGAGCAACCTCTTCATCTGCGGTAAGAAAACTCATTTTTTTCTCCTTTCTTAAATAATCAATAGAAAGGTTCCTTGAAGTTTTAAACAGCCATACCTTTAAGCTTGATTCAGGGTCAATCTTTCCATTCTTCCAAAGTCTAAGAAAAACTTCTTGAACGATTTCCTGAGTAGGAGGGAAAATTTTTATAATTCCCATTACATATCCTGTAAGCGAAGAATTATATTTATTGACCACTGAATCAAACCAATCTTTCACGGAGTTAAATAACTTCATAATCACCTTTTTAAGTTCTTGCTAGTACAGACGAATGAGTGTAGAGTTTCTTACAAAAAAAGTTATAAATCTAATAATTATAAGGGCTTAAGCTGTTTTCAAATACCCCACCTAAATAGTTTCCTATTGTTCAAACCATCTTTAATTTCAATATAATAAAAATAAGATATTTTTAACGGACTTTAAATTGAAACTAAAACAACAATTACATCAAATCATCTTTGGCACAGAGACAAAAGCAGGTAGAACATTTGACCTTGTTCTTTTGTGGTTAATCCTTATAAGCATTCTTCTTGTCATTATCGAAAGTGTAGAAAGTTTGAATTTAAAATATTCAGCTTTCTTTACTTATAGTGAATGGATCTTAACAATCATCTTTACTATCGAATACTTTTTAAGAATATGGATTTCTCCAAAACCATTTAATTATATGAAAAGCTTCTTTGGACTCGTTGATCTTTTTGCCATACTACCAAGTTTTTTAAGCTTATTTTTTCCAGGCTTTCACAGCTTAAGAACAATCAGGACATTAAGGTTAATTAGAATTTTTCGAATCTTAAATCTTTCTCGTTACAACCAAGCAGGTAAGCATATCCTTGAATCATTAAATGCAAGCAAAGCAAAAATTATAGTTTTTCTAACTACTGTTATCAGTATAGCTATTATCTTTGGAACAATAATGTATGTGCTTGAAGGTAAAGAAAATGGTTTCACTAGTATTCCTAGAGGTATCTATTGGGCAATCGTTACCATGACGACAGTTGGATTTGGAGATATCGTCCCGAAAACCAATATCGGTCAATTTCTCTCTGGGATTTTAATGATACTTGGTTATGGAGTTATTGCAGTTCCAACGGGTATAGTAACTATTGAAATGGCCAATCAAAAAGAGAAACAATGCCCACATTGCAAGAAAAAAATAAGCTCTTAATCAATCCAATAACTTTTTAGATAATATTTTTTTGATCTATAGTAATCTCTTTCTTTATTTCTTAAAGAATAAATCCTTTTAGCTTTCTTATAAATATTTTCATTTTCTTTATAATATTGTTTTTGTTCTTCTACTAAATTATCAAAAAATGAAAGTGCAGAAACAGAGGTGGAATCTTCCCCAATACACTTACCAGGCCTACAGACTTTTGAAACCTTACATGTTTTCCAAGGAGCAAATATAAAATCGATATCTCCCCTCACTAGAATACCTTCTACTTTTGCAGTTTTTAAATTAAATACGGGTGATCCTGAATTCCCTCCAAATGTATCTAAGTTACTTTTAAAATATTTTTGATTTTTAGAAGTTCTTACTTGTGCACCATCTGCAATTTTCAAAGGGAGTCCCGAAGGATGGCCTATGACTAAAACTTGCTCTCCTTTTTCAACCTGCTTCATATCACTAAGCAATAAAGGTACTCTATCCTTCACTACTCTATCTAGTTTAATTAGAGCGTGGTCTAAATCACCCGAATTTTCTATAGAAATAATTTTCTTGCAATGATAGATCTTGTCTTTATTTACTTCTTTATCCACAATCCCATCTTTGTTTATTTTATAATCAAAAAGAAAAGAAGTTGAACGACAGGTATTTTTTAGATCAAAGCAATGTCCCGCTGTTAACAATAAATCTTTACCTACTAAAAAAGAAGTACAGTAGCCAAAGCTCGTCTGCCTTGAAAATCTTTCCTGTTCACAAACTTTAAACTTTGACTTAAAGCTCTCAAAGTTTAAATCAATGATATTATTCTTTTTTTGATATGACTTATTGCTGATGACTAAAGCAACTGATCGAGCTAACTCTTTAAACAAAGGATCATTCGAATTGACTATATCTAATCGACTATCTTCTCCATAAACTGTTTGAACTGATTGAGAAAAAGAAATTGAAATATTGAGAATAAAGCAAATTAAGAATTTCATAAGCCTAGCTTAGATTTGAATCTGAAGCTAGGCAAATTTATTAACTTTATACTTTTGGATTAAACGTAGGACAGACTGAATCACATTGAGGAGAAAATAATCGAGATTCCTGACAAGAGTCTTTAGATTGATCTTCTGCACATTCAACTATTGTTGGCCACATATACTGACATCCTTCACATTCTCTTCTGTGTGACTCAGAAGAGCACATAGTGAGCATTGCTGCTCTAGATTTGCAATTATCAGCTCCTTTGCCACCTGCGTTTCTAAGTAATTCCATCTCTAAGTTGAAATCACCTCTAATATCTGGCCCCCTATCATCTAAATCTCTATCACTTTCAGCCACTACTTTCTCAACCTTATTTTCAGGACAATCAAATATTTCTAAACATTTATTCAGGTATTCAGTCGTTCTTTCGCATTCTTTAGCAGTTGAATTAGAGCAATTTTTTACTAGATAGTTTGCAAAAACCTCACATCCCAAAGGAACATCCTCATAATCAGTCCCACTTAAATTTCTTCCTGCTTCTTCATCACTTGGAAAATCTAATGTTGGAATCTCTTTTTCTTCTTGTTTTTTCTTTACTTCATCATCATTCAGCACTGTTTCTGGACTAATCGCAGAAGAAGAATTTGATTGCTGAGTAAGCTCAGGTAAACAAGATGTAATCATAAAAAGAATTAGAATATGCGATATTTTCAAAATCACCCTCCATGGTAAATTATCTGTCTAAATTATATCCTGAAAACTACATTTCTATCAATTGATAGATAAAACACTCTACACCTCCTGACTTAGTCCCATATCAAGACTTTTATTCCTGTAAAAAGTTTATGTTGCATTGCAATGTTACACAGTTTTTTATTTTTATTTTAACAAATGCTAAGCATGGGTTTATAAGATTGCAGTATAAATACACAAGTTTATAAAATCAGAACAAAAAGGAATTAAAATGAATAAGTTTTTAACATTGTTACTTATTTTATCTCAATTCTCTTTTTCTCAAGTTGATGTGAAAAATGATCTTATTACAAAAGAAGATCGTAAAGCAGAAAAGAAAAATGAGAAAGAAAGAAAAAAAGTTAGAAAAGAGTACGAAAAAGCACAAAATGAAACATGGAAAAAGCTAGATAAGCAAAAAAGAGAATCTAGTCCATGGGCAACTTGGTATAGAGAAAGCGTAGTTAAAGGTCTTTTACAACTTTCAAGTGTTAGAAAAAATCTTTATAAGAAAAATCTTTATGATACTTATGTAACAAGACCAACCTATGAAGGGTCTTGTGATCAGTATATGACTGTTAGATCAATAGAAGGTGTATGTAATGATCTAGATGATCCTACTATGGGAAGAGTTTGGACTAGATTTGGAAGAAATACAGATCCTAAAGTAGATTTCAAAAAGCAATATGATATCTTATATCCAAACCCAAGAACAATTTCTAAAGAGTTGCTTGAAAGAAAAGAATTTAAAGCTGTTCCTTTTCTTAACTTAATGGCCGTTTCTTGGATCCAATATATGACTCATGATTGGTTTTCTCATGGTGAAAATGAAGATCCATCTAAAGAAAAGAAGCCATTCTATCTTCCAATTTTAGATCCACAGGATGCTAAAGAATTTGGTGCAGACAGAATTCTTATACCGAGATCTATGATCGATAGAAATAAATCTAAAGATGACATGCTTGTTTATAGAGATACATTTAGAAACGAAGTAACTCATTGGTGGGATGGATCTCAACTTTACGGTTCAACTCAAAATGTTGCTAATTCTCTAAGATCTTATAAAGGTGGAAAGCTTAAAGTTGATACGAATGGAAACATTCCAATGAATAAAGGTGTTGATATTACTGGTTTTAATAGAAACTGGTGGGTTGGATTATCTATGCTTCATAACTTGTTTACAAGAGAGCATAATGCGATAGCTGATCACTTAGCATCAAAGTATCCTGAAATGACTGATGAAGATCTTTATCAAAAAGCAAGGTTGATTACAGCTGCATTAATGGCGAAAATTCATACTGTTGAATGGACACCTGCCATTTTACCTTCTAGCCACCTTCAACATGGGATGATGGCTAACTGGTCAGGATTAGTTAATACTCTTACTGGTAGTGCTAACAAAGTTAAAAAAGGATATGAAGTTTTACCAAATGAAGTTCTCTTTGGAATTGTTGGTGGAAAGAAAAATCTTGCAGATGTACCTTTTGCAATGACTGAAGAATTCGTATCTGTTTACAGAATGCATCCATTACTTCCAGATACTTTAAACTTTAAGAAGATGAATAATCCAAGCTATAACTCTACTCTTTCTCTTCATGATACGAGAGAATCAAAATCTGGAAAACTTGTTAACAAGTACAATATGGCAGACCTTTTCTACTCTTTTGGACAAATGCACCCAGGTCAATTAACACTTCATAACTATCCTAAGACATTAATGAATATTGATATTCCATTTGTAGCTAAAATGGATTTAGCAGCATTAGATATTATTAGAGATAGAGAAAGAGGTGTTCCTAGATATAATGAATTTAGAAGAAGATTACAGTTAAAAGAAATCAAGAAATTTGAGGACTTAACTTCGGACAAAGAAATAGTAGCTAAATTGAAGAAGATCTATGACAACGATGTTGAAGCGCTTGATTTATTAGTTGGTTCATTAGCTGAAGAATACAGACCTAATGGTTTTGGATTTGGAGAAACTTCTTTCCAAGTTTTCATCGCTATGGCTTCAAGAAGATTAGTTGCTGATAGATTTTATACTAAAGATTACAATAAAAAGACTTATACTAAAGAAGGTATTAAGTGGGTTGATCAGAATAACATGAAGACAATCTTACTTAGACATTTTCCAGAACTTGGAAAAAACAAAGTTATTTTTGGAGTTAAAAATGTTTTCAATCCTTGGTTGAAAGCTGATACAAATAGAAAGTAACAATATTAATTCTAAGGAATACAAAGAGGCCCTCTAGGAAACTAGAGGGCCTTTTATTTTGAGCAAGAAATTACTTTATCAAATTTCTTATTTTTAATTTTAGAGCAAGCTCTATTTAAGTAACGAGGAATTCTTTTCTTTAACTTCACTAGCCTAACTTCAACTGTCTCGATTTTAGATAAATCTAAGTCATATCCTTCATAACTAATAACATATTCATAGAATACAGATGATTCCTTAGAGAAAAATCTAAAAATTGTTTCTCCTGGAAGTGAATACTTCCTATAATCACAATAGAAGTCATCATTACCATCTATATCTGCACCATAGAAATTCTTTGCAAAGAAATACTCTTCAGAAAAAACCGTTTTATCTTCTTCATAATTAAATGAAAATTTAGAAAAAGGTTTTCTTTCTCCCTCTTTAAAAAATTTAACTTCGCATCTACTATTACTATGGCTTTTTCCAATTAAAGTATAAGAGAAACTAGAAAGAGAAATAAAAAATGATACTATTATAAACTTCATAATTAGATAAACAATGTTCCTAAGGATGTACTCATGCTAATCAAGACCATTGTCGTAAGAGATTTATTAAGGAGCACTGTATGCTTGATGTTGATAAAACTATATAAGAAACACCAGCCAAAAAGTGCAATAAAGATACTGCTTATATATTCCATAGGGATAAATAAGGAAGCCTTATCAAAGCTCATAAATAGATAAGGAGTGGTTAACAGAACGACAATTAAGCATACTGTAAGAAAAACAGAATAAAAAATAAGATCTTTAATTTCTTTATGAATTTTCATTTTAACCTTCCCTATAAATCAATATTAATTCACTCAGATTTATATCCAAAAAATAAAGACTTTCTGAAAAAAGTAGCCAAAAATTATTGGCTTTTGAAATTCTATCCAAATGGATTAGACTAATCTGAATGATTCAAAAACTTAAAAATTTCAGATTTGAGCTTATCTTTCTAATAGTTCTTTTTGCTCCTCTATATTTTTGGAGCCCATTAAGAAGTTATTATAATTTATCTTTACAGATATTTGATTATGGAATCATGTATGAAACTCTGCTAAACATTTTCTACAATCTTGATTATTTTCTCTACTCAAGAGGAACGCATGTTTGGTCTGAAGATCAAAGTTATATACAATATATAATTTCACTCATCAATTTATTCCCGAACCCTCATATCGCACTAATCATAATCCATGCATTTGGGGCTTTTTCTTTACCTCTTTGTATCTATTGGAGCTTGCGAGAAAATAGAATTCACTCATTTTTGATTTCAGCAATCGCATTCTTAACTTATGGATTAATTAATTTAAATTTAGATCTAGCTCATCCTGAAATATTCGCTGCGCCCTTTTTGTTTTTGATGGGGTATAATTTATATCAAGGAAATACTAAATCGTTTATCTTCTTTTTTATCTTAACCATTTTTTGCAAAGAAGATGTCATTTTATACACAGGTGGGTTTCTATTTTTTCACCTTATATTAAAATTGAACTTTAAGGTTCCAAAGAAAATAGTACTCTCCACATTTCTTTTATCAATTATAGTTTTTTTAATTAATTATTTTTGGGTTCATAGTTATGGTGTTGAACAGGCTTGCCAATATTTGGCCCCTGGAAAAGTTATTTCCGGTGGTCATACCAATCCATGGTTTAAAAATTTTTTAAATGACCCAACCAATTTAAACTTTCTCAAACAAAAATTTTTAAGAATTGAAATATTGCAATATCTACTTACTACTAGTTGGATTTTAATCGCAGTCATTCCGTTTAATATAAAATATCTTATATTAATCCTTCCTCCCTTATTTATAAAT
>JAHDHG010000125.1 GCA_020631435.1 Bacteriovoracaceae bacterium | reverse complement strand
ATCTATATTCTCGTTAAATTTCTCTTGAACCTTAAAGTTATTAAAATATTTAGTAAAAAATGACTGAGAACCAGCACTTTTAGTATTTATAAATGCATTCTCCTTACATAACTTTAGAGAAATAAACTCATCATTAATATCTGTCTTTAAGTAAATATCAGTTTCTGCAAACTCCCCTGTATCTCCCATTAATTTAACTTCTAATACTTTAGAAAATTTTGAATTCGCTAGATAGAAATCAACTAGTTCTCTAGATAATTGAGCAAGTTTTCTAGATAGGTTTAAATCTACATTCCTTATGGCCAATTCATATATTTTAATTTGATTTAAAAAATTCACACTCAAAGAGTTAATATATGACCTATATATACCAAACCTCCTAGCAAACTCTCCTGCTACTAAAAACTCAAAAAGAGTTCCTTTATAAGCATTCAGGAATGCTTCCTTTCTAGCTCTATCCAATTCTCCTCCTCAGTGAATCAGATAACTCCTTTGCAGCTAAGAATGCAAATTGGTATCCATTTTTATAGTAACCACCATTAAGATAAACTTGATCAGAAACTCTTTTCCAAACAGGAAGTCTTTTAGAGCATTTCTGTCTTATAGAATGAATAAACTCAAAATCTTGTATTTCGGGAAGATCTTGCTTGATTTTAAGTAAATCATTAAATTTTTCCTTCAAATCTAAATAATCGTTCACACAAAGAACCTCACTGCCAGATGATGAGCCAATAATTAACTCTTTTGTCTTCTTTCTATAGATTAAATTTTTATGAAAATAGCTAATCGAAAATGATCTCTCAAAATCAAATGTGGCCTTAAAATAGGAACCTACAACTTTTTTATAATTCACTTCCCTATTTAAAAAATCCATATAATGAGAGGTACAATCAAAAATAAAATCGAATTTATCTAATTGATTATAAGATTTAATGAGTTTCTCTTCTCTTGTACATCGATTTAAAATTCTTAATTTATCTAAAAACCCACTAGGATAAAACAAAAATGCTTCTTCTTGATGCTCTTTTCCGATATCTGTATTTATACATTCAGGAAATCTCTTCTCGAACTGCTCGCCTTCTCCATATTCAAGATGATCAATAATTTCAAAAAAGTTCTCAAATTTTTCTTTATGTATATCAAGAAAGCGATCTAATTCTTCATAACTGTGATAAAGTAAATCTCCTAGTTTACTCAAACCAATACTTACATTTCTTTTAGCAACAATTGCAGTACTTCTTTCTGAAGCATTAGGAAAAAAGGATTCTGAATAGAATTGATTGATTTCAAGCTCAGGAATGTATTGATTTAAATAAAAAATCAATACATTCGCAGCAAGGCCATCGCCAATTACTGCACATCCTTTCTTGACTTTCTTGGTCATTTTCATCTCTAATAATACTATTGGTTTTTATCATGGAGGGTCAATGAACCATTTAATAATTAATATTTTACTATCCGTATCATTTGCATTTGCTCAAACGTTTCCAGGCAAACCACTTAAAAGGTCTGCAATTCCAGGAGAACTTTTAGTTATTTGTGAATCAAGTTGTATTAAAAATATCCAGAAAGGATTTAAATCTCGTTCTAAATCAAGAGTAAAGGTTTTATTTCAAGGCAAAAATAAATACTCAATGATTAAAGTTAATGGAGTAACAAATAGAGAATATCAAAACTTTAAAACCTTTGCTGATAGAAACAGCCACGTCATTATTGGTGCAAACTATGAATATTCTGGAGATCCAAGAGAAGGATTTTTCAAGCAAGGTGATAATGATGATCCAGAAATCGACAAACAAGATCACCATGACATTATTAAAACTTTCAGTGCTTGGAAAAGTAAGGCCTTTGGAAATTCTAAAATTATTGTAGCTGTTACAGACGATGGTGTGAGCTTAGATCATAAGGATTTAAAGAAAACAATCTGGAAGAACACATCAGAAATTCCAAATAATGGAAAGGATGATGATGGTAACGGATATATAGATGATGTGAACGGGTGGGATTTTTCCGATGATGATAATGATCCAAATGGTGGATCTCATGGAACACATGTTGCTGGGATTATCGGTGCTTCCATTAATAATGGATTTGGTGGAGCAGGAATTGCGCCAGGTGTACAAATTATGCCAATTAGATGGTATGGGGGTTCAAATAGATGGACTTCAGAGATCATTGCAAAGTCTTATCTCTATGCTTTAAATAATGGGGCAAAGATCATTAATACTTCTTACAATATTGATGGTTTTGTTAATGATACTGTTTATAGAGATCTTGTTAAGTTAATAAAAAAAGAAGGAGTTCTGATCTTTAACTCAGCTGGTAACGCTGGAAGACAAGATCCACCAAGATCAGAAATTGAAGAAGTAGTATTAGTAGCTGCACTTGATTCAGACTATGAGAAAAACAAAGTAGATTCAAAAGCATATTTTTCAAATTATGGAGATAAAATTGATATCTCTGCTCCAGGGCACCCTATTTACTCTACAATTTTAAGAGGCGGATATGGTGATATGAGTGGTACTAGTATGGCATCTCCAGCTGCAGCTGGTGTTGCGGCGTTGATCTGGTCTCAAAACCCTGAACTTAAGGCACAAGAAGTACTAACCAAGCTATTAAAAGGTACTGATGATGTTTCTAAGAAAAACAGTAAGTATAAAGGTGAATTAGGAACTGGAAGAATAAACGTTCCTAAAGCATTAAATGTTTCTTCTAAAGAACTGGAAATTGCTCTTTATTCTCAAAATATTAAACAGAACAAAAGAGGTGATTTTAACTTAGTATTAACAGCTTCTGAATCAATTAATAAAGAGAAAGTTGAGAGCATGGAATATATTTATTTCACTCAACCTTCATTGGATGCACCTCAAACTTATAAAAAACTTCCAGTAGAAGTAAAGTTTGACTCAATTAACAACTATATTACAATGAAACTTGATCAAACTTTTGAGTCAGGAAAATATATTGTGAAGATTCCTAGAGAATATTTTAAGTACGGATCTTCAAATACTGTTTTCAAAGGTTCTGCTAAATCTACAAGAGTTTATGAGTATTACATTATTCATATCGCAGCTAAGAAGTAATTAAAGTCTAATTATCTTTTTAATTAAAGATTTATAATCAATGCCCTGATGTTTTGCACTCAGGGCAAATTCATCATCTTTTGCAATATTAGGGTTAGGGTTTGCTTCAAGTACAAAGATATTATCATTTTCATCAACTCTAAAATCTATTCTTGCATATCCAGATAAATTTAATATCTGAAAAACTTTCTTTGCAGTTTTCTGTAAATTCTCTTCTAGTTTTTTATCAATTAAAGCTTTCTTAGTTTTTATTCCATATTTTTTTCTAAATCTTTCATTGAATTTGGCTTTTTCAGAATAAATCTCTTGTTCAGGATTTGAAGAATTTGAAAAAGTTAATTCCCAAACAGGTAGAGTTGTTAATCTCTTGTTTCCATAGACTCCTACAAAGAATTCTCGTCCTTTTATAAATCTTTCAGATATAGCGTGAGTTTGATATTTCTCATGAATATAACTGACTCTTTTTTCTAATTGTTTTTGATTTTTGACTAAAGAATTTTTAGAAATTCCTAAGGAAGCTTCTTCATTATAGCATTTCACAATCTGTGGAAAATCAATTTTGGATTCTGAAATTTTAAAGTTTATTTTATGGATCTCAAATTCAGGAGTTAAAATATCATGATATGATAAAAGTTTTTTAGCAAGTGCCTTATCTCTGGCAAGAGTAAGTCCCGTTGAATTACACCCTGAAAATGGGATATTAGTTAACTCTAAAAAACTAGCAATGTTTTTATCTAATTCTGCTTCCCCATCAAACTCTTCTAATAAGTTAAAAATATAATGAGGTCTAGAATCCGCTAACTGCTGAGAAAGATCTGAGAGATTATTATCCACACCAATTACCTCCACCTCATGCCCTAAAGATCTCAATGTCTTAATCACATCATACTCAGTAATCCATTCAGAATACCTATTAACCTTAGAATCATATGATCTTTTAGGAGGAATCAAACTATGATGAACCAGTACAGATATTTTCATCACTTTAATTTTATCAAAAAAAATGATGATTTCAGGAGTGAGGAATCAGCAAGCATTCCCGATAAAACCAGTCAGAAATACTTATTAACTAAACCTTCTATATGTATTTTCAAGCTTTCTTGATCATGCATGCATAAATAGTCATAAAGTGCATTAAAAAAACTTTCTTGAGTGTAAAGCTGATTACCATAAAACTGGATATAATATTTTAAAAATTTTTTAAGATTGCCCTTCATTAAATAATCTATATGCCCAAAAAAGATCATCCCTTGATTATAAGGATCAAACATTGTGTGCTTATTCCAAGTAGTTCTTAAATATTCAGATTGCTTGCCAAGACCTGTAAAGTCATCAGGTAATTCTTGATATTGAGGATATTGAAGAACTTTACCTAGTGGATCTCTAAACGTTTCAAAAGGATTAATACTTGTACTAATTATCTTTTGAAATATCCATTCACGATAATCTCCACCATCTCGCCACCTTGCGAGCCCTTCATCTATCCATGCAGATCGACCATCAGCGGGCATTACATATCTACCAAAATACATATGAAACAACTCATGGCCAATTGAATATAAAGAAGTTCTAGAAGCTCCATAATGCTCTATTCCTGAAGCCTTCTCGCCGATATAAAGTATCATTTTCTTATGTGGAAACTTTCCAAAGTTTTCACTCAATTCATCCATAATATTTGTAACCATATCTTGAGCATATTCTTCTGCTCTCCAGATCTTTTGATTCAGTTCATTTAAGTAAATTAAAAACTCTGTATCTCCATAATATTGAGTAAAAGGTTCTAAGTCTCTCGCCCTATAAGTATGAAAGAAAAATGAAGCAGAGTTATAAAAACTTGGATAAGAAATAACAAAGCTTCTTTGATTAATTACCTTTAGTTCTCCATTGGAAATTATATTTTGAAAAGGAAATTGTTGATCAAAGTTAACATGAAGCTTTAAAGGGAATTGATCAAATTGCATATTTGATGGCAAATATCGCTCTAAAAGTTGTCTTACACCTTTGCCATCACAAAATTTAAAGTAAAAATTAACTCCATTTTTATTAGTCGTAAATTCTACATACTTCTTCTGGTCTTTTAAAAATTTATGCTTAATCTCTAGTCGATGAACTTTTTTAATATCTTTGATTTCATGATCAACATATCTAACCTTATCGAAATCTCCAGGAAGAGAAATCAATGTGTCCAAGTTTGAAACGATTTCTTTATTAATTTTTATCTCGTCTACATCTTGAACAAGATCAAACAAAGGATAACCTCCTTCGTTTAACCTAAAAGAAATATCTGATTTGATTTCAATACTATCTTCATGAAAATTTAGGGTCGCTTCATATTCAACTATATCAATAAAAACAATCTTCTTATTATTATGAACAAAGCTTTTGGGTGCCAACATTAGATTAGCCATAGATATTAATGGAAAAAAGATAAGTATTTTAAGCACTATTTATCTTACTTTAAATAATTACTTTATTTGAGAAACGTGAAATAAATATAAAGAGGTGTCTAAAGAATGACTTCAGAAAAAAGCTTTAAATTCTCGATACTTACACTATTAATTAACTTTGGAGGTAAGGTCTTGGATTTAAAATAACTTTGAGCAAAGTCAATAAAAGGCCCAATTTCAACATGAGTTAGTTCATATTTCTTCTCTAAGATTTTTGATGACTTAGAAGATGAATAATTCCAAAAGCTAAGTTTGTAAGGACCAAAGATCTCACATTTTTCTTCTATTTTGTAATCTCTTAATTTATTAGAATAATAGCTTCTGATTGAATCTTTTGATTCATTAATTGCATCCACTTGATTTCTTTTATATCTCGGTTTCTTATGTCTTATCTCACTCATTAAAAAATTTATATATTCAAGTTTTCTTCTAACTTCACCAACTTTATAAACCTCTTTCCACGAAGAAAAAGTATCTAACCAAACAGCAAATGTTTCAGCGAAATCCTCAGCTGGATGAGACTGAGCGTAAGAATTTCTTAAATTTTGAACATATTGGTTATGAGTTAAGGAAGGCCTATAAGTTTTGGGATATTTCTTCTCATTGCCAAATAGAAGAGATCTCGATGAATCATTATAAAGCTTAAAAGCATTATCAATAGCATGACCAACTTCATGCCTGATGATTTTTAAGATTTCTATATCTGATCTTTCTTCGAACTCTGAGTACATATTCTCAGACTCTAGATTAATAAGCTCCTCATTAAGTAAGTAAAAAGGAATTGCAAGAGAGGTAGAATTATCTGCTACAAACCATTCAGTAGATACATAGTAATCTAACTCAAAATTAATATCTTTTGAGTATAACTCGAATTGAACAAAATCGAGTAAACTTTGAATCTTCTCAGTAATTTTTAAATCAAGCTTAGAAATCTTTATAGATTGGTTCATTTACAAACCCTAAGAGAAAAACTCTTACTAGTTTCTGGGTCTTTAGCAGAGAAAGAATTTTTTGATCTGGAAGTCAAAATATACTCCTCAGTATCTCCACTATCAATATCTGCCATTACAAGAGTCTCACCATCAATACTCCAGTTTCCTAAAATAAGTTTATCAACTTCATTATTTTTAAAAACTTTAAATTTCTCAAACTCTCCATTTGGATTAAAAGTATATTTGATCTGATCTCCGGCCTTATCTTTATCTTTACACCATGAAGTAATGTCATTGTTAATGGTTATTTGATTTTCTGAGGCCCTAGATTGTTGTAATTGTAACTTCTTTTTCCTTTCTTCTTCCTTATTTGCCTGTTTGATCTTGTAATTTACATAATCTTCTTGAAGTTTTTCATCAGTTGCATCTGGACTACTATCATTAACAGATTTCTTCTCATTGCAAGAGTAAATAGTTAAACACATTAAAAGTAATAAAATTTTTTTCATAATGACCTAGCCTATCATGATCCAATAGATAGAAATATTGAAGATGAATTATTTATAGATTTGTAAAACTATTCTACAATACAACTCAATATTTATTTTCATTCTACATAAGTATATTAATCTGAGAACAGACCCACCTTAGAAAGAAGAACATAGATAGTTGATACTAATTAGTAGTCCCTGTTTTCATTAATCTGGATAAAAGTAAATGAGAGCACACTTTAAAAATCCATGCCGCACCGCATTCGGCAAGAGCAAACAATTCTACTAACTATATTCAAACCTTTCGCCTCATGTTATAATCCATTCACTTCAAAATTTAATCTTTATCAAGGATAAAACATGGAAAAAATTAAGGTTCAAAACCCAGTTGTCGAGCTAGATGGCGACGAAATGACAAGAATCATCTGGAAATTCATTAAAGATAAACTGATTTTCCCATACTTAGATCTAGATATTAAATATTTCGATTTAGGGATGGAATCAAGAGATCAAACTGATGACCAAATTACCATAGATGCTGCAAATGCTATTAGAGAGCATGGTGTAGGAATTAAATGTGCGACTATCACTCCTGATGAAGCGAGAGTAAAAGAATTTAATCTTAAAAAAATGTGGAAGTCTCCGAACGGAACGATAAGAAACATTCTAGGAGGAACAGTATTTAGAGAGCCAATTGTTTGTGAAAATGTTCCTAGACTTGTGTCTAATTGGACTAAACCAATTTGTATTGGAAGACACGCTTTTGGTGATCAATATAAGGCAACAGATGTAGTGATCAAGGGTAAAGGTAAATTAACCATGACTTTTCACCCTGAAAATGGTGAAGCTCAAACTCATGAGGTTTTTGAATTTACTGGTGATGGTGGCGTTGCGATGAGTATGTATAATACTGATGAGTCTATCTATGGATTTGCAAGGTCATGTTTTAACCAAGCATTAACAAAGAAATGGCCTCTTTACCTTTCAACTAAAAATACAATTCTTAAAAAATATGACGGTAGGTTTAAAGATATTTTTCAAGAAGTTTATGAAAATGAGTACAAAGGAAAATTTGAAA
>JAHDHG010000124.1 GCA_020631435.1 Bacteriovoracaceae bacterium | reverse complement strand
AGAGTTAAATTCACGTTATTCGATCACAGATCGATTTATGGTGATCGGATCTATTTCAAAAGGAATTATCGTTGTAGTTTTTGTTGAAAGAGAGTTTGATACGATTAGAATTATTTCAGCGAGAAGCGCAACTAAGCCAGAGGTGAATCTATTTAACGAATTTAAAAAAGTAACTTGTCATGAGAGAATTAACCAAAGAAGATTTTAAAAGAGCTATTCCAGGTCGTGTACGTAGGAAAATAGCGCAAGGTAAAATTGATTCAGGTGAAGACATTATTATGTTACGAAAATTTCTTGGTTTCACACAAGTGGAGTTCGCAAAGTCGATGGAGATTAGTGTTCACACACTTAAAAATTGGGAACAAGGGAGGCGTATGCCTGATGGGCTAGCACTTGCTCTTTTGCGTATAGCTGCTAGGTATCCCAAGATTATTAAATCAAACTTAGAGCGAGTTGCTTAGTTACCAAATAAAGACTTTAGGCTTTCTTCTCTATCTTAATAAAAAATCTTTTCATCATAGAATATAATAAGAACTCATGACTGTTAGATTAACAGTTTAGTGACTAAAGTTTATACAAATATTTATCTTAAACCTTCTACAAATGTACTAAGTTTGGCCTTGATTTTGCAATAAAGGTCAGAGAGCAAACCCAGGATATTATGAAATATTTATTACTAACTTTTTTTGTATTTAATTTATTTGGCCAGATAGCCAAAGAACTTACTGAGCAAGCGACTACTGAGTTAGATTTTAGCTACGATAATAATGACAAAGAATCGCTTGGAATCAGCGTCAAGAAAAACAACCAAAAATTAGGGAAAATTAGCTTGTTAAGATATGACATGGATGAAGTCTACATTGAGGCAAGTAATAAAGTTGTTTCTAATACTTGTAACGAGCGAGTTGGAGCTAGGTGTAAAATTGTTTATCCACTTAGTGTCAGTTACTTCGATTTTGCCGCCTACGATAAGCAAGAGGCTAAATACTATTCGGTGAAATATTCAAATCTCTCTGGTGAATATGATGACTCGTCAATCTCCTCAGTTAGTTATCAAAAAGATGTTCTTAGCGGATTAGAAGATAATTTCTTAGTATCTAATATTTGGATGAGTGAATTATTTCGGACATCTATGGCCATAAGTCCAACTAAGCCTTATTTGAAATGCGATAGCTATGATTGGTTTAATTTTTCTTCAGAAGGAAGTAAAGTTGCGAGTTATCTTATGTCGGATTTCTTTGTCTTTAATCAGGATTTAGATGAAACGGTGGCTGGTATAAATGATTCAATTCAAAATGTTAAACTAGAACTGGACAATGAAAAGTTACTTTTAAGCCTTAAGAAAAACAATATCTCAATAGGAAGTATTACAAATAACATTGATCTTAAGTTTAGAAAGAAAATAGATTATTCTTCTGAAGATCTTTACCCAAACCCTTATTGTTCAATCTCACTACGAGGATCCAATAGTACATTTTTCAATAGGACATTACCATATATTGAAGATTTTGATGCTTTGAGAAGCCAAATCTTTGAAGAGAAAAAAAAGAATGGGTACAAAAACTTTGTAGAGGTTAAACCTTTCTCTAATTTTAAAAACTCTTTAGAAGAAGAAATGTTAAACAAATCGACCAGGGCTTTAAGTGAATCTTTGGGGGTGACTGTTGAATAAAATTATCTCTCTTTTTCTTCTCGTTTTAACTATTAATCTTTATTCTGAAGAGATTTCTCCTATTGAGCGAATAAGAAAAATCAAAATAAGACTAACCTCAGAAGATCTTACTTCTTTTGAATACCAAAGATATCTACGCTACATCGATAAAGAATGCTTAGAAAAGGCTACTAACACATATAATGATTCATGCATAAAGATTTCTCTTGGATTCTTCATAGATGAATTTTTCAAGCAACCTAGTTATGCAAGAACGGGGAAAAGTTTTGTAGATAAAATTTTCAGATTTAAATCTAGGAGTTTCTTTGAACGAAATAGATTTAAATCTAAGGTGTTATTAAACTCAGAAATAGCTTACAACAATCTTGTTGCAGAAATTTTTAGTAAGAATTTTTCATGGGATAAGATTTTTACTCAGAATACCTACATTGTTAATAAAAGTTCATTAGATCGTTTTTATAACATTCCCTTTGATCAATCAATAGAATCGATTAACTACTTGAGAAATTTCATTGATTCAAAGTCATTAAATGAAAAATCAGACGCCATTAATATTGAGATCTTTGATAATACTATTTCGGCTGGGGTTTTTACGACAGCTCGATTTAATAATCGGTATCACAACACTTTAAGAAATAAGAGGAGAAAAAAAGCAGCCGCAATTTTAAGAATAGGGTTATGTGATGATTTGATTCCAAGTTTTGAGCTTGATGATCATAAGAAATTAGAAGAAATCTCAATAGCAACTGGTGAGTTGTTTGTAAGTATGGATGCAGAAAAAAAACATGGCGAACAAAAAAGTTGTAAGAGTTGTCATTACTATAAAGGACTAGATCCCTTGGCAGATACGTTGATGGCTTCAGAAGGAAGTCTTAAGTTAGAACCATCTCCTGGAGCTTTGATATATACAAGTGAACTAGGAAAGCTAATGGTTAAACCAGTCGATGGGCTAGGATCATATTTTAGAGAATTAATTAAAACTCCTAAATACAAAAAATGTCAGGTACGTAATATATGGGAAAGTTATATTGCATCTGAGAATGCATTGAGTAAAAAATTAGAAGGTAAATTAGTACAAAAATATACTGAGCTAGGTGGAAAAATTAATTCTTTTTTAAAGTATTTAATGATTAACTATGGTTATTATTACAAAATCAATGAAAATAAGAATAAAGTTCATAAAAGCAAAAAGAAAAAATCTTTTAATTCGACCTATCTAAAAGCTCGTAAAATTTTAAAAAGTTGTAATCAGTGTCACTTTATTACACCGAGTTTTTATGATTTCCCGCTCCAAGGCCCTTCATTTGATGGAGTGACTAGAAATGAGGAGTATTATGCAGAAATGCTTTATAAGAAACTCGATCTTGCAAATCCCAACATTGGTCAAAATAAAACGATGCCAGAACCTGGTGCTAATTATGTTCCATCGAAAGAAGACTTGAAAATAATAAAAAATTGGATAGATGAAGGAATGCCAGATATTGATGGTAAAAGAAGGATCTAATTATGTATAAAATGATAATATCTCTTTTATTTTTATTTAAATCTTTAATTTTTGCTCAGACAATAAGTTTTGAAAGCAAACACCATAAATATCTTTATGGGAATGATCTTGAATATTTTTTGCAAAAAAAAATACTTCTTAATTTTCAAGAATTAGGAGCTCTAAAGAAACTGTATGATTTTGATTTTTTCTATATACCAAGCTGTGATTTGGATATTGGCGAAGATGATATAAAAACAGGAAAAAAATCAATAACAAAACCTAATAAAGCTTTTTTTCAAAGCTATATAGCTTGCATTGATAGATTAATAGAAGCTAGGAAAGATCAAATATCAGACTTAATCTCTATTAATTCAGATGATGATGGTGTTTTCGTAAGTATAAATAGCACTGAGGAAAAAGAATATATTTGCTCTAGAAGTAAGTATGAAGCTCAGTTACAAGAAATTCTTAAAATGGAATATGGGGAAGATTTGTTCAATAATCAACTTGAGACCTATTTTGCTAATGAAGATCAGTTATATGAATTTTACAAGAGTACTACAGGTACACTTACCACTCATAAGAACATTTATCATAAACTAAGAAAGATAACGAGGTGGGAGTATTCTGAATTCCTTGGACAAGGATTAATAAAGCATCTATTAAGAAAATTTGTTGGACCAGAAGAGATATTAAGAAAATTGAATTATTTTGGTGAAAATTCAATCTTTGGAAAAGAAATCAAAACTGCGGATAATTATGCATATTACGTGAAATATTACTTTCTTGATCGAAACTTTGATAGCTCAGCCGAGCTTGAAGACACAAGAAAAAGAATCTTAGAAATAATCTTCATGAATGAATACTTACTTAGGGAATAATAATGGATAGACGTAAATTTATAAAAAATATTTCAACGACGACCCTTTCAGGGATTTTGTTCTCAAGAGCAAGCTTTGGAGGAGTTCGAGATTTTAACCCACATCAATTACTTGTAATTAGAGTGAATGGTGGAATGGAGAGCTTGATGGGACTTAATCCTTGGGTAGGAGATCGCCCTGGGAATGAAGACTTATTTATAGATAAGTCATATAATATTTTAAGAAATGTAAAAGGAACTGAAGTAAATCTTGGCCCTTCAGCCTTATCTCTAGCAGAGCATGCAAAAGACTTTTCAATCATAAATGGAATTTTTATGGGAGCATCAGATGTTGGGCATGAATCCGCAATGCAGTATTTAAGTAGGGGAGATAGTAATGGGCAGAATGATTTCTTAGCTTCTATTGCCTATAACCTTGGCAAGAAAGATAGCAGGGTAAGCAACTCGATTTTAGTAAACAGGAGTGTAGATGCACAAAGTTATAATAGATATCTAGATGTTCAAAACTTTAGTACATTTTTCAAAAATGAAGAAGATGATAATAAGATAAATGGTTTCTCAGTGAATAGAAGATCTGCTTTTTCAAGCGCATTAAATGAAGTATTCTTAGGCCAAAGTAAAAATCTATCAGAAGGTTTTCAAGGTCTTTATAATAGTATCTCTCAAGAGTATGAAGAAAGTTTAAATGAAGAAGATATTCAATTATTGAGTTCTTTAATTCTTAGGGATATAGATTTTGCTCAAATAGATATTAGCCCAGAGAATGAGTCTTTGGATACGCATGATAACCATGAAGATAGCCATTCTAAAGCTCAGAAGCAAATTTGGGATAAAATTTCAACTTATTTTAAGGTTTTAAAA
Organism: Bacteriovoracaceae bacterium; assembly: GCA_020631435.1. GTDB lineage: Bacteria > Bdellovibrionota > Bacteriovoracia > Bacteriovoracales > Bacteriovoracaceae > JAHDHG01. The sequence continues at coordinate 3,310 of JAHDHG010000124.1, read as the reverse complement.
AATCAAGGAAATGGTTTTCAAAACTTAACAGTAGTTGTGTTAAATGATTTTTCCCGATTACCATTTTTAAATAGTGCTTTAGGTAAAGATCATAATTTCTTTGAAAACTCTGTTCTAGTAGCAGGAGCAAATATAAAAGGTGGGCTTGTTATCGGAGAGTCCAATCTTTTCAAGAAAAGTTCAACGAGAGAGAATTCTCAGAGATCTGGACTTCCTTATGATTACAAGGCTGCAAGATCGATTAGTTTGAAAGACGGAGTCAATGTTGAAAACTATGCTAAAGATCTTTTTGGAAATAAAAGTATTGATATGATTAGACCTTATAATATTTGGGCAACTATCGCTTCATCTTTAAGTTTAAATCCTAAAAATATAAAAGATCTACCGAGTGATGCAAAAGTATTGTCTCGATTAATTAAGTAAGATCTCCACGAGAAATATCTTGTCTTGCAAATCGAGAGTATTTTGAATGCAGTTAAGACTTTTGAGTTATTTAATGCTTGCTGGCACCATCGCAAAATCGTTAGAGGCTAGTGTTGGTATGATTAGAAAACGAGAGCAAGGAAGATGTATAGGCAAAAGTGTAAGTTTACGCTCTTGCGCAGCGGAAAAGGTTTTAAACATTATCACGCCCACCGTGGATCGAAGCGCTTGATTTGATGAAAGTCCACTTCAGTTTTCTCCCTGTCTTTATAAAAAATTGTGATGATATATGCGATGAAGACCTGCGTAAGACCTGCAAGAGATACGAAAGTAGAAGAAAGTACCCTTCAAAAAGAAGCTCGAACCATTTAATATTATTACCTTTTTCAAAGGTCTTAAAGTGACTTTCCCTCTCTCACGTAGTTCAAAAGGTAAAGTCACTTTAAGGAAAAATGAAATAATATTAAATGGTTATTAGAGGATAGTAAGTAGTAGTTGTTGATGTGAGATTAAGGTTAAGAAGGTTTTCTCGTTGAAATTAGGTGATGGAAAATATCTAAAATCTTAGAGTGTACTGCAGATGATATCTTAGTGATATATGTATGAGGAGGGGTAAGTAACCCAATGAATAGTTCGTTAGTTAGTTTAAAAAAGATAATACTATCGAGAAATTGGTGGAGCGCAAGATATGCGCAAAGCCTGCGCGAGGTCTGCACAGGGCCTGTGAGTTGTGTCCAAAGGTAGAAAAAATGATGCTCTAACTTACTAATATTGCGAAGTTTATATGACCTCTCTAACTGACTTTCCTCTCTCAACATAGTTACGATAGAAAAGTCAGTTAGAGAGGTCACAGTAGTGGTGAAGTCGGAAGTGAAGTTTTATGAAAAATAGAGTAGTAAGAGTTTAGTGAGAGAGAAAAGTTTGAAAAAAAGTAAGTGTCTTATAAACGAAATGAAATGTAAGATTGAAAAATTAAAATAAAAACCATTCAGGAATTTATCAAGAAAGATTCATTTTTTATGAATACAAATTCACAAAAAGTGAATCTTTAGATGTAAGGAACTACCTTTTCTTCTAAAAAAACTTTCGCGGAAAAGGATGTCAGAAAATTTAACATTTCACTTTTTCTATTCAAAATTTCAAATTATTTTAAACTCTATTTCAAATAATTTGAAATTCAGTTTCATTCAATATCATTTTTTAATTTACACGCGAAGAGCAAAGTCTTTATTATCTTTCAATTTTTATACTTTTACTCAACGTGTCTCATTACTGGCATAAACCTTGCATTATAGCTTAGTGAAAAATTAATTTAGTGAGGGGACTGAGATGTAAGAAATAAAAAAATATCACGTGAGCTAAAGCTCACTTCTCTGCCCAAGTGGGCAGTTTGCAGTTAAGGGAAAAACGAATAGGGAGATTCGATGACAGACAGAAACAAAGAAAAAAATTATAATAATCATGAGGTGAAAAGTAACCTTAATGAGCTCTTTGAAAATTTACCAGAGATTATGAGAGTGTCGGAACTTGCTTCCTTATTGGGAGTATCAGTCAAAACAATTTATGACTGGAAGTATCGATCGAAGATGAGAAAAATTCCTCAGCATATGTTTATGAAAATAAACAGGATGCTGTTTATCAGAACAAAAGAACTAAAGAAATGGCTTTCTATCCAGAATTAAATGGAGGGAAGCGATGAGTATTAGAAAAATTAGGACTAAGAAAAATAAGATTAAGTGGGAAGTAAGAGTCCATATCAACGGCAGAAACTCGAAGCGAATCAGTAAAAGATTTGACAAAAAGTTAGATGCCGAACACTTCTTAAGAGAATATCAACTGAGTTTGAAGTCTCCTTATTTACTTTCAGAGATACAAGGTCGAGTAAAAAATGATCCAGACTTCTTTGAAGAAGCCGAGTATTGGTTGGAACATAAATCAAAATATCTGAGTGATTCGTACTTAAAAAGAGTGAAGAGGATTATAAGACATCTTAAGAAAGACTTTCAGGTAATGAGGTGTTCTTTGCTGACGACTTCATTTCTTTATCAATTTAGAGATAGTCTTCTAATTAAAAACAAGAAGCCTGCAACGGCAAACCGATGGGTTGATGTGATTAGAGTGATTTTGAATTACTCATATGAGAATGGACGAATCAATTTTAAGCCGATGAGGGGGTATAAGAGTTTGCCAGAAGTTAGATCAGGAGTGAGTTTTCTAAGTAAAGATGAAATTACTAGATTCATAGATCATGCCGAAAAGAAATACTTCAGCGAATACCAATGGATTCCTCTTGCTTATAGATTACTTTTAAACACAGGTTTAAGGTCTGGAGAACTATGGGGACTTAACGTGAAAGACTTTGATTTATCAAAGTCAGTTATTAAGATCTCAAGGCAGTTCAATGCCGTTTCTAAAAAGTATACCTGCACGAAAGGAAAAAGAGAGAGGTTTGTTCCTTGCCCGAAAGATTTAATGAAAGAAATTTTAAAGTGGTGTGGGCAAAGAAAGCAAGTATCAGAGTTAGTGTTTCTTACGACCACAGGAACTTTTATTAATCACAATAATTTTGTGAAGAGGCATTTCAAGTTTGATATTGAACAGTCTGGCGTGAGACCGATTAGGTTTCATGACTTGAGACACACAGCTGTTACAATGATGGTTCTTTCAGGCATAAGTTTGAAGATTGTAAAAGAAATTGCAGGCCATAAAGATATTCAAACAACAATGCGATATTTACACCTTGCAGACGATAGTATTTCAAACGTCGCGAAGACTTTTAGAGTTGTTTAATATCGGTGGTGTTCGTTCGTTTTCTATTGGCCGTTGACGTCTCGTTGACGTCTTTTTGAAAAAATGAAAATATTCTGAAGAAAAAAGCTACTTAAGT
>JAHDHG010000123.1 GCA_020631435.1 Bacteriovoracaceae bacterium | reverse complement strand
TAGAGGTGAAACAGTTCCTAAAAATTCAGTAAGAATTGAAGAAATGATTAACTATTTTAATTATAGTTATAAAGAGCCAAGCGGAGAACATCCAGTAAATGTAGAATCAGAGCTAACAAAGAACCCTTGGAATAAAGATCACCTACTTTTAAAAGTCGGATTAAAGGGGAAGAGCATATCTTGGGAGAAGAGGAAAAAATCTAATTTAGTTTTATTATTAGATGTTTCTGGTTCTATGCATGACTTTAATAAGCTTCCTTTAGTAAGGCAAAGCATGAAGTTATTAGTCAATAACTTAGATGCAGATGATACGGTTTCAATCATTGTTTACGCAGGTGCAACTGGTATGGTTCTTCCACCAACAAAAGGAAGTGATAAAGAAGAAATTCTTGCGGCCCTAGATAGACTAAGTGCAGGTGGAGGAACGGATGGAGCAAGTGGGATTCATCATGCTTATAAAGTTGCTCAGGATAATTTTATAAAAGATGGAATGAATAGAGTGATACTGGCGACTGATGGAGATTTTAATATAGGTTCAACATCAAGAGATGAGTTAAATGAACTCATTATACAAAAGGCCAAGAGTAATGTCTTTTTAACAGTACTTGGATTTGGAATGGGTAACTTAAAAGATTCTCAAATGGAATCTATCGCTAATAAAGGTAATGGAACTTACGCCTATATAGATAGTTACAAGGAAGCGAAAAAAGTATTTGTAGAACAGATAGGTGGATCCCTAATAACAATTGCTAAAGATGTTAAGTTTCAACTTGAGTTTAATCCTTCTAAAGTTCAGGCCTATAGATTAATTGGGTATGTGAATAGAAAGCTTAACAAGGGAGACTTTAATGATGATTCTAAGGATGCTGGAGAGTTAGGTTCGGGGCATACAGTTACGGCCTTGTATGAAATTGTTCCTGCAGGCATTAAGTTTAATGGTGGCAAAGTAGATAAACTTAAATATCAAACTATAACAATTGGTTCAAAAAAATCTACGAATGTTTCTAATAATTCTCCTGAATGGTTAAATGTGAAGCTTAGATACAAAAGTCCAAAAGGAAATAAAAGTAAGAAACTTGAGTATCCTTTCTCTCAACCTGTTAAAGATTTTTCTAAGGCCTCGATTGAAACAAGATTTGCGACTTCTGTTGCGATGTTTGGAATGTATTTAAGAAGTTCTCAGTATATGGATATAGAGAAAAATTCTTTAAGCAAGATAAAGGACTATGCTTCAAAGTCTCTTGGTGAAGACAAAAGAGGATATAGAAAGGATTTCTTGGAGCTAATAGATAAATATATGAAAAATAAAAAGTAAATTATAATCTAGAGGAGCCGATCTTTAGCTCCTCTAAATTTTCCCCATCAATTTGTCAGATTTGTGCGAAGAATCAGTTCAAGAAAATTGAATTTATAATATCAAAGTGCTAATTGTACTCAAATTCAAAAAGGAGAATTTATGAAAAATCTTGTTCTATTATCTTTATTCAGTTTAAGTACATTCGCTTCATCTTTTTACACTGTTTGCAGTAACGCTGATGGTAGTTTTTTATATACTACAGGGCATTATAAAAACAGTATAGAGCTAGTTGAATACAATTACGAAGATGGATCTTATGATAGAAAATCTTATCCTTTAGGAAGAACTGCTAATATTGAAATTAAGCTTGAGAATGTTAGTGAAATTAGAAATGAATATTATGATCAATGTGAAATTGATCCGAGCGCAATGTACGGTATGGTCTCATCAACTACTTTCTATACTCAAGACATGATTGTTCATATTATTGATGAAAATATAATGAAAGAAGAAATGGTTATTTGTAGAAAGAATATAAGTAATCAAAGAATTTGTAATTAATTGAAAGGGAGATTCTTCTCCCTTTTTTATTTTCTTTAGTCTTTGTCAAAAAAATGTAGGATATACCAAAATATTAAAGGATAAAAGCGAGTAGCTCTAGAGAGGCTTTCTACATATTCGTCGATTGAGTAATGATTAATATTTGTAGTTTATCTTCTAGATCTTCTTCTGTTTTGTGATCGATCTCTATTATTATTTCTATTTCGACTTCTATCTCTATCTCTGTTTCTTGATCTTCCTCTTCTAGATCTACTTCTAGGAGCAGAAGATCCAGCAACGTCTTCAATATCTTCTAAATTATTATAATGTCTGATAACTTTATTTAATTTCCAAGAAAACATTAACTTTAAGATTTGCTCTTTATCAAGATCATCAAAATATTCTTTGAAAAGCTCAAAAGAATTATCAGATTTAAAAGAATCACCTTTTTCTTTTAGAACTTTAAGCATTGGCTCAATAGTCGCCACTTCTTTTTTTACTAACTGCTTTTTTAACTGAGAAATATGAGGAAGTTTCGCCATCTCTATTTTTTGCTTCGTATCTTTTTCAATCTTTCTAATAATAAAAGCTGTTTTCGGAGTCACTAGGGTATAGGCCTTACCTTGTTTCCCTGCTCTTGCCGTTCTTCCAATTCTATGAACGTAAGATTCATTATTTTGAGGAAGTCCAAAGTTAAAGACATGTGTCACATCCTGAACATCTATCCCTCTTGCTGCTACGTCAGTACAGACGATGATATTACATCTTTTTTCTCTGAAATTACTAAGAGCGTAATCTCTTTCATTTTGCTTCATTTCACCATTTAAAATTTCAACTTTATGGCCTCTCGATCTAAGGTCTTGGCCGACCTCTTTCGTCTCCATTCGAGTCTTGCAAAATACAATTGCATAAATCTCATCTTCTATTTCTATGAGCCTAGCAAGACCTTCTTTCAGATGCTTATTTCTGACTACAAAATATTTTTGATCAATATTACCTTTAAGATACTCTTTCTTCGCCTTTACTAATTCGTAGTTCTTGAAGTTCTTTTTTATAAGATTTAAAATTTCTTTGGGCATAGTTGCAGAAAACATCATTAATTGTCTTTGCTCATCAAAGAAATTCATGATTTCTTGAACGTCTTCTAAAAAACCCATGTTAAGCATTTCATCTGCTTCATCTAGAACTAAAAATTTTGCATTATTTAACTTTAAAACTTTTTTATAAATAAGATCTAAAACTCTGCCTGGTGTCCCAACGACAATTTGTGGTCTGTCTTTTTTTAGGCTTCTTATTTGCTTATCATAGGAAGAGCCACCATAAATAGTTGTTGATCTAATATCTAAAAATTCGGAGAGTTTCTTGATTTCATTTTCAATTTGATTTGCCAGCTCTCGAGTTGGAGCTAAGACTAAGGCTTGAACATCTTTTGAATGAATATCAATCTTCTCTAAAAGAGGGATACAAAAGGCTGCAGTCTTTCCTGTTCCTGTTTGAGCTTGCCCAACAAAATCACCATCAAAATTTTTAAGTTTTGTAATAGATTTTAATTGAATTTCAGTAGGTTCTACATATCCAAGGCCTAAAATAGCTTTAGATAGGTTAGGGTTTAAATCGAATTCTTGAAATGTATGAGTCACGTTGTATCCTTCTTGAATTACAGGTCTACACTAAATTTTGAGATAAATACGAATTAAAAAAATAGTTTTGAGAAAGGGGTAATTATTATAGAGTGTGCACAGCGTTAAGGTGATGTCATTTTTATAACGATTCCTTTTGCATCAATCGGAAATGATAAATAGAGTTTGTATTTCAACTCTATAGCTCTTAAGAGTGAAGCTATAATTCAATTGCAATAAATTAATAAGCGATATTATGAGCATTCAGGCTTTGATGAAAATTTAGTTTATTCGAACTTAGATGTCAGAGAGATTAAATCAATTAACCTCTCTGAAAATGATAAAGATGAGTTAAAAAGAACCTTTAACAGATTAGTTAAAGATTAACTTATCTTCTTTCTCTTTCTCTTGCGATAGAAACTCTTAAGTTTCTTCCTTCAAATTCTTTTTGATCAAGATTTTGAATAACGCTTTCAGCTTCTTCAGCAGAACCCATTTCAGCAAAAGCAAATCCTTTAGATCTTCCAGTTTCTCTGTCAGTGATTAATTTAACAGATTGAACGTTTCCGTGTTGACCAAGAAGGTTCTTAATTTCTTCTTCACCAACTCTAAAAGATAAGTTTCCAAGATAAAGTTTGTTAGCCATTTTTCTTCCTTTGTACTCAATAACGAGACAGTTAATGTTAATTAAATTCAATAGGACGAAATCATGAAATTTGGAACTAGAGAAAGTAAATCAGGGCTAATTTAAGGCATCAAAAAAAATAAGTCTAGAAAATTTATTATTTTCTCCTAATTTGTCAGGAAAGCAATGTAAATTATTCAAATTCATTGCTTAATGACCTAAAAGAATACTTTTGGACGTTTTTAGGGCCAGGAGTGACTGGTCTAGTTTTTTGCCTTTTTGAGCTCTAGACTAAGCTTATCTACCTTATTTTTAAGCTGGATAAACTTCTTGTTTCCTTTTTTTACAGGAGTTCGAATTGCGTGCTTAATGACCCAGAGATTCTCAATTGTAAGTTTCATACTAAGCCACTTATCAAAGGTCTGAATCGACAGTTCAGGATCGATCTTAATCATATCACCCATAGAATTGGCCACCGATCTTCTTACATATAAAACGTTATCGTTTCTAAGTTTGTTATAAATGGGCAAAGTCTTCTCAGGGGAGTCATTAACCCATTGAATTTTCTTACCCCAAGGTAACTTTGCTCTTAATCCTTCAGAAGATAAACGTCTTACATGAAAATTTTGATGTTTACTCCATTCTTTCATTTTTTTGAGTATTTTCTTTTGATCTAGGTTTGCAAGTGGTCTGATCGCCCATTCTCCAGTAAATTGTTGAGTCAACTTTTCAATTTGTTCTAGACTGAAATCTATATCTTCTTCTCCATAGAGTTCTATGAATTGAGATATTGGATAAAGATAGAAGCCAATAGTGAACATTCCTTCCTCAAAGGGAAGAGGTTTTCCAAAAAGTTTAGATAATGCTCTTAACTGCCTCTTGTAATTTCCAGGAAGATACTCTTTTAGAAGCTTTGAAATTAAGTTTAATCTCTCTTTTAACTCAAGTGATTGATAAGATTTTTTATAATCTTTTATCAGTTCAACAGATTTAAATAACTTGTTATCTGGATTGATTTCTTGGCAAAAAATTTTAATGAATTCCTCTCTGTACCAATCTTTATGCTTTCCCGTGGGATTTTTTAATTTTGAAAAGGGAGTGATGATTTCTTTCATTTAGAAATTGTATATTAAATTTTAGTGACTTTGATAGTGTGTTTATCAATATAATTATAGAAAAGCCTCATCTGATCACTATGGGATTCTAGTTTGATAATTTCATGATCATTTTTTGTTTGAAAAATAATTTGATCAAGTTGCTGATTTTTTCACCATCAAAAATAATAGTCGATATTTCGATGATCTTATTATTCTTGTTTCTTCCGCCAGTAGTTTCGATATCTATGATTGTGTATCTCTTCATTAATTACTTCTAGCTGCCTCGACATGATAGTTCTCTTGATCGAAAAATTCGACCTTACACTCGATAGGATGACAGCAAACTGTGCAATCAACTATAGTTTCTTGATTTTTACCATCTTCAATAAAAAAAGCTATTGAGATGGATTCGAAGCAAAAAGGACATTGAATGTTTGATTCTTTTGACATTTTTTCAGTGTAAATAAAGCCTTGTTGTTTTGCATGGATAGATCTTAGTTTTTGTTTGAACATAATTTAATTTAGATCAGAATCACAGTTTGTTTGACATACCAAACAAACTGACCGAGTATGGCAAAATCAAAGGAATATATTAATGAAATACCTTTTATTATGTCTTCTCATTTCTTGTGCTGCTCAAAAGACAGAGGAATTAACCGTCTATACAAGTAGAAAAGAACATCTTGTTAAAGATCTTTTTAAGAGTTTCGAGAAAGAAACTAAAATCAAGGTTAATTATAGAACTGGTAAAGCAGGAGCATTAATTCAGACCATCAAAACAGAAGGTGAGAAGTCGCCTGCAGACGTATTTATGACCGTCGATGCAGGAAATCTTTGGTATGCTAAAGATCAAGGAATTCTTACAGATGTTGATTCTAAAATTTTAGAATATAATGTCCCTAAACATTTAAAAGATAATGATAACCATTGGTTTGGTCTCTCTTTAAGAGCGAGAACCATTGTTTATAATACTAATAAAGTGAAAGCCAGTGATCTCAAAACTTATGAAGATCTTGGATCGGCGAAGTGGAATGGGAAGCTTTGTCTTAGAACGTCTAAGAAAGTCTATAATCAATCATTGGTTGCAATGTTTATAGACGAACATGGTTATGACAAATCTCGAGAGATTATTGAAAATTGGGTGACTAATACACAGGAAATTTTCTCTAATGATACTTCTGTTTTAAAAGCAGTTGCTGCTGGTCAATGTGATGTAGGAATAGTGAATTCTTATTATTTTGGCCGGTTAGTAAAAGAAGATCCAAGCCTTCCAATTAAATTGTTTTGGCCTAACCAAGTTGATTCTTATGGAGTTCACGTAAACGTCAGCGGTGCGGGGATTGTGAAAACGAGTCAAAATAAAAAAAGTGCTATCAAGTTTCTTGAATGGCTAAGTACCGATAAAGCTCAGGCACAATTAGCAAATGTAAATTATGAATACCCTGTTAACTCAAATGTGAAGGCAGATGATTTTGTAAGGTCTTGGGGAGAGTTTAAAACGAACTCAAAATTTGAACTTTCTAAAGCAGGAGTGTTACAAAAACAGGCAGTTAAGTTAATGAATGAAGCAAGTTATAAGTAGAAATTCTTTAATATTTATTATTTCAATATTAATCATTCTTCCATTTTTAGTTTTGATTAATAAGTCTTTTTTAAGTTCTTCTGATATTGAAGCGTGGAGCATTGTATCTCCACAAATTTCAAGTTTATTTAAGAATTCACTTCTTTTAGTATTTTTTACATTGATTTTTTCTTCAATGCTTGGAATTTATTGTGCCATTAATGTTTCACTAACTGACCTTCCTTTTAGGAAAATTTTTAGAATTCTTTTTATCTTACCTCTGGTCTTTCCTCTTTATATCCTATCATTTATATATTTGGGGTTATTGGAATATTATGGGCCCATCCATACCTTTTTAAGAAGTGTAAATATCGATATCTATAATTTTATTCCGCTTAAGTCTTCCTCAGGAGTTGCTTCCGTTTTTTCTTTAGGACTTTATCCTTATATTTATTTGACTACTTTAAACGCGATTCAAAATTCAGACTCAGATAAGATTAAAGCGTCGCTCTCTCTTGGTAAGTCTAGAATGACAACATTATTGAAAGTAATCTTGCCTGGAATCAAACATGCAATTTTTGGTGGTTGTCTTATTCTTTCAATGGAAACCCTTGCTGATTTCGGAGGAGTTTCTGCTTTTAATTATGATACTTTTACAACCAGTATTTATCAGGCATGGAGTACACTTTTTTCTTATTCCTCAGCAGCGAGACTGAGTTTGATTTTATTGCTAATTAGTTTAGTCCTATTTTCATTAGAGAAAATGATAGTCAAGAATACTTCTACTTCAAGCAATAGAATGTATCATGATTTTACTTTTTTTGAGCTTTCAAGAAATCAAAAAACACTTCATCTTTTACTTAGTTTGATGATTACCTTTTTTTCTTTTTTACTTCCTTTAGCGACTTTGGTGATATGGAGTTTGAAGTCTTTCTTTGTTGAATTTGATTCGAATTATTTTTTCTTGATTGGAAACTCTTTTTTATTTTCAATTGCTTCAATCTTTTTTTTATTACTGATTGGTTTGTTTTTTTCTTTTGAGAATAGAAGTGCAGGTACTTTTAAAAAGTTTCTTATCAAAATATGTTTACTTGGATATTCATTGCCAGGAAATGTGATTGCTGTAGCGGTCTTTATTGCGCTTTTTTCAATTTTTAACTTCTTAGATTTAAAGCTGGGAATATTTGCGAGTTTGTTTTGCTTGTTTTTAGGTTATAGTATTAGATTTTTGTGTGTTGCTTTTAATAATATTAATTCACCTTTAAATGAAATCCCTGTTAACCTTGATAAGGCAAGTCAAAGCTTAGGTAAGGGGGGATTTAAAATGTTTAAAAATATTCATTATCCTTTATTAAATAAAGCAATTCCTGGAATATCTATTCTTTTGTTTCTGGAGGTTTTAAAAGAAATGCCTATGACATTAATGATTAGGCCTACAGGTTATGACACCTTGGCGGTGAAGATTTATGAGTTAACATCTGAAGGTGAATGGGAAAGAGCATCTGTTGCAGGAGTCTTTTTAGT
>JAHDHG010000122.1 GCA_020631435.1 Bacteriovoracaceae bacterium | reverse complement strand
AATCTTTGGATTTAATGAAGTTTTTACTAATCTAATAGTTGAAAGTAATTGTGTTAATCCTTCCATAGCGAAATATTCTGTTTGCATAGGAACTATATAAGAATCAGATGCATTTAGTGCATTTAAAGTTAAAAGGCCTAACGAAGGTGGGCAATCTATAATTATAAATTCATAATCTGATCTAATTTTTTCTAAAGCATTTTTTAATTTAGACTCTCTTGCTATCTCTGTAACAAGTTCAATTTCAGCACCACTTAAATTATTATCAGAAGGACAAATATCAAGAGTATCTAGCTCAGTATTATAAATAGCTTGCCTAATATCTTTATTTCCAATCAGGGCATGATAGATATTACAATCTCTAAAAATTTCTTTATCAATTCCAAGTCCAGAAGAAGCATTTCCCTGAGGATCTAAGTCAAGTAAAAGTGTTTTTCTCTCAGCTGCAGCGAGGCAAGCTGCTAGATTTATTGCAGTTGTAGTCTTACCAACTCCACCTTTTTGATTAGAAATAGAAATAATTTTTGCCATGCGTTATACTGTTCTTTTAATTTGTTCCACGTGGAACATTTTTATATACCAATAAGACTCTATTGTCTCCACTTGAAAGCGAATATTTTTCTAACAAAATCTTCTCCCAAGAAGAACTAATTGTCTTTAATTTATTTTCTTCTTCTGTAAAAAATTTAGGACCTTTGTAAAATACTACTGAGATGGGTTTATCTAAAGGCAGTTGATTCAATACGTTAAACGACTTATCCATTGCCTTTGAAACTATCAGATCTCCCTCTTTAAATTCGAAGTCTTGATATCTACAGTGTATTAGATCTACATTCTTTAATCCAAGATTTTCAGAGATCTCAGTAACAACATTTACTTTTTTCATTCTTGCTTCAAGCCCAATGAATTTATTATCAGGAAGGGAAAAAGCTAAAGGCAAAATTGGAAAACCACCACCAAAACCCAGGTCAATAATTCTCTCAGAAGAACTAAATAAATCTTTGCAGATATTTAATGGTGCAAGAGAATCCTCAACTTGCTTAATATAAAATTCTTCAAAGTTATTAATTCGAGTTAGATTAATACCTTTAAAATCTTCAGTTAATAATTTATGAAAATTTAAAGAGAAATCTTTTAAAGACATTAATATACACCGCTTGCCACTACTGCCAGCGTAGCCTGCCTAATTCCATTAATGTTTTTAAGATCATGAAATAGTCTCGGCCTACTCTTATTTATTCTTTGCTTGCACTCAAAAGAAACATTTTCAGAAGATAAAATTCTATCTAGATCTAGGATCATATTATCGACTTTATCAACTTTACTTAGAATAGATTTATTCTTTTTAATATAACCAGAATACTTAATAGAAATAGCAGCAGATCTTACTGATCTAAAATCAAAGTTGAAACCAATTAAGCTAGAAAGAAATTCTAAAAACTTAACTGGATCTACCTCGGGCATCGAGAGAATATCTCTAACTAAAGTCTTTTTTTCAAGACCTCCAACCTTTAAAACTAAATCATCAGAGTATGCTTTAATTTGATTAACATCCAACTCTGTTACATTGGAAAATTTAACTAAAATATCAAATTCTTCTTTAAGTTTTTTTAACCTTAAATCTAAATCAGATTCTATACCTAATTTTTTTCTATAATTAATCATTCTTAAGTGAGAATTATCTTCTCTAACTAATAATCTATTTTCTGATCTAGAGGTAAAAAGCCTATAAGGCTCATCTCTTGTATTAGTTATTAAGTCTTGAATCATTACACCTATATATGAATCTTTTCTTGATAAAGTTATTGGTTCTTTTTGTTTTAAAATCATTGATGAATAAATTCCAGCGATTAAACCTTGTCCGGCGGCTTCTTCGTAGCCTGAAGTTCCATTTACTTGACCAGCGAAATGAAGTCCTGGAATCTCTGAATGCTCAAGACCTGAATTCAAGAAAGTTGTATCAATTACATCATATTCTACAGCATATCCATATTCAGCAATCTCAGATTTCTCTAATCCATTTATAGTATTTATGAATTCTTGCTGAATTTCTTTTGGTAATGAGCTTGAAATCCCACTAGGGTAGTATAAATCTGTGTTGAGTCCTTCTGGTTCAACAAAAATATGATGCCTGAACTTATCAGGATACCTATAAACTTTGTCTTCAATACTTGGGCAATATCTAGCTCCTGTTCCGGTAATTTGCCCATTATACATAGGAGAAAATTCTTTATTTTCTGAAATTATATTAATTGTTTTTTCATTTGTATGAGTAAGAAAGCAAGATAACTGGGAAACCTTTCTATCATTAGAGTTAAAGATATGAAAATTAACTGTTTCTGGATCAGATTTCTGTTCAATCAATTTAGAAAAATCAATGGATTCTTTTTTGAGTCGAGGAGGAGTACCTGTCTTAAATCTAATATTTCTTATTTTGATTCCAGAAAATATATCTTCTATAGAACCAGAGCTTTCAGTTTTAACCCTACCGCCTTCACTTACAACAGATCCTCTATGAATCTTTCCATTTAAAAAAGTTCCAACGGTTACAATTATTCTTTTAGAAATATATTCAGAAGAACAGGTTTTAATTATAAATGAATCACTTTTCTCTATAGAAACTACTTTCTCTCTAATAATAGATAAATTATCTATCCTAGATAACTCGTATTCTGCATTTTCTGAATAGAGATCTTTATCAATTTGAACTCTAGTTGATTGAACAGCATATCCCTTAGAATCATTTAAAATTCTATATTGAATCCCAGATAAATCAGCAAGCTTACCCATAAGGCCGCCTAAAGAATCAATCTCTCTAACGACTTGTCCTTTTCCAATACCACCAATTGATGGATTACAAGGAGCAGATCCAATTTTAACTTCAGGTAAAGTAATTAGCCCTACATTCAAACCAAACTGGCTGGATATATAAGCGGCTTCAATACCTGCATGTCCACCACCAATTACAATAATATCAAAATTCATAATTAAATATGTTCCACGTGGAACACTATTTCCCAATACAAAAGTTAGAAAAGATATTATCTAATACATCATCAGGATGTACTTGACCAATCAACTCTTCTATTAATGCCCCCATAGAACCAATTTCATTAGAAATTATCGCCAAATCATCTTCCATCGATACTAAGTCATTGAAATTATTTGATTTTTTAAATAATTGTTTAATAATATCTCTCTGTCTTGGTATTATTATAGGATTATTTTCGGTTAATTTAATGAACTTTTCTGATATTCTATTGAAAATATAATCCTCTAAGTTCAAGTCAGGATCTAATAAATTTGCCTCTATAGGACCAGTTCTATTTGGTTCTATAGGACCAGAATTATCTCTATGTGACAAAAGTACTAAATCAAAACTATCCTCTTTAACATCTTCTTTGCTCAAATGAATCGAAAAGAAGGCTTTTTCCAGCTGATTTTTTGAATGCTCAATACCATGCTTTTCTATTTCATCAAAAGTATCTCTAATACCTGCAGTATCGACTAGCTCATAGGTCACATTATTAATTACTATGCTCTCAGAAATATAATCTCTAGTAGTTCCTGGAGTATCTGAGACTAAGGCCCTTTGCTTTTTCAATAACCTATTGAACAAAGTAGATTTACCTGAATTAGGCTTTCCAAATAAAACAACTTTAGGTTTAATTATTAAATCTGGTTCTATGGGGGCACGATCGTGAAGCTTTACTACCTGAGTAAAAAATTTTTCAAAGTTACCTTTCAAATTAAGAAAAGACTCTGATTCTCCAACATCATCAGAAAAATTAATTAATATCTCAATGCTGGATCTCAAATCAAGAAAAAAAGACTTTAGAAGTTTATATTCCGAACTTATCTCTCCAGATAAAATATTTAATCCCTGGTCAATAGCAAACTGTGAATCTGAGCTTAAAAGTAGGTCTAAGCCTTCTATTTCCGATAAAGAAACTTTTTTGTTTCTAAAGGCACGATATGAAAATTCACCTGGACCAGCCATTCTTAGATTTAATTTTTCAATTAAAAATTTAACAATTCTATTAACATTTAAAGGGTTTCCGTGAACGGCTAACTCGTAAACGTTTTCTCCAGTAAAACTTGCTGGCCCTTTATAAAAACAAAAAATAATTTCATCTAAAATAGCATCTTGATCTAGTATATTGGTCAGATAGTTTCTTTTTGGTTCTATGGGGGCAGAGATTGATAGACACTCTAAAACTTTATCCGGTTCTATAGGACCACTAATTCTAATAAGAGTAATTGCAGTTTTGGATAGGTTTCCGCTACTAATAGCTATAATAGAATCAAATTTATTAAAATACTCAGACATTTCGAAGGAAACTTAACATGTTTGCCCCGATAGAACCACTTTAAATTTATTAGAATTGAGTTTCAATCTCGTATAGTTTTTTAGAGAAATCTTTATCTTTTTTCTGAAGATCTTTAATTTTATTCACTCCATGCATAACAGAAGTATGATCTCTTTTACCAAAATAATCACCAATCTGAACATAAGTAGATCTTCCAATGTAATAAGAAAAATACATTGAAATATGCCTAGCTGTAGTAATCTCTTTCTTTCTAGCTGAAGATCTAATATCAGCTACTGGAATATTAAAATACTTTGAAACCGTCTTTGTTATAGTTTCAATATTAACTGTTTTCTTGTGATCATCAGGGTTAATTCTTAACTGTTCTTTAGCAGTTGCTAAATCAATATCAATATTAAAAACAGATGAGCAGGCAATTAGTTTTATCAATGAGCCTTCTAGTTCTCTTATATTTGTTTTTACATTTGAAGCAATTAGTTCAATTACATCTTCAGGTAAATAGATATTTTCTTCAGTCGCTTTTTGCTTCAAGATCGCAATTCTAGTTTCAAAATCTGGTTGTTGAATATCAACAACTAGTGAAGAACTAAGTCTTGTTTTTATTCTATCTTCTAAACCAGTAATATCTTTAGGTTCTTTATCCGAAGTAAAAATAAGTTGTTTCTTTCTTCTTTGAAGTTCGTTAAATACATGGAAAAACTCATTTTGAGTAGAAGCTTTATTTGTCATCATGTGTATATCATCGATCATTAAAACATCAACATTTTCGTAATATCTTTTTCTAAACTCTACGATAGTCTTATTTTTAAACGCTTCAATCATTTCAGACATAAAATCATTTGCTGATGTTATATCAATCCTTAATCTTGGATGAGTCTCTAAAATCTTATTTGCTATTGCGTGCAATAAATGGGTTTTCCCTAAACCAGAACCTCCATAAATATACAAAGCACTATAGACTTCTCCAGGTTTATTAGAAACAGCTATAGCAGAAGCATGAGCAAGATTATTTGAAGGGCCTACAATAAATGAATCAAAAGTCTTTTTTCTATCGATAACGTGATGAAATGTCTTAGCTTCTTTTGTCTTTTGAATATACCTTGAATTCATTTCACTTAAGACTTCTTCAGAGCTTGGCCTTAACTCGTTAATACTAAAAGACATATTTTTTACAGAAGAAGCCTTATTAATTTTATAATTATTGCTTTGCGCAATACTTGGATTAATATTTTTAACAACCCTAGGCTCTTCTGATTTATTAACAACTAGATTTATATTTAATTGCTTTTGAGTCGCTTCATATACAGAATTCTTTAAAACCTCTGAATAATACTCTTCAATCATTTTTTTATTAAAATCTGTTGTAACACAAAGCGTAATAGAAGAAGGATCAATATTTTTAATAATTAAAGAATTTGCAAAAAATGCAGAAAATTTATCCTTGGAAACATATCTTTCCAAAGAACTTAAAATATCTAACCTTATTTTATTAAAATTTGAATTATCTACCGAATTTAAATTTGTTTTCAAGGATGAAGTACTTATGAAATTTCCATCTAAATTCTCATGATTTGGGGTACTTAAATACTTAGAATCAAGAAAATTTGAGAGAGGGAAATTTGAGTTATTCACAGTTAGCATTCCTTTACCTGAAAAGTTTTTTTAATATTCTCAAGGACGTTAAACTTAACAGATGTCATATTGACTCGAAAACTTAAATTTGCTAACTTCTTTTACTCAAAGGAAAGACTCTAATTAGGATTAACTATGAAAAGAACATACCAACCAAAAAGAACTAAAAGACTTAGAACTCATGGTTTTTTAAAAAGAATGTCTACTAGCAATGGTCAGGAAGTTATCAGAAGAAGAAGAAGAAAAGGTAGAAAAAAGTTAACTGTTAGTGTTGGTAAAAAATAATTTTTCAAAAAATTTTCGTTTAAGAAATAAAAAAGATTTTCAAAACTTAAAAGTTAATTCAAAAAAGTATTCCAGCTCACATTTTAGAGTTTATAGCAAAAAAAATAGTTCAGAATTTTCAAGAATTTCATTTAGTGTTTCCAGGAAGTGTGGAAATGCAGTCAAAAGAAACAATATAAAAAGAATATTAAAAGAGGCATTTAGAATATCAAAATATAAATATTTAGGTTATGATGCGCTCGTTGTAATTAATTTTAATAGATCAAAAGAAGAAAATTTTAATTCAAAATTAAAAGATGAATTTGATAAATTTTTGAATTTTAAAGGTTAAATATGAAATCAGATCAATCAAGGGCGATGTTAGCAGTACTCATTTCTGGTATTATTCTTTTTACATGGCAATTTTATTTTGCTCCTCCTGCGAAAAATAATTTAGAGAATAATAAAAATACTCAAGAAAAAATCCCAAACCAAGAAGTTACTGTAAATCAAACAAAAAATCTTCCAAAAGAAGAAATTAAGAACATTAATGAAGAATCATTTCAATTAGTTAATAACGACTTTACTTATACAATTTCTAATTCTTTAAAAATTTTAGAAGCTAAATATTTGAGCCAATCAGCTAAAGAATTATTTCAAAATAACAACTCATTGGCTCAGATTCAGTTTGTCTCTAATGACAGTGCAAAGACTGAATTATTTCAAATTAATAAATTATCAAATCAAAAAGTTAACTTAAGTAACTCTAATTTATCTTTGGATCTTATTTTAAACGATAATGGGCTTCTAGATATAAATGTTTTAAAAAATAATGGGTTCTCTCATTACAAATTTCTGTTACCACTAAAAGATATAAAGAAAAATAATATTCAATTTTCTAAATTTACTTATCTTACTAATGATCATGATCTTGAAGAGATCAGCATCTCAGATGAAGAAAATATCAATCAAAATATTCAATGGTTTGGTTCTGAATATTACTACCACACACTAAATTTTATTTTAGGAAAAGATAAAAAAGTAAAAATTACTTCTAAAGTAAAAGATACTGCATCTCAACTAGAAGCTATTACTCCAATTACTGAAAATATCTCATTTATATTCGTTAAAAAAACCTATGATCAACTTATTAAAATAGGTAAGAATCTACATTTCTCTGTAGATTTTGGATTTTTTTCAGTTATTGCTGTCCCCATCCTAAGGGGTCTTCAATACTTTTATTCTCTTGTTCCTAATTGGGGATGGGCGATAGTTTTACTTACTTTTTTAATTAGATTTCTTACTTTCCCATTACAATATATATCTACAAAAAACATGGCCAAGATGAAAAAAATCCAGCCTGAAATTGATAGAATTAAGAAGAAGTACAAAGATGATCCAGCTAAGATGCAAAAAGAAACTATGCAACTATTCAAGCGAGCTGGAACTAATCCAATGAGTGGTTGTTTCCCAATGCTTCTACAGATGCCAATCTTTTTTGCATTTTATACAGTTCTTTATAACGCAGTTGAATTAGTTGATGCTCCATGGATTGGGTGGGTAAAAGATTTAAGTTCAAAAGATCCTTATTACGTACTTCCTATATTAATGGGTGTCGCAATGTTTGCTCAGCAAAAAATTACACCAACAACTGGAATGGATAAGACTCAAGCAAAAGTCATGATGTTTCTACCTTTAATTTTTGCATTCATAATGAAAGATCTTCCAAGTGGACTAAATCTTTATATATTTGTCTCAACTCTTTTTGGTATAGCTCTTCACTTTTTTGTTTTAAAAAGAGTTAAAGCTTAGTTCTTCACATTTCCATGTAGAAAGAATAAAAAATAGATAAATTATTTTGGTATCTTATCCACATTCTTGAATTCTATGTTGATAAACCAATAAAAAACTAAAAAATTTCCTTTAAATGTTAAATATTTTTAATTTTGTTCAAAAGTATCTTAATTAGTTTCAATTATTCGTGAAATAGGCAGTATAAAAAAATGATATCCGAAGGTAGTAAAAGAAAAGAATAATTGTTATACAGAAACTAATTCTATTTACGAATTGTAAGATATTGATATT
>JAHDHG010000121.1 GCA_020631435.1 Bacteriovoracaceae bacterium | reverse complement strand
AAAGATCTTGAGTTTAATGGAGTTGGTTATAAAGCTGCTGTTAAAGGCAAAATTCTAGAATTAAATTTAGGTTATTCTCATCCGATCAAATATGAGCTTCCAGAAGGTATTGATGCAAAAGTGCAGAAAAATACTATTAGCGTTTCTGGTTGTTCTAAAGAGTTAGTTGGATTTGTTGCTGCAAAGATTAGAACATTTAGACCACCAGAGCCATACAAAGGTAAAGGTATTAAGTACGCTGATGAAGTGATTATAAGAAAAGCTGGTAAAACAGGTGCTAAATAATTAGGTGTTATTATGATAAGAAAAAATAAAAGAAAAATTAAAAGTACAAGAAAACTTCGAGATTACAGAAGAAAACTATCAATTAGGAAAAAGATTTCTGGAACTTCTGAAATTCCAAGAATCTGTGCTGTTAAGTCTAACAAGCATTTAATGGTCCAAGTAATTGATGATTCTACCGCAAAGACTTTATTTACTGTTCAAACTTTTGGAAAAAATAAAGTTGCAGATAAGGCAAACTTAGAGACAGCTGCTGTTGTTGGAAAAGCTGTTGGTGATAAGCTTCAAGGTTTAAATATTGCGAAAGCTGTTTTTGATAGAAACGGAAAAAAATATTGTGGAGTCGTTTCTAAACTTGCTGAAAATATTAGAGAAACTGGAATTCAAATTTAAGGGGAAATAATGGCTGAAAAAACAAAAAGAGAAGCTAAGAAAACTGAAAAAGCAAATGATGATAAGCCAGTTGTTGAGTTAGAAGAAAAAGTTGTTGCAATTAATAGAGTTGCAAAAGTTGTGAAAGGTGGTAGGAGATTTTCTTTCTCTGCATTAATTGTTGTTGGAGATAAAGCTGGAAATGTAGGGTTTGGACTTGGGAAAGCAAAAGAGGTTCCAGATGCAATTAGAAAAGCTTCTCAAGTTGCTGCTAAAAGAATGATTTCAGTGCCTATAGATAATGGAACAATTCCTCATAGAGTTCTTGGAGAATTTGATGCTGGTAAGATTTTATTTAAACCTGCTGGTGATGGTACAGGTATTAAAGCAGCTGGTGCATGTAGAACAATTCTAGAATTAGCTGGAATTAAAAATGTATTAACAAAATCATTAAGAGGGAATAATCCTCATAATATCGTCAAAGCGACTTTTGAAGCTTTGAGAGAATTAAGATCAGCTACTCAAATTGCCAAAGTAAGAGGAGTTGAAGAAAAAGGTTTAAGACTTAAGTAATAAAGGAAAATATCGTGGCTAGTAAAACTATTACTGTAACATTAAAGAAAAGTACGATTGGTTGTACAAAGAAACAAATCGCTACAATAAGAGGTATGGGTCTTAGAAAAATTGGTCAAACTAAAACCTTAGAGAACACTCCTTGTGTTAGAGGTATGATCAAGAAAATGATTCAATGGGTAGATATACAAGAATAATTAAGGATAAATAATGTTAACTTTAAACAATTTAAGTAGTCCAGGAGCAACTAGAAAAAGAAAAAGAATCGGACGAGGTCAAGGTTCTGGTCAAGGTTGCCAAGCTGGTAAAGGTCATAAAGGACAAAAAGCACGAAGTGGTGGTGGAGTTGCTGTAGGTTTTGAAGGTGGTCAAATGCCTATGTATAGAAGACTTCCTAAAAGAGGTTTTTCTAATGCTAGATTTAAAAAAGAATATGCAGTTTTAAATCTTTCTACACTTCAAGAACACTTTGATGGAACTGAGGTCAATAGAGAAACTCTTGTTGACTGTGGTCTTATTAGAGGTAGTGATAAGAGAAAAGATATTAAAATTCTTGCAAAAGGTGATTTTAATAAATCTTTAACTTTTACTGGAATTGCTAAGTTTTCAAAGTCAGCCAAAGAAATGATTGAGAAAGCTGGTGGAACAATTAATTAATTTTTTATTAAAGGTATATATAAATGGATAACAACCCTCAGCTAGGAAAGTCTGAAGAATTATTAAAACGGATATTTTTTACTATATTAGTCCTTTGTATTTTTAGGATAGTTTCTCAGGTTCCAGTCCCTGGAATTGACAGTAACGCTTTGAAAGCTTTTTTTGATGAAAACAGTGGAACTGCCCTTGGAATGCTTAACAAGTTTACAGGTGGTGCATTATCTAGATTTTCTGTGCTTGCACTGGGTGTAATGCCATACATTACTTCATCAATTATTTTTAGCTTATTAACAGTAAGTTTTCCATATTTTGCAGAAGTTCAAAAAGAACCAGATGGTCATAAAAAGTTAACTCAATGGAGTCGTTACTTCACTGTAGTTTTGTGTTTGTTCCAAGGTTTTGGATTAGCAACTTTTATGGAAGCTCAAGGAAGTAATGTTGTTTTAAACCCAGGTGCTCAGTTTAAATTTTTAGCTGTTATTTCAATGACTACCGGATCAATGTTTGTCATGTGGCTAGGTGAGCAGATTACTGAGAGAGGAATTGGGAATGGAATTTCATTGATCATTTTCGCTGGTATTGCTGCTGGTCTTCCTGCTGGTATTAGAGATACAATATCTTTCGCTAGAAGTGGTGAGATGAAGCCAATGGTTCTTCTTATCTTTTTGGCAAGTATTCCTGCAATTTTTTGGATTGTTATTTACTTAGAAAGAGCTCTTAGGAAAATCCCCGTTCAGTATGCAAAGAGAGTTGTGAATAATAGAGTTTATGGTGGTCAGCAAGCTCACTTACCTGTTAAGTTGAACATCTCAGGGGTTATGCCTCCAATTTTTGCATCTGCTTTAATGTCATTTCCAACTACTATCTTTAGTTTTGCTCCTGAGAGTTGGGGAAGTGTTAAAAGAATATTTGATCAGATTCAATCAATGCTTATTCCAGGTGAAATGCTTTATGGAGTTATATTTTTTGGCTTAAACGTTTTCTTTGCATTTTTCTATGCTCAAATTCAGTTCAAGACAAAAGATATCTCAGAGTCACTTCAAAAAAATGGTGGTTATATTCCTGGAATTAGACCTGGTACCAAAACAGCTGAGTTCTTAGATTGGATTGTTGCTAGACTTACTATGTTTGGCGGTGTTTATATTGGAATAATTTGTATAGTTCCATTTCTAATGATTAGTTTTTTAAATATCCCTGCAAATATTGCAATGATTATGGGTGGAACTTCATTATTAATTTTAGTTGGTGTTGCGATTGATACTCTTGGACAAATTGAAAGTTTCTTAATCTCTGATAGATATAACAAAATTTATAAAGTTAGAGGTAAATATAGTGGCGCAAGGGCCAAGAGGTTTTAAATTGAAAAATGTTGTTTTCATTGGACCTCCTGGAGCTGGAAAAGGAACTCAAGCAGCGATACTTGATGACATGTTTTCTTTTTGCCACGTGTCAACAGGAGATCTTCTTAGAGCTGAAATTGCGAAAGGTTCTGAGTTAGGAAACAAGATAAAGACAGTTATGGATAATGGGCAATTAGTTTCCGATGATCTCGTGGCTGAGCTATTAAAAGCTAATATTGACTTATCGAGTAAACAATATATATTCGATGGGTTCCCAAGAAATGTTTCTCAAGCTGAGATATTTCAAGAAGAGATAATGGATAAAAGTGAATATCTTGCAGTTCTTTTTGATGTTGATACAGACAAGCTTGTAGACAGAATAGTAAATAGGCGAGTTTCAAGTGACGGAGCTCATATTTATAACTTGAAAACAAACCCACCAAAAGTTGATGGCGTTTGCGATGTTAGTGGTTTACCACTTGTACAAAGAAAAGATGATACTGAAGAGGTTGTGAGAAATAGAATGAATGTTTATCTCTCTGAAACAAAACCTCTGGTTGAATATTATAAAAGTAAAAATAAACTGAAGTCTGTTGATGCTGATTTAAATATTGATGAAGTGACAAAACAGATTGCAAGTTTTTTAAATAATTAAGGGTAGATGATGAAAGTAAGATCTTCTGTAAAAAAAATCTGTAAAGATTGTAAAGTAATTAAGAGAAAGGGTGTTTTGAGGGTTATTTGTAAAAAGAATGCAAGACACAAGCAAAGACAAGGATAATTATTATGGCTCGTATTTTAGGTGTTGACCTTCCAAGAAACAAAGCAATGAGAATAGCAATTACATCACTCTATGGAGTTGGTCCAAAGATTGGTGTTGATGTACTAAACACTGCTGGAATTGATTTAGAAAAAAACTCTAATGAACTTACAGAAGGTGAAGTTAAAGCAATCAGAGATGCTTTGGATGCATATACTGTTGAAGGTGATTTAAGAAGAGAAGTTGGTCTTAATATAAAAAGATTAAAAGACTTAAATTGCTACAGAGGAATAAGACATAAAAGAGGTCTTCCAGTAAGAGGTCAAAGAACTCATACAAACGCTAGAACCAGAAAAGGTAAAGCAGTTGCAATTGCTGGTAAGAAGTCTATCAAGTCGATGAAATAATTTTTAGGAGATATAATGGCTAAAACAAATAAAAAGAAAGTTAAAAAGAACATACCGCATGCTGTATGCCATATTCATGCTTCTTTTAATAACACAATCGTTACTTTTACTGAACCAAATGGTAATGCTATCTCATGGGCAAGTGCTGGTGGATTAGGATTTAGAGGTTCTAAAAAGTCTACTCCATTTGCTGCACAAGTTGCATCTCAAGAAGCTGCAAAAAAAGCAAAAGAGCATGGAGTTAATAGTGTAGATGTTAAAGTTAAAGGTCCTGGTGCAGGGAGAGAAAATGCGATTAGAGCTTTACTCGGTGTTGGAATAAGAATTTCATCTGTAGCTGATAAAAGTCCTATCCCCCACAATGGATGTAGATCACCAAAAAGAAGAAGAGTATAAGAAATATATTTAAGGAGTTAAATCATGTTACATGATTCATATATGAGTAAAAATTGGACAGAAATGATAAGACCTACGGCTCTTGAAGTTGATAATGATGAGCTAACTAAAGCTTATGGTAAATTCGTTGCTAAGCCACTTGAAAGAGGTTACGGCCTTACGCTTGGAAACTCTTTAAGGAGAGTTTTATTATCTTCTATCCAAGGTGCTGGAATTGTTGCTATTAAAATTGATGGAGCTGAGCATGAGTTCTCTACTCTTGCAAATATTAAAGAAGAAGTTTCAGAGATTATTTTAAACCTTAAAGAAGTTAAATTTAAAATTTCTGATAAGGAGCAAGTTACTCTTAGCCTTGAGAAATCTTCTGAAGGTGCTGTAACTGCAGCTGATATTTCAGAACATGGAAATGTAACTGTTCTTAATCCTGATCATGTTATTTGTAACTTATCTGCTGGTGCTAATTTAAGAATGGAAATTATTCTTGGTCTTGGTAAGGGTTACGTTACAGCTGATGATAACAAAGAGAAATATGAGTTACCTGTTGGTTATATTTATTTGGATACTCTTTTCTCACCTGTTCAAAGGGTGAATTATACAGTTACGAACTCTAGGGTTGGTAAAAGAACAGACTTTGATAAGTTAACTCTTGAAGTTTGGACAAACGCAGGTATTGATCCAGTTGATGCTGTTTCTTTATCATCTAAAATTTTAAGAGACCAGCTTACTGTTTTCTTAAACTTTGAAGATGAAGATACTCCAGTTGAAATTAACAAGCCTGTTCAGGTTGCTAGTAACCCAACAAATGAGGCATTACTTAAACCTGTTTCAGAGCTTGAACTTTCGGTTAGATCTGCAAATTGTTTACAGAATGCAAATATCAAATACATCTATGAATTAGTTTCTAGAACTGAAGGTGAGATGTTAAGAACTAAAAACTTTGGTAGAAAATCTCTTAATGAAATTAAAGAGATTTTAAATAACATGGGTCTTGGGCTTGGAATGAAAGTTGATGCTGCAATAATGAATACTCATGGGCCTATTCAACCACTACCAAATAGAGCGGCACCTGCTCCTCAACCAATGGGAAATCCAATGGGTGGTAATCCGATGGGTGGTAACAACAACCCTATGGGTGGAATGGGACATCAGCAGCCAATGAGAAATCCAATGAATAATCCTATGGGTAACCCTAATCAAGGTAACCCTATGAATAATCCAATGGGTAACCCTAATCAAGGTAATCCAATGAATAACCCAATGGGAAATCCTAATACAGGTGCAAACCCTTCAAATAATCCGTTTAGTAATAATCCAAATAATAACCCATTTGGAAATAATGGTAACGACGGTAATAACGGTAATAATCAAGGAATGTAGTAATGAGACATGGTAAACATAAAAACAGATTAAACGTTTCTCCAGATCATAGAAAATCTCTAATTAGAAATTTATGTATAGAGTTAATTGATCATGGAAAAATTAAAACTACTCATGCGAAATCTAAAGCTTTAAAATCTTCTATTGAAAAATTAGTAACAATTGCTAAAGAAGATACTGTAGCAAATAGAAGGCTTGTTTTTAGTAAAATCAATAACAAACCAGCAGTTACTAAATTATTTGCAGAGATCGCTCCAAAATTTAAAACTAGACCAGGTGGTTATACAAGAATTACAAAGCTTCCAGAAGGTAGAGTTGGTGATTGTGCAAAAATGAGTTTTATTTCATTTGTTGAGTAATTAAATGATTAAAAGATTATTTATAATTTCGGCCACTCTTCTAGTGGCCTTTTTTTATGCAAAATATGAAAAAAGCAAAATAGATAATTATTTTGAAGCCGGAACTGAGCATCAAGAAAATACTGGTTCAATCTTAAAAACTTTACCGCTTGTCTCTTTTACCTCTGAAGATGGCAAAAAAGTAAAAACTAAAACTCTTGTAAAAGATGTGGCTGAGAGATATTCATTTTTTCATTTTTGGGCGACTTGGTGTGCTCCTTGTGAAGCAGAGTTTCCAGATTTGATTAAAATGATGAATAAAGTTAAGGGAAATATAAAATATTATCTTGTAGCAGTTAATGATGATAAGAAAAAAGTAGAATTATTTTTAAAAAAGTTCAGAACTCATTTAGATCCTAAAAAAGTTGTCATTCTTTTAGACAATAATGAAAGTTTTTACAAAAGTTTTGGAACAGCAAAAGTTCCAGAAACTTATATTTTTGAAAAAAATAGTTTAAAAGTGCATAGAAAATTTACTGGTCCTCAAAACTGGTTAAGTGATGCCCATATGAAATTTCTTAATTCGTTAAAATAATTATACCCTAATAATCACTCCTATTTATTCGTTTTTGTTACTTGATTATTGTAACTCATTATTTAGTGTAAAGTTTTTTTACGAGTCTTCCGATAAAATTATGAACAGTTTCTTCAAGGAGATATGTATGCTTAACTGGGATACAATAAAAGATTTACACGTTATTCAAAAACTACATCAGATTTTGGGTAAATGGTTTTCTATTGATATTGTTTTTTTAGACGAATTTGGAAAACTACAAAGTGATTTAGATCCTTCAAAATTTGAATTTAATTCCTATTTATTTAAGAATCAAATTATTTCACCGAAAGCAAAATCTTTGTTTTTGGAAGATATTGATAAAGCAGTAACTAAATTAATTAGTTCTGAGAATAAAGTTGTAGAATTTGATACTCATTATCCTTCAGTTAAAGGAATGATTAATGAGGTGAGAGCAGACGGAACGATGATCGGTTATGTTGTTGCTTATGCGTATGTTGATTCGAACTATACTAGTTCTGATGCTGATGATTTAGCTAAGAAGATGGAAGAGCTAGGTCATATAAAAGAAGAAGCAGAATTAGCAAGTAAGAAGTTAGCGAAGTTAGAATTGTTTCAACTAGAATACTTAAAAGAATTATTGGCTCTATATTCTGATGAAATTTCAACTTATCAAAAAGAAATCATTTCAAGAGAAGAGAGAATTAAAGATCTAAACTCAGAGGTTGGAAATAAATATAGATATCATATGATGATTGGTAAATCTAAAAAGATGCAACAAATCTATTCATTGCTTGAAAAAATATCTTCTTCCGAATCTACTATCTTAGTACAAGGGGAGAATGGTACAGGTAAAGAGTTAGTTGCAAAGGCAATCCATTATAATTCGCCAAGAAAAGATAGATTGTTTCTTGCTCAAAACTGCTCAGCTTTTAATGATAACCTTTTAGACTCTGAATTGTTTGGTCATGTGAAAGGTTCATTTACAGGAGCGGTAAAAGATAAGAAAGGTCTCTTTGAAATGGCCGATGGAGGAACACTATTTTTAGATGAAATTGGTGATACATCTTTAACTATGCAAGTTAAACTTCTAAGAGTTTTACAAGAAGGAACTTTTATTCCAGTTGGTTCTACATCTCCTAAAAAAGTAAACGTTAGAATAATTGCAGCGACAAATAAGCCTCTTAAAGAAATGATTGCAAGAGGTGAATTTAGAGAAGATTTATATTATAGAATTAACGTCATTAATGTTAATCTGCCTCCATTAAGAGAAAGAAATGAAGATATCCCTTTTTTGATGGAACATTTTTTAGAAAAAAAATGTTCTGAGAAAG
>JAHDHG010000120.1 GCA_020631435.1 Bacteriovoracaceae bacterium | reverse complement strand
TTCACTGTGGTTATGAATTGTAGTGGGTTGCCCCTGTTAATCGGGAAGAGCCAATTTTTGATGATTTTTTCTAATGATTTTAATGACTTACAGACTAATGGTGCCCTCTCGCGGGTTCGAACCACGGACACAGGGATTTTCAGTCCCTTGCTCTACCTACTGAGCTAAGAGGGCATCACTTGTCGAAGCTCAAGATTAAGATTTCACTGCTTGATAGTCAATCAAAAACTAAAAACTTAAGATAGGAATGTGGAAAAATTGAATATCGCCTCTCCTATTGATCTAGATGATGTAAATGTCATACCTCACCTACTTAAAGTAGAAGATATGTCCGTTAATGCAATAAGCTTCATCCCCCATGAATCCAAAAGAATGAATGATTTTTCAGCAATTTTTACTCATGGCTACACTTCTCATAAAAGTTCGATTATCTCTTGGGCATCGAGATTAAGTGAATTTGGAGTTCCAGTTACTATTTTTGATCTTCCTGGCCACTACCTAGGAAGCTTTAATGATTTTAAAGATTTTGAGACATTTAAAAATCATGCTCATGAATTTTTTAATCAAGCATTGATTTTTCAAACAGAGCAATCAAAAGACTCACCTTCCCAAATAATATTTGGAGGACATTCATTAGGTGCTCTCCTTTCGCTAAAAGCTTCAATGAATACCCCTAAAGTAACTTCAACAATATTAGTTGGATTTGGAAAAAACGATAAAATCAAAACTCATTTCTTTGCTACTCCTTTTTTCAAGAAAACTCTAAATGTTAGGAAACAACTTGTTTCAGATAATCTATCTCCAGATCTAGTCTTTTCTTGGATAGCAGAAGAAAAAGATAACATTATGATCAAAAACCAAAAAATTTGTTTAATAGCAGGTGAAGATGACGTTGTTATTGGGCCAAATGGGACTGAAAATCTTAAGAAAGTTTTAGATAAATTTAATGAAGTAGTTCTTATCAAACCCAAAAAACTTCCTCATAATCAACCTGAACTAGCTTCAACTCATATATTTAATTACTTAAAAAGTGAATTCAACTGGTCAAGAAGCTAAGAAGAGAGGAATCCATGATTACTGAAAAAAATCCAATTGGTTTAAAAAATGTTGATTGTATGAAGTTTTGTGCTGAATCTTTAGATTCAAAGATGCTTCATGACTTCTCACAACTTGGTTTTCAAAGAAAAAATAAAAATGATACTGAAATTCATTATAACCAAGGTCAAATAAATTTTTTAGTCAGTGCTACTCAATCTGGACAAGCTCATGAGTATTTAAAAAATCATGGTGAGGGTGTTTGTAAAATAAGCTTTAGAGTTGATGACGTTGAAAAATCTCTAGATGCAGCTTTAAAAAGAGGAGCTGAACTTAAATCCGATCTGATTGTAGAAGAGACTGAATTCGGTCTTATTAAAAGAGCATCTATTCAGGGTTTTGGTGATGTTTTAAATGAATTCATTCAAAGACCTCATGAGATATTTAGATCAAATCTCACCTCTATTGAAAATGATGAAAATAACAATCCTTTAACAACAAGAGTAGCTAGGATTGATCATTTCACCAACAACGTACCAAAAGGAGAAATGGATCATTGGACGAACTTTTATAAAGATATATATGGATTCGTTGAAACGAGATATTTTGATATTAAAGGACAAAAAACTGGACTTGAATCTAGAGTCGTTCAGCTTGAAGATAACTCTATTATTATTCCAATTAATGAACCTGCTGAAGAGAATGGTAAGTCTCAAATTCAAGAATATTTAGATAGACATAATGGAGCTGGAGTTCAGCATATTGCACTTACTACTCCAGATATTATTTCAACTATTAAGGATTTACGACATAGAGATTTTAAATTTTTAGATGTCCCTGATACTTATTATGAAGATATTCCTAATAGACCTTTTACTATAACAGAAGATATAGAAAGACTGAGAGAAAATACGATTTTAGTTGATGGAGATGCTGATGGGTATTTACTTCAAATCTTTACAGATACTTATGTAGGTCCTCTATTTTTTGAATTTATCCAAAGAAAAAAACATTGGGGATTTGGGGAAGGAAACTTTCAAGCCCTCTTTGATGCTATTGAAAGAGATCAGCAAAAAAGAGGGTATCTATAATTTATCTGAATTGAAAGCCGTAAACTTGGCAGCTTTTTAATTTTTTTGATAAGACTTTATTTGTCTTAGAGATTCCCACAGGAAAAAAACCAGAATAAGAATTTTTTATAGCTAGGTCTTTATACGTGTTACAAGTTTTTAAAGCATCCGTTTTATCAGTCTGCTTAACCTTACTAAGAGAAATATATTCTAAAGTATTCAAACCCTTGTATTCATCTTTAATTTTAAATTCTGCGCTACAACCATGAACCGAAGAAGAACATCCTTCTCCCCAATGCCCACCGAGAAATTTCTTATCTATATATTTCTCAAGGTCACTTTCTTTTAACTGATCTGCTAAAGAATCCAAAATTCTATCACACTCACTAGGTGTGCTAGCTGCAATATTGAACCTCACAGAATCTTTTGCAATACCATTTATTACAAACAAACACATAAAAACAAATAATTTCATAATATCTCCTGATGAGTAATTAAATCATAAATATGACTTATTTTTTTTGTATATGAATTATTTATAATAAGTGTTAAGGAAATCTACACTGAAAGTATTATTACAATAAAAAAAGGGAGTCTAGAACTCCCTTTTCGTTTGTAAATTTATTTTTACAAATTAGTGATTATGTCCATCATGCTTAGAATGACCTTCTGGAAGAGCAGCTTCCTTCTTATCTTTTTCATCTAAGACTTTAATTAGCTCAACATCAAAAATTAAAGTTGAACCACCTGGAATCTTAGGAGGTGCTCCCATTTTTCCGTATGCTAACTCAGAAGGAATAACAAACTTTGTTTTCCCACCTTCTTTCATTAATTGAAGACCTTCCGTCCATCCTTTAATAACTCTATTTAATGGAAATTTTGCAGTTTGACCTCTGTCTTTCGAAGAATCAAAAACAGTTCCATCAATCAATGTTCCATGATAATGAACTTCTACTTCATCTGTTTCTTTAGGAGCTTTACCAGTTCCTTCTTTCTCAACGATATAAACTAAACCAGAATCAGTTTTTTTAGCATTGGCTTTCTTCGCATAATCTTCAATAAAAGACTTTCCTTTAACTGCTTGTTCTTCCGCGATTTTATCCATTCTTGCTTTAAACATTTCCTGGATCTTACCTTGGTATTCTGCAGCTTTAACCTTAGTTTCATTTCCTTTAGCTGAGTCAATAAGACCAGATTGAAGAGCATTAAACTCTCTGTCATTTAATTTTAATCTGGTTAAGGATTGCCCCATCATAGCACCCATAGAATAGAAAACTTTATCCTCTTCAGAGCTAAGATTTACGTTTGAAGATCCTGCAGACCCACCTTTCTTAGGAGTACAACTAAACACACCTGAAATTAAAATTGTTGATAATAATAAAAACTTCACATTATTCCCTTTTGAAATTAATTAATGAATTGAAATAAGGATAGCTTGAGAATTCAAAAAATCAATAAATATAATCTATCGAATCTTTATTATTTAGATAAACAAATAAAAAAATCAAAGGCCCAATCACAGATACCACCATTCCAATAGGAATCTCCGCTCCTTGAATTGGAAATAAAAAGCAAATTTGATCTATAATAGCGAATAGAAAACCTGTTAAGGCAGACCCAAAAACAATTTCAGAGAACACATCCTTTCTGAAAAAGTTAAACTTTCTCAATATATGTGGAGCAATTAAACCAATAAAGCTAAAAACTCCAAATAAAATTGTGACTATACCAATAGATAAAAATATTAATCCAAAAGCCTTCACTTCATAAGAATATATATTTTTAACAAAACCTTCTGAGAAACTTCTTCCTAAGATCAGAAGTCTTAGTTTCTTAGCTAAATAGATTGAGCAAGGAAAAAATATTACAAAAGAAAGAAATATAAAATTCGTTATTGCTTAAAAATTTAACCGAACCAAACAATAATTCAGAAGGAAAACTCATTCCCAAGTTAATCATTAAGAATTGAACAAAAGAATAAATTGCAGCAACAAGCAAGTTTATGCCTATTCCAGCAAGGATCATTTTTGAGAAATAAGACCTCTCTTTATTTGATTTCCTTATCGTGAAAATCCAAGCAAGAAAGAAGATAAAAAATACAAGGAAAGATACTGAAATATAATCCTCAAAAGAAAAAAACATTGAAATAAAAAAACTAATAATGATAGCTAATAAAGACAATGCCTGAATTCCAAGCGTAGAGGGAGATGCCAACACATTTGATGATAAAAGTTGAGAAAAACTTCCACAAGCTGAAAGTATATGGCCAATCATAAAAGCAGCAAAAAACCTGATTAAATCGTCAAACATTTATTTCTCTTAGTTCTAAGTTTTTTCCCAAAGCTAAAAAATATACCTTATCACAAATCATTTGTGCTCTTTTAAAATTATGATCAATCATCACTACTGCGGAATCAAATTTCATCAAAATCTCCTTAAGTATTTTTTGATTTTTTTCACTTAAGGCTGAGAAAGGTTCATCTAGGAAATAAACATCTACTTTTTGAGAAAAAGACAAACATAACTTTAATATTTGATTTTCTCCTCCTGAAAGATTTTGAACATATTTATCATCACAATAGTTAAATTCAAATTTTTCAATGTAACCATTTAATAAATCTTTTGAAATCACCTCTTCAGAAATTAAAATTTGATAAACCTCTTTTACTTTTAGTCGAGATAAAGGAGAGAACCTTTCTTGATTTAAGAAAGAACAAGAAAAGCTCATATTTTTTTTCATTTTTAGATATTTAAATAATGATGTCTTCCCTATACCATTCTCGCCCATAATAGCGATTTTTTGATTTGAGGAGAGATATAATTGAGCATTGAGTCTTCCTGTTGGCAGATCAATAAATTCTCTTTCTAAAAGTGAATATTCTGACAATCCTTCCCTCCTTTAGCGAATTTCATGTAGAATAATAATGAATTTAAATGAAGGAGAGCATATGTCAAATCTTGAAGAAAATTTAGCAATGCAAGAAGCTAAAAAATTAGCAAGAAACAAGACTGAAGAGCAGGCTTTAGAAAATTTAGAATCTGAGTTAATTCAGTTAAATAAAACACAAATGGGAAGGAGGGTTTTTATTCAAGCTGTCCCAATGCTTCTTACAGCATGTGCAACTGTTCCGCAGACAAGAGTACTTAGGTCAAATTAGAAAACAATATCCTGCAGTTAGAAACCAAGCTGCTCAAAGTTATATTCAAGGTCTAGGTCAAAAAATTGTTCAAAGAAACGGTCTTTATGGCAAACCTTATCGATATAACTTCACTCTAGTTGATGCAAAAATGATTAATGCTTTTGCTTTACCAGCTGGAGAAATAATGGTGACTACACCACTTTTAGCTGCAGCTGAATCAGAGGCAGAGCTTGCTGGAGTTGTTGGCCATGAAGTAGGTCACGTAATGGCAAGACATACTGCTGAGAGGATGGATTCTGCCAAGAAGTCTCAAACTAAAACATTATTATATACTGTCGGAGGAGCTCTACTTGGAGGCCTTGGTGGTGCAGTTCTTGGTAAAAGTATGTGTAAAAAAGGAAGTGCTAACTATTCTCAGTGTGTTTCACGTGTAAGGCAGTATAGCCTAATGGCCGGCATGGGAGGGGGACTTTTAATTTCAAAGTTCTCATTTATGGCAAATTCTAGAGAAGATGAAATGGAAGCTGATAGAATCTCATTTAGGACTGCTACAAAAGCTGGTTATCATAAAGATCACGTTGGTAGATTCTATAATAAGTTATTAGCAATGGAGCAAAAAGCTAAAGGTGGTGCTAAAGATCCTATTACAGCAATTTTTGGAGATGCCTTAAGTACGCATCCGCCAAGTCGAGAAAGGGTTTCTCAAATGCAAGAAATGGCATCCAAGGAACCAGTTAGAGCAAATTCTCAGATCACATCTCGTGAGTTTGAAAATATGAAATCTCAGTTTTCAAGAAAGGCATAAAGATATATCCTACGCCCTGACAAATAATCAGGGCGATTTCTATGAATAATTTAAAATACAAGTTAATCCTACCATCCCTAGTTGGAGTATCTATAATTGCTTCTTATGACTGGATGAGAGTAGTTTCAAAATCTGTATTTTTAAAATATTTTTCTGCCGATTTATTTCCACTTGCTTTTGGCTTGATGATTTTTGTTCTTTTCTTTAGTCTCTTGGCTTATGACAAAATTTTGTCTAAATTGGGTCCACATATTACTTATCAAGTAATGAATGCTTTTTGGATAATTGTATTTTTAATTCACTACTTCCTACTAAAAAGTGAAATCAAGTTTGCAGCATTTACATTAACTCTTCTCAGACCAATTTATGTGATGATGCTACTTGAGCAAGTTTGGGCATATTTTAATACTATTAATAATACTGAAAGTGCAAAAAAACTTTCAGGGATAATGATGGCCATTGTCTCAGTTGCGACCATTTTAAGTGGAACTATTCTTAAAAATTATGTGAAACAAATAGGTACAGAAAATGCAATCTGGATTTCTACAATTGCACTTATTCCAGGTGCAATGATAATGTTCAAACTTCTTAAATCTGTAAATATTGAAAAAAAGAAAAAAGAACTTCCATTAGGTTTGGCTCAATTAAAAAAGATGCCTACTCTCTATTCTTTATTCTTTATCATCATACTTTCTCAAATATTCACAGGGGTGACAGAATATAAATTAGATACTTTAGTTGAAGCTACTATCATTGATACAGACGAAAGATCAGTGTTTTATGCTGACTTATTTAGAAATATTAATGCTGGTGCCTTGATCTTTCAACTTTTTATACTTCCATTAATATTCTCAAAAATATTTTTAGGCCATATTCATATTGCAATTCCTCTAATTCATTTTGCTTTTTCTATTTTTATATACTTCAAACCAGAGCTGACATTTGTTTCAATTTCCTTTTTAATTTTTAAGGCTATCGACTACTCAATCTTCAGAGGAGCGAAAGAACTCATCTATGTCCCATTATCCACTGAAATTAAATATAGGACCAAGCAATTTATTGATGTCTTTGGTTATAGATTTGGATCCGGCGCATTTGCAATAATTTTTGCAATATTAAATTACATTAAAGATGAAGAAAATAAGTTAGCTTTAGCATCTCTAGCACAAACGATATGGCAATTTGCATATGACTATTCAGCACTAATGTCTACAGGACTATGGCTGTATTTATCTTTTATTATTTCAAGACAGCTTCGTAAAAATCAAGAAACTTATCAATAAAATAATACTGAGAAAGCCCAGGAGTCAACAAACCTGGAAAAAATAGATTATAAGTACCTTTATCAAAATCTCTAAATTCAAATTTATTTTTTTTACTATTACTTAGTCCAAATGTTTTTTTTGAGTTCACATTTTTTAATAACTTACTTGCAGGTTGAAAATATTTAAGTTTAGATGGAAACAATTTAATCGATGAGTTTTTTTTCAAGATTTTTATAAATAAATCATTTGAAATCATCATGTTTCTTGGTTTTGTCTTATTAATTACACCAAGGTAAAAATGATGGGAGATATTTTGAAACTTATGATTAGTGATTTTTTTCAAAACTTTATTTATATACTTATCTACTGCAGTTATGTTTTCTTCACAATTTTCACTTAAATCGATAAGAATATCTTTAGACCTTTCAACCAGTTCCCTAGAATCAAGTTTAGTATCAACCCAAATTATTTTTTTAATTCTTGGCATTTTTTTTTCTATCTTTTTTATTTTTCTTTTTAGCTCAAAGCTCTCATCTAAGATAAGGGTAAACCCTTTAGACTCAATCTTTTTAAAAGCACTTTCAGAGAGATAGATTCCTCCTCCCAACCATTGCCCTTTATACTTTAAATGTAAAAAGTCATGAAAAAGAGACACCGCTTTTAATTTTTCATCGCTGATTAGATTAATTTTTTCTAAGTAATAATTTACAGGACCTGAAAGTGACACCAAGTCATATTTTAGCTTGCAGGCAAAAGAAAAATTAAGAAATATTAAATTCGCGATCCAAAACTTGATTACAAAGTTCATCACATCTCTCGTTTTGTGGATGATTATTGTGTCCTTTAACCCACTTAAAATGAACATTTAAAAATTTATCTCTCGTTTCATCTAATTTTTTCCAAAGTTCAATATTACTAACATCAGAACCATCGGCTTTGCGCCAATTTCTTTTCTTCCAATTTATAATCCAAGAGCTAATTCCATCAACGACATACTTTGAATCAGTAAATAAAACTATTGATAACTTGGAACTATCTACTTCTTCTAGACTATCAATCAATAGTTCCATTGATTTAATTGCTCCAGTTAACTCCATTTTATTATTTGTAGTATGATCATCAAATGAGCTTGCTTCAATAATAGTTTCATGACTAGAATCTTGAATCACTATGCCCCAAGAACCTGGACCAGGATTTC
>JAHDHG010000119.1 GCA_020631435.1 Bacteriovoracaceae bacterium | reverse complement strand
TCCATTTTTTTCTAAATGAGTTACTAATGAATATTTTGAATCTACAAATAACTCCTTAAGTTCTTTGTAGAATGATTCTTCATTTCTTTTAAGGGCATTTACTGAAGTGACTTTAGAATCTAGTAACTTCTTTAACTTTATCCCTTTTTTATTAAGATGAAGAAGAAGATTTCTTAAATCCTTTAAATATCTTTTTGAAATAAAGTTTAACTTTTCATTATAAACAAAAGTATTTAATTCAAAAAATACATCGAGCATATCTGTAATATCACCACCATCTTCAACGAGTTCATCTATGTAGGCCTCTAAATTTTTCTTAGAAATATTTTTACCTGGAATTTCAGCAGTATCAGGCTCTCTTAAATCCATTAGCAGATCAATTTGATCATGAATGCAATTAATGTCTTTAGAGATATCTTTTTCAAATATCTTCTCAAGACTTTTAGAGTCGATTTTACAGTCTGCTGAAGCAAACCTTCTACCTAGGGATTGATCCTTGAACCATTGACCGTCGTTGAGATCTCCACAAGAGATACAAAGAATTAAACATAACGATAATGGTATGACGCTTAGTATTTTCATACCTACCTTCTCGTTATATTTTATCGATCAACTAAAGTGACAATTTGACCTCGGCAAAAACTGAATCGTTCTGCCGATAATTTGCCCAATAACCGTCTCCATTTTGAGGAGAGCCAATGATTTGGGCACCGAGCGAAGTGCTTAAGTAAGGCTTTATAAGATAGCTAGCACCGAAGTAATAAACTCGGTCTTTTGAACCAAAGTCATATTTTACGTCACCAGCAAAAGATATTTTTTCAGTAAAATTACCTGAAATGGAAAAATTAAGAACCTGATCCCACCTCGGAAGACCAGTTAATATATTTGTTTTGGAAAAGTCAGACACACGAGAAAGGTATCCTAAATGGTATTTAAAGGACTTTATTTCGCCTCTTGATCCAACACTCAAATAGGACTCATCGTTTCTCTCTACCGTTATCCCTACCCCAATATTTTTTGAAACAATTTCAAAGTCATCTGATGGTTTATCATCCGCTAGAGAAGAAATATAACCAATATATGGATTAAAATGATCATGTAAATGATAATTAAACTCTCCTCCAAATACATGGTGCTTAAACTCAAGTGGATCAATTGAAACAACTGCAGTGGTGGTTGAAGAAGAAGGAATACTAACTTCGGCCTTATTCGTTAATTTGTTTTCAGGTTTTCTAATATAAAAAAAGTTGGTCGAAATAAAATCATTATTAAAGTTCAAACTGAGACCATAAGTTGGTTTAAAGATAATATCCATTATCTCCGGAACATTTACATCGTATAAAAGATCAAAAACAGTTCCTGAACTTCCCACTTCAGCAGTTCTATCTGGTGCGTCCGCCCATGGACTATTTGAATCAATCGTTCTTTCACTCTTATTAATATTAAGCGGCGGATTTAACTCTGGTATATAGAAAAAAGATCCAAAGATATCAAGACTTAGATTTGAACTTAAATTATATCTAGCATTTAATCCTGCGAGCCCTTCTTGACCTGGATGAAAAAAATCAAAATTTTCTCTATTATTAATTTTTCCTAATCCCCAAGAGGCATCTGTACTAGACCACTCAAGTGGAAATCGACCAAAACTAAGATCTAATTTATTAATTTTTTTAGAAATACTTAACTCTTTAAGTGAGAAAAGAAAAAGTCCATTATCTTCATATTGCACCGAAGTATTAAACCTAAAGCTCCAATCGTTGAAATCTTTTGAAGTTTTGAAATCACCTCTGGCCCACCAAGCATTAACTGTTCTTACATCAATCACACTGACTGGATCATTATGTCTAAAAGACAAACCAAAATCATGCTCCCATGAAAATGTGAGTGAATATAAAAAGATTAAAATGAAATATAAAAACTTCACTAGCTAAAGGGTATAGAGTACTCGTTCAAATGACTAGAGGCATAATGATTTTTATTTACAATAAGCAGTTTAGTAGGCTATTAATTTACTTGAATTTAGTAATTTGAGGCTTAGCTCTATTTGATGCAAAATATCTATAGACACCCTTAAAAAGGAGAAATTATGAAATTCCTATTCATTTTATTATCAGCTTTATTCATCTCTTGTGAAGACTACAATGGTCACTTTCAAGGACTTGAAGACCTTGAGTTAACTAATGGCGACTCAATAGAAGCTGGAGATTATGCAGCCACTTTAAAAATAAAGTCTAAAAAGAAAATTAAAATTAAACTAGAAAACGACTCTTCTAAACATAGTTTTACTTTGAAACTCAAAGCAGGAGCTGAATTTCCTCAAGATGATGGAACTTTTGATTTTAAAGCATTTCAAAATAATCAAGAGCTTGATTTAGCAGGAAGAATTAATACTAGTTCTGAAAGATCTAGGAGAATGACTACTTTAGAACCATGTCAATTAAGATCTCCAGTTCGGTACTGTAGTAGAAGATGTGTACCTGGTAGAAATGGTCGTCCTATATGCTATAGAGTCTGTAATGATAACTGGGGATACAATAACGGTCGCCAAGAAGTAGATTACCATGAAGTTAAAACCAAAAAGGATATCTCTCTTCAAATCTATGCGAACGATGGGACCCGATCTGGAGTGATGAAAGCAACACAGTACTCAAAATATAAAGAAGAAGTTTACAGAGGTCCTTGTAGGTTTAGATAAGATTCCAAAATAAAAAAACCGCTGAAAAGCGGTTTTTTTGCTAAAAGCTATTTTTAAACATCATTGATTCCATCGGTATAGGAGTCTTTCCCATATACTTTGCACTTGCTTTCTTTGAATATGGAGTCATAACATCTCCATCCACATTAAAAAAGATTAATTGGCCTATCGGCATTTCTGCATATACTCTAACGGGTTGTTTTACAGAAATTTCTAACGTCCAGTAATTACAAAATCCTATATCGCCTTTACCAGCAGTGGCATGAATATCTATACCTAATCTTCCAACAGAAGATTTACCTTCTAAAAAAGGTACATGTTTATGTGTTTCAGTGTATTCATGAGTTACACCTAAATAAAACTTAGATGGCTCTAAAACATATCCCTCTTCTGGGATATCAAAATATTCAATTTCATTATGTTTCTTAGCATCAAGGGTATTAGATTTATAAAGCGCTAAACGTTTACCAAGATGAACGTCATAGCTATTGCAACCTAAACAAGATCTATCAAAAGGATCGATCACAATGTCTTTATTATCTACAAACTTTAAAATCTCACTATCTGACAAAATCATGTATAATACTCCTTAGAAATTACATATTAAGATTAGGAAATTAAAAAATGAGTGACAAGACAATTGTTGCATTGAGAGGACTTATTAGAGGCAATCCACACTGGGGTGATAATATAAAAAATATAGAAAACTATCTAGAAGGTGTTAATATTTTGACTTTAGAGATAGCAGGAGCAGGAACTAGGAATAAAGAAAAATCTTTCTTTTCGGTTGATGAAAATATTCATGATCTCAGAAGACAATTTAAAGAAAAATGCTCGACCAATGATAACCATATAATGGCCATTTCTTTTGGTGGAATGATTGCAACAAGATGGATGGAACTTTACCCTGAAGATTTTAAAACGGGAATTTTGGTCAATACAAGTTTTAAAGGGTATTCAGCTCCGTTAAAAAGATTAAGACCTAAAGCTGCAAAGACTTTCTTAAAAGTCATATTTATAAAAGATAAGTTTAAGAAAGAAGAAAAGTTATGTGACATATCAATCGCTGACAGAGGAGAGAAATTTCAGGAAATTCTAGAACGTCACTGCAAGTTACAAAAAGAATATCCTATCACCCCTAAAAATGGTTTAACCCAAATTTTTGCAGGATTAAAATTTAAACCATCTAAGAAAAAACCTGATGTACCAATTCTAATTCTAGTTTCAGAAAATGATCAAATTTGTCATTCTGATTGCTCTAAAACAATAGCAAAAGCATGGAATGCACCCATTAAAATTCACCCTACTGCAGGTCATGATTTAAGTAATGAAGATAGTACTTGGATTGCAAAACAAGTTAAGGAGTGGTTTGAAAACTATTCCTAAAAATCATCAGCTCGTAGAAACTGATGATGGATCATTCACATTATATTCTAAAACTTACGATGAGAATCTTCACTCTACTTCTGGAGCAGAAGGTGAAACATTACAATACTTTATCAAGAATTCTTTAATAAAAGATATCAAAGATAATGGAATTATTTTTGAAACTGGTTTTGGGATGGGTCTTAGCTTTAAGAAACTTTTAAATTCTGATTTAAATCAAGCTCTCACATTTATTTCAACTGAGATAGATGAAGATCTTGTATCATGGTTCGAAAAATCAGAAGACTTAATCTTTGAGAAGGATGAAAATTTACGGATAGCACAAATTAAAAATATAAAAATCATTATTATATTAGGTGATGCTAAATTAATGGCGCCAATTTTTTTTAAAAAGAATAATTTAAAAGTTGATAGATTTTTTCAAGATCCTTTTAGCCCTAAAAAAAATCCTACTCTTTGGGATCTAGAATGGTTTGAATTTCTAAGCTCAATAGCAGAAAAAAATTCTATTCTAACAACCTATAGTGCCTCGCATTCAGTTAAAAAAAATTTAGAATCAACAGGTTGGGAAGTTGAATCGATGCCAGGCTATGGAAAGAAAAGATCTTCAACGAGGGCATACTATCGTGGAAAAATTTAAAAATTTATTTCAATGTGATTATCCCATCATACAAGCTGGCATGGTCTGGGTTTCTGGTGCGAAGCTCGCTGCCGCTGCCGCCAATGAGGGAATTATTGGTACTATTGGCGCTGGGTCAATGACTTTAGAGTTACTAGATACGCAGATAAAAAAAGCAAGGTCTTTAATTAAAACTAATCAGCACTTACTCGCTGTCAACTTCCCTTTAATTTATCATAAAATTGAGGAGCAAATTGAAATCGCTCTAAAAAATGATGTCAAAATATTTATAGCTTCTGCTGGGAATCCAAAAAAATTCACGAGCTCGCTAAAAAGCAAAGGAAAGCTTGTCATTCATGTCTGCTCAAGTTCCAAAGAAGCCATTAAATGTGAGCAAGCCGG
This sequence comes from Bacteriovoracaceae bacterium, assembly GCA_020631435.1. GTDB lineage: Bacteria > Bdellovibrionota > Bacteriovoracia > Bacteriovoracales > Bacteriovoracaceae > JAHDHG01. Next base: position 3,431 of record JAHDHG010000119.1, on the reverse strand, counting down.
AGTTGATGCCATAGTTGCTGAAGGCTATGAAGCTGGTGGACATAATGGAAGAAATGAAACAACGACACTTGTTTTAATTCCTCAAGTCGTGGACGCGGTTAAAATTCCAGTTATTGCAGCGGGAGGGATTGCTGATTATAGACAAATTAAAGCTGCTCATGCGTTGGGGGCCAGTGCGGTTCAAATAGGATCCAGGTTTTTAATGAGTGAAGAATCTTCTGCTCATGAAAATTTTAAAAATCTCATTTCCAAATCTTCTGAAGGTGATACTCGTCTGCTTATGAAAAAACACATCCCTGTTCGCTTACTTAACAATCAATTCTCAGAAGAGATAAAAGAACTAGAGGCAAATGGAGCGACTACAGAGAAGCTTATTGAACATCTTGGTAAAGGCAGAGCGAAAAATGGAATGTTGCTAGGCGATATAAAACTTGGCGAACTAGAAGTTGGGCAAGTGGCTTCTATGCTTCAATCAAGTCAATCTGTTGCTAAGATAATGAAAGATCTCAAAAAGGCCTATATTTAGGCGTTTACAAGGCCTTTAAATTCATCTAGTTTCAATTAATCGAAAATTCATTTAAGGAGAAAAAATGATTAAATTATTAATTTTAATAATGTCTTCTGTGATCTTTGCAGAAACTAGCACTACTGTTTATTCTGATTATTCTAATAAGACTATTGATAAGCCGATGAGCTTTCAGGTTGGTGCTTCATTGATGATGGGTAATCTTGAGTCAAAATACGATGACGGGAAAAGCTCTGAAGAAGTAGCTGAAAACGGAATTAAATTATCTGCTGGACTTAACTTAAGACTTACAGAAGAACTTCTGACGACTTCAAGTTTAAATGTTTCATACTTACCCCAAAACGTTAATGATGTTTACTACAGTGAAAGATTTGATTCTGGCTTTGGATCATTAGATACTGCTACTCAATCTCTTGACTCATCAGCGAACAGAACTCACTTTACTCTATCTCAGAAAATTGGTTACAAGATTAATATTCAAGGATCGACTTTAGTTCCTTTTGCTGAAGCTGGATTTGGATTTGGAAGATATAAAGGGACAAATGATATTGAAGTTAATATCCCTGGTTTTATTCAAACTGCGGAAATTTCATCTAAGGTTAATTACAACTTATTTGAACTAGGTATCGGTGCTCAGTTAGTAATGAAAAACAACTTCGTTCCTTTCGTAAAATATGAAGTTTCTAAGATTAACCTTTCAGATGATATCACTACGAAAACTACAGGTGTTAACATTACTGAGGAAGAAACTACAGCTAAAAGAGATAGAGCAAGTGACGACACTGAATCAGTAACAAACAATGTTCTTTCTGTCGGTATTGGCTATATTTTTTAATTTTATTTAAATTTTCAAATACTAAGGCGTCTAGATGGCGCCTTTTTTATTGTTGATACTCATCAAGACAATCTTCAATAATTGACTTCATTTCCCTAATCTGATCTTTTCTTTTCATATAATACTGATGGTGCTTATATTTAAGCCCATTAAAAACCGTGACATACTTATATCTTTCTGAAGAAGATTCAGTCGCACCTATTTTTTTTAACTCTCTGCTGCCTCTTCTCGCTCTATCGTTTGCGTTATGATACTTTTTTGATTTATTCTTGTTCCAAACCTCTAGTTCAGCATTCACAATAACTACTTTCAAGTGATCTTTTTTAAGCTGCTCATAAGATTTATCATCACAATCATAAGAAAAAGCTAAAGTAGAAAAAAGTAAGATACACAATAGTCTCATAGGGCCTCCATAAATATTATTTCATGAAAGACTATAGATTTGAGCAGAGTCTGTATTATTTACAAAACTGTAAATGAAAAAGATAACTTAGCAAGCTAAGATGATTTGATAAACTTTTCCGCCATCAATCGACCAGATTTCATAGCACCATTTAATGAAGGATCTTCCAGGTAATCTCCAATCAGATAAACTCCACCCAATTCATTATTTGATGTCCCGTAAGAAAATTTATTCGGAAGCGAAAAAGCTACTTTTATGCTTTTAACAAAATGCCAATCATTGACATCATCTCCAAAGAACTTTCTTAGATCTTCTAATATTTTCTCAGGCTTCACCTCTACTCCACCTAGGCAGGTTGCAGATATTAAAGTCGAAGATGAATATGATTTTTGAACTTCAGATAAGAATGCAACTTGATTCACTCTCTCTGAATCATTTAAAAGGTAGAGAAATTTATCGTATTTTTTAGAAGTAGAGAAATAATAAGTTACCGATGATCTTTTCCCTGCCCTATTCACTGATCCAAGTAAATCTGAAGTTACCGATGGCTCTGTAGCAAGAACTAAATGCTCAGTTGGAACTTTTGCGCCATTAGTAAACACCAAGGTTTTATTTTCTATTTTTTGCACTTCATAGTTAAACTTAATATTCTTTTTACCTACAAGTTTTGCTAATTGCTCTGGTATTGCCCTCATCCCTCTTTTGGGTAAAGTGACGTAAGACTTAGATAACATTGAAAAAACAAATTTCATGAAATTAGCATCAGTTTTTAAATCTTTTTCTAAAAAGACCCCTTTAAAAAAAGGAAAGAAAAACTTTTCTAAAATTGCATCGCTAAATCCATAACCATGAAGAAAATCAAAAGTTGTTTGATTAGCAGGTGTCAGATTTTCAAGGTCTAATTTTTTACATTCTCTAATTAATTTTAATATTTTTAATCGATCTCTAAAAATTCCAATATCACTCTTTAAAGCTTGAAAAATCTTAGTAGGATTTCTTCTTGGATCAATTAACTCTACAAATTGATCTCCATTCCAAACCTTAGCCCCTGCATGAAATTTTTTGAGTCCTAACTTCCAAGGACTTAATAATTTTTTCACTTCAGGATAACCTGGGTTAAAAACTTGAAATCCAATATCAAGCTGATGCCCTTCAAAATCAATAGTTTGTATCCTTCCGCCAGGATGGGATTCTTTCTCATAGATTGTAAAAGGAATCTTATTTTTCTTTAAATAGGCACCGCAAGTTAGACCTGCAACACCTGCACCAATAATTGAAATCATATTAATAATTTTAAAATTCTAAGAGCAATTAATAATGCCAAAGCTCCTACTATAGCAGTAACAAAGCTCATCACACTTAGGCCACCAACTTCAGAAGTAATTCCAAAATGATTTCCAAGATATCCACCTAAAAAAGATCCTGCAATACCTATTAGAACGGTACTAATTAAACCTCCACCATCTTTCCCGGGAAGTAAAAACTTGGCCACGATACCTGAAACAAGCCCTAATACAAGCCAAATTATAATAGTCTCTTGGCTCATTCCTAAAAATTCAGATACTTTTTCCATAAAACCTCACTGTCTAAAAATTAAACACTCTATTAATATTACGGACTTTCTCCCATTTTTTAAATATTAACCTAATATGGGGCCATGAATTTCT
>JAHDHG010000118.1 GCA_020631435.1 Bacteriovoracaceae bacterium | reverse complement strand
TCCTTCCCACCTCGTATAATACTGGTTCATTTTATTGTTTTACCTTCACTAAAACTTCACTCCAAAATTCTTGCCAGAAATCAAGACCGTTAAAAAATCCCTTAAGAAATAAAACTTTATCTTCTTCAGTTTCACAGAAGCGGTAATTATTAATATTTTCTGCAATATGCCCATCTTCGTTCACAAAATGAGTTTTGAAAAAATATGAACGCTCCAAGATATCTTTAGAGAGATCGTCGTAACTTAGATAGTTGAATATCGTAGAAATATTTTCATTCGCTATAATCTCTAATCCTAAACCAAGCCCTAACAACTCTTTATCTCCTGATGAGCGATCTACAAAATTAGATAATTTATTAAGTGATTCACAGTTATCCTGTTGATTTATTCTAAGTCCGATTTTTTCACCAACACGTTTAAAAGCATTACAATGAATATGGTTGAGCTGGCCTTCTCCCAGTTCTTCATGAGCAATTTGAATCGCACATGCTCTTTCCTCATTGCAATCATACTTACTCGCTATTTTAGAAAGTACTTTAGGCATGACTTCGGAAAATCTAAACCACATACCGAAAACTACATTTGCATGTTCTTTAATGTTCTCTACACATAGTTCTAGGTTTTCAGAGAAAACATCTTCAACCTTGTAAAGAGACGAGAAGCTATCGACAAGATTGCTACTCTCATCTAGGATTGAAATTTTTGATCTAACTTCGTCATATCTCTTACTTCCTTTATAAATCTCATCTTGGCTAGAAATGATTGTTTTCTTCATCGCTGAAAGAACATCAAGGAGATTGTCAGATACTTCACTTAATGAACTGTCTCCATCAATACGACACATCATTACAGATAGTTTTGACATTGATCGTGAGATTTCGTGCTTAAAATCATCAACTTCTCTATTATAGGCTAATACATTAGACATAATTCAGCCCTCCTTCATTTGTTTTTAAATCTATACGCTTCATTATTGCCTGCATCTTGTTATAGGACAGTCCCAATGCTTCCCGTGCAGGTGTACTTTTATTGTCATAGTTCTCTAAAGTTTCTTTAATTATTTCTTCTTCTATATACTCTGTTAGATCTTTTAATTTCCCAGTTCGAGCGATTAGGTCTTTCATACTTTTAGTGATGCGAATACTAGATTTATTCTTTGTCTTTGTAGCGAAAACTTCATGAGGAAGTTTATCCAAAGTGACTTTCCCTTCAATTGTCTTCAAACGATTAACAATGGATTGTAGCTCTCGAACATTTCCTGAATAGTCATAATTATTTACAAGGTGATGGTAAGCACCTTCATCTAGGACAATTTCGGGTGAGCTTTGCTTTAATAAATCATTTAAGAGTATTTCAATATCTCCTCTTCGATGTGAAAGAGGTGGAATTGTTAACTCTCTCTTATTAATTCTGTAATAAAAATCATTACGAAAACTATTTTTAGCAATCATTTCTTCTAAGTTTTGATTGGTTGCTGTTATTAACCTAATTTTCGATCTTAATGTTTTAGAATCTCCAACCCTTGAAAATGTACCATGTGATAAGAAGACAAGTAGTTTTTGCTGAACTGTTTTTGGCAGTAAGTCAATCTCATCAATAAAAACGGTCTTTTCATTATTTTCTTCTAGTAAACCAACTCTGTCTTGATCAGCTCCAGAGAATGAACCTTTCTTATGACCAAATAATTCTGACTCAACAAGTTCTGGCTTAAAATCAGCGACAGATATATGTTTAAAATCTCTTTCTGAATAACCACAAAAGAGATGTATTCCCTTTGCTAAAAGAGACTTACCAACACCTGATGGCCCTTTCAAAATAATATGATCTTCAAAATTCAAACCACCTCTAACTATTGCCTTGAATCTATCTACAATATTAAAATCAGTAGTTTTAAATACAGTTGAGAAGAATTGATTCATTCGTTCTCTATCAGCTGCTAAAATCAAAGACTTTAAATGACCCACAAAATCAGAAATAATCTTATGCTTCACAAAGTAATGAGCAGCACCTAAGTCAACGGCTCGTCTTTTGATTATTGGATTATCAATACTAGATAATACGATAGGGACAATTCCTGCTCTAAGTACTGGCTCTATTAACTTTAAACCTTCGTTTAATGTTTCTTTTCTGTTTGGCACAAGGTTTAAATCAATAAAGGCAATATCATAGCTTGAGTTTTTTATGGCCTCTAAGGCTTTATTAAAAGAATTCGCGTGATTAATATAAGCAAATGGCTCTGCCTGCTTGATAAACTCAGATGCAAGGAACTGATCGTCCTCAATGAGAAGCACTTTTGATTTCTTTCTAAAAATTTGTTCTATGTTTGTCATGGGCTAGTCATAGTACGGTTAAAAACAAAAAAACAAGAAATATTTAACCCATGTGAGGTTTTTTCATAACCCTAATTGGGTCATCTCAAACGCCCGTTTGAGGCTTTTAACAGCCTTAAAAGGGCCATTGATTTTGATTCCTTCATCCATTTACTCATAAAAACAAGCAGTTAACTCTTAAAGATTAAAACTTAACTTGTTGCGAAATTTTTTTGGCATCTTGATTGCTTTATCAAAAACAAATTTTTGGAAAGGAGTTTGTTTTGAAAATTGAAAATCATTGCCCTTGGCTTGATAAAAATGGAAAACCGTTATTACTAAAAAAACTTAAGAAAGTTGTTCAAGATTGGAGTCCCGAAACTTGGAGTCGCTATTTAGAATCACTCGAAACTTATCAAAGAGAGTACTCCCCTGAAGATCTCGACTTGTATGATGAACTAACTCATACAAAGGGATTATCTGAATTCTTTAAAAGCCTGCCCACTCCAGATTATTACTTGGAGAAAAGTCTTAGGGCAGCAATCAATCAACTTACAGAAAACCAGAGAAAAGTTTTACTTGGTCTTTATTACTTCAAAGCAAGTCAAAGACAATTAGCCGAAGAATTGTCTGTCTCAAAGACTGCAATCTATCAAACTAAAGAACGTGCCTTAACAAGCTTAAGGAGAATATTAACAAGTCCCCCTACTCATATATGTAATTTCGGTCATAAAAACAGTCACCGTGACCAAAATAAGACCGAAATTACACTTAGTGAGGGGATTAATAATTTAATCCAACAAATGAAAGGAGGTGATGCACAGAAAACAACTTTAGAAAATCACAAACAATAAAAAGCAAGGTTCAACAAAGGAGGAATTAAATGAAACATGCAACTTTATTACTTTTACTAATGTCATGCGGTGGAAAAGAAGCAAATTCTCAAATCAATCGAGACATTACAGTAAACGGCAAAACGCCAAGTGCTTACTTTAAGCAATTACAGTTCAGAGTGATTGGAGACTGTAACGAGGTATCGAAGCTTAGATTCAAAAAACTATCTAAGGCAATTGGTTTTCGTGAAACCATCTTAGGTAAAGATTCTAAAGATAGAGATGTAATACTCTCTCTTAATCTCTACCTGCTTAGAGATGATCGTTTTATAGCAAAAATCGAAGAACGCACAGTCCTTGAATACATCGAAGGAGGATATGGATTTGAAGCGACTCTTAACGAAACTATCAAGGGTAAGACATCTCTAAATTCACAAGGTCAATTAATCCTAGAGGGTTTAGGGAAAGCAAGTGCCATTGATATTAACGATAAGAAAGGCGTTCAGCTTGTCTTAAATGATAATATCGTCCACCGCTCTAGCTACAAGTACAAAGGAGCTTCGATGCTCTTAACCCACAAAGCAGGTAATTACTCTGAAATCCCATACGAGGATTACTGTGAGTAAAACTAAAACAACAACAAAAAAACAAATAGTTAATCAAAAGGAGGAATTTATTTTAACTGAAACAAAAGAACAATTAACACAAAAGCTAAAAACAACAATGAGCGACTTAACGGTACTGCGAGATGATTTCAGAACGTGGTGTGGTTACTTACCAGTGAGAATTTTAGGAACTGATAGAGAGTTACAAAAGTTAATCACTGATTATGAACGACAACTAACAAAAACAATTGAGTATCTAGCGGTAAAGGGGCTTTAAATTATGAGTATTACTAAATGCATAATCAAAGTTGATGAAGTTAAAAAGCTACAAGCAAAAAGACAAAGAGATTTAGCTAAGAAAGCTAGCGTTAGAGTAACAAATCCGTTTGCGAATTTCTCAATGGAACAAAGAGAGTTCATCCTCGAAAGTATGTTCGATCTTAACCTAGAAGAATTCCTCGTCTTATATCTAAGGTACTGGAGGGAGTTCTCTATCGAAGACATTTCAACACTCTTAAGTCTTAAAACAACAAAGATTTCAGAATTGGTTGATGAAGGAGTCGCTACTCTTTCAAAGATGTACAACAAAAGTTTTTTACAATGGAGGAAGAACTTAAAAGCAAGGATGCTTCAAGCATAAAAGGAGATTATTTATATGAATAAAACTAAACAAGAAGCAATCCCAGTATTTTGGGAGAATTTAAAAACAAAAAAGCGAACTTTCGCAGGCTTAGCATACTTTAATACTAACCACGGCCACTACAGATTAAAGGTTACTACCTTTAATAAGGATGAACTTTACTATCTTGTTCCAAAAGCCGCTCAAAGAGGAGCAACTTACTTTGAAATACAGATGGCCCAAAGAATAGCTGAAGGAAGGATTCTTAAGCGTACGACTGTTAGTGATTGTGTAGGAACAAAATTCGTAAAGATGGATATACCTGAGTATGCAAACCAAAAACTAGTTATGAGGTTACAGTAATGGATTATAAAAGAATTATAATACTGTTTTTCGGATTAAGTTGTATTGCGTTTATGTTCTACATTCCAGATGCTTCGGCTCAATATGTGGGAGGAAGCTTTGAAACGAAAGTATCAGGACTATCAAATGCATTGATTACTCAAATCTTGCCTCTTATGTCGATCATTGGACTATTCTTTGCGGCTGCACTCGCTATGAATGGTTCACCAGAGGCAAAGTCGAGAATCACAATGATTATCGGGTGTTCGGCAGTTGGCTTTTTAGCTCCATACCTCATTCAATGGCTTAAATCGTTTGCGGCATGAGTTTAGAAGTATCAACAGTACACAAGCACTTAGATACTGAAATAAAGGTCTTTGGGTTAGCGGCCCAAGACCTCCTTTTCATCCTTCTATGTGCAATGAGCTTGAATTACTTATTAAGTGGAATTCCAATGGCAGAAATAATCATTTTTGGTGTTCCCTCAATACTTTCGATAGCTCTCTACTTCGGTAAGAAAGGTAAACCAAAGGGATATTTATTTGATCTCATTAGGTTCTATCTTACAGATGGATTTTACAGTGGTGCTGAACATCACGAGTTTAAAAAGGAGTATATAACAAATGGTAGCACTAGCAAGTAAATTACCATACTGGCAATTTGATGATGATCTAATGGTGTTTGATGACCTCTCATTAGGAGTTGGTTATAAGCTTCAAGGAATTGATTTAAGTCTTATTGATGACCAAGGAGTGAATGACTTTTATAAAAATCTTCATATCTGGATTAACTCTCTTCCAAATGAGTTAAACGCACAGCTTAGATTTAGAAAGTCTTCAAACTGTGAGGACATTATTGACTCTCATTTAGAGATTGCTAGAATGGCGACTCCAAACTACTTGAGAATAGTTAAGGAAAGAGAGGATTTTTTAAGAAAATCAAATGAAAAACTTCACTTTTTTAAGACTGAGTTATTTATCTTTTTTAGATCAAATGCTCCTAAGCTTAAAAAGAAGAAACTTTTTGAAAATATCAAGCGTTATCAACAGCTTGAGAAGTCAAAGTTTCAATCTCATAAAAGAAAGTTCTTAAGAACAATTGAAGCGATAGAGTCAGGGCTTCATACTTGTAAGTTTAATCCAGTTAAGCTTGATAAGATTCAATGGAAGGACTTAGCTTATGAGTATCTAAATCCAAAGAGAGTTGAATCATTAAAAACACCAAACTCTGATGATTTTGTTAATGGGCTAACTCTATCTGATTTAATTATCTCTAAGAATAAGTTTGAGCTAGACGGTACGAAGCATTGTTTTGTAAATCTCAAGGATCTACCAGACACTCACACTTACGCTTCAATGATTTCAAAGTTCTTAAGTCTTCCTATTGATTTTGAGTTGATTCAAAACTTTAGATTAGGAGTCCAAAAGCAAGAGATTGAGGCGATCAAGCTTAAAAGAAAGGTCACCCACTCATTTTCAGCTAATGATTACAATATTACTGACGTTGACCAAGAAGCGAAGCTCAATGATATGGAATCACTACTTCGTGATCTAGTGGGAGCTGAAAAACTAGTTGGGTTTGATTTTAATGTACTTGTTAGCTCTGAGAGTTCAGAGGAACTTGATACAAAAACCGATCTAGTCTTAAAAGCATTTAATGATCTTGAAATGAGTCAAGGTGTAAGAGAAACACTTACAAACATGGATAGCTTTATTGCTTGTCTTCCTTCAAGGTGTACCCCCTTTAGAGAGAAGAAGTTAAAGAGTTCAAACCTCGCTCATCTAATGCCTGTACTAAGTCAATGGGAGGGAAACGATGAAGCGTATAGTCTCTTTACTAACAGACAGGCCAATCTTATTGCCCTCGATATTTTTGAGCGTTCTCTTAGCTCATGGAATGGTATCGTTATTGGTTCATCAGGAAGTGGTAAATCATTTACCCTCAACCAATTCATCCTCCAGTATTACGGACAAAAAGAAAGGCCACAAATTGTGTGGATTGATAACGGAGCATCATCTAGGAGACTCATTGAGGTTCTAGATGGCTCTTTTATTGATCTTGGGATTGATTCAGGAATAAGAGTAAATCTCTTTGATCTACCAAAGGGAGAGACTAAGCCTAGTCCATCTAAGGTTAAGTTTATTTTAGCTGTTCTTGAATCAATTTTTAAGGAAGAAGACTCTAAGGGATTACCCAAGTTGCAAAAAGCACTTTTAGAGCGAGTCATTAGTGAAACTTATAGAACAAGCTTTCCAAAGATTCCTACTCTTAGTGACTTTAGAATTGAGCTAGAGAAAATTCAAGACCCTAGAATTGATGACTTCTCAAAGATTCTCTATTCATGGTGTGGAAACACAGCATTTGGAAAAATGCTCGATGGTGAAACAACAATTTCACTAAATAAGGACTTAACGACTATTGAACTAAAGGGGCTTGATAGCTACCCAGAGTTACAAGATGTAATGCTTCTTATTTTCACTGACTTTATTAGAAATAAAATGATGGAAGATAGGACAAAGAAAAGTCTTTTGATTGTTGATGAAGCATGGAAGCTCTTTGATACACCTTGTGGAGCTAACTTTGCAATTGAAGCATTTAGAACCTTTAGAAAGTTTAGAGCAGGTATTTGGGCAATCTCACAAAACATTAATGACTTTAAGGCCAGACCTGAGATAGCAAATGCGATTCTTCAAAACACACCGAATCGAATTATTCTCAGGCAAAGTGGAGCTAATTGGGAGGACTTCCAAAAGACTCTCAGTCTTAATGATCGCGAGGTTGAAGTCATTCAATCACTCAAAAAGGATAAAGGAAATTTCTCAGAACTATTAATGATTCAAGAAGAAAACAAAACAGTTCTACGATTAACTCCTAGTCCTCTAAGTTATTGGATATGTACTACTGACCCAGCAGACCAGAAAGTAATTGATGAAGAGGTAAAGAAGCATCCAAACAAACCATTAATCGAAGTTTTAGAAATTTTAGCAAAGGAGGATTTATGATTACTCTCATCAATGGAGACTCACACCTCAAACTAAAAGAGCTAAGTGATAACTCAATAGATGCTGTGATTTGTGATCCTCCCTATGGGATAAACATCAAAGGTGAAAATTGGGACAAAAATCTTCCTAATGAAGATATTTGGAGGGAATGTTTCAGAGTGCTAAGGCCTGGCGGCTTTATTACAGCAATGGGAAGCTCTCGGCTTTATCATCGACTTGCAACACGAATTGAAGACGTAGGTTTTATTAGTCATCAAATGATGGTATGGGCATATGCAAGTGGAATTCCTAAAGGGATGAATTTAAAAGTTGCTTTTGATAAGCACTCAAAGAGACTTGAACCAACAGATGACTTTAGAATTTACCTTAAAGAGGGATTGAAAGCTAAGTCACTATCTGCAAATAAAGTAGAGCAAATTCTTGGAATCAAGGGGATGTTCTCACATTATCTTGGTAAGTCTCAGCCTCAGTTTCCAAGTGAAAAAATTTGGAAAGAATTACAAAACATACTCGGTTTAACTAAAAGTTATGACCGAGTAATAAAAACAATGAGTCAGAGTAAGAGCTACTGTAAAAAAGGAGGTGATAAGAATTACACAAGCTATTATTATGGACTTCAGACGCTAAAACCATCTATCGAGCCTATTTATATAGGACAAAAACCTTTAGATAAAAACATTATTAATAATATGTTTAAGCATAAAGTAGGTGCTTATCATATTGGAGATAATGAGGCGGGTGAATATCCAGCCAATCTAATTGATGATGGGTCAGTTACAATAAAGCGTTGTTTAAAATCTGGAGGGAATTATTTTAAATCAATTTCTAACCAGAAAGATCTATCTCAGAT
>JAHDHG010000117.1 GCA_020631435.1 Bacteriovoracaceae bacterium | reverse complement strand
CTGATTTTGATTGTCGGCATAATTCAAGAGCGCTTTCCATCAAGGTAACTTTATATTTAATTTTTCTTGGGTAGGCATTTTCTGGCCAACCATCTAATCCTTTAACTCTAGAGGGCGCACCACTAAGTGGATTCACAGGTACAACAAATGGAAGATCATTCTGGGCAACTCCCGAGAAAGCTTTTGAACTTGTAAAAACACCCATTTCAATAGATTTAACCTTGAGAAAATCTAAATCAGGATGCGGAACAGGCAGATAAGTAATACCAAAATCTACTTTCTTATTGGCGACTGCTTCTTCAAGTTCCCCAGGATTAGTTTCATGTAAAATAATACTTTTATCTTCCCAATTCACATTATCCAAAAAAGAAAGAAAATAAGTAGAGAACACTTCAAAAGTAGCTATTTTTATAGGTCTGTCTATTTTAACCCCACCTGTAATTTGATCTTTTAGAGAGTCAAGATTTTCTAAAATCTTAGCAGCCTTCAAAGCAAACTCTTCCCCTTCATCAGTAAGACGAATATTTCTTCCAGTTTGTATATAAAGTTTTATCCCTAACTCATCTTCTAAAATCCGAGCGGCTTTAGAGATTGCGGGAGCTGATATATTAAGTAGCTCAGCAGCTTTTCTAATAGAGCCAGTTCTAGCAATAGTACAAAAATAGCGAAGTTTATTGATATCCATAAGTTAACAATTGATAACAATATATTACTTTTAGTTCAAGGTCTTTTTTAATATTTTTTTCCTACTGTAAACAAAGGAGGAAGTATGTATGCAGTAGAAGAATTCAAAACAATTGGAGTACCCGCAGAAGTATTAATGAAAGAAGTGGAGGATCTTGTAGATTTTTATGTAAGCAAAATAGCGAATCATCCAATAAAAGAGCTTATTCAAAAGAAGTTAATTTCAAATGAGCTAGCAGATGAATTTGCTAAACTTCAGTACATTGACAGTGTCTTATGGGTTCCAATGTTAAGCATAATGAAAGACAGAGTGACGAACCCTAAACTCTTAGAATCAATCAAAGAAAATATCTTATGTGAATCTGGGTATAATCACACTTCACATATTACAATATGTAAAAATTTTCTTGAGAGTCTTGGTATCGCTCCATTTTTTGGGCAGTATTCACATTACTCAGAACTTGCTACGCAACCAGTTGAGCTCATGAATTCAGCAACATCATTAAACCAAGCAAATATTGCGGGATGGTTATTAATCGCAGAAACACTTGTTCCAGAATTGTTTAAACTCTTTAGACCTTTGTTTGTTCATAGAAAAAATGTCGATTTGGAGTATTTTGATGAACATATAGAGGTAGATGCAGATGAACATGCTCAATGGATGTATGATTCAGTCAAAGAACTCATACAAGTCAAAGAAAACTATAGAGATGTTTTAGACGGTATAGATTTAGGTGCAAGAGTGGCCTTAAATGTACCTGATGCGATTTACTCCAAAGCAATTAGGAATAGAGATCTATATCTATCAAGGAGAATGCAATGAAGACTAATGGAATATATTTATTAACGAGAGCCGAAAAGCGGCAAGTTGATCAACTAAGATTAGACGAGCTTTCTAATAGTAATGGCTTCAGAGCAGATCCTAAGGTTTTAAGATGGAATCAATCTGACGATAAAGCAATAGTCATTGGAGCATATCACAATGGTAAATTAGTATCTACTTTAAGGGGTGATCATATTTCAAGCAATAAAGAATTAAGTCAAAAAATAGATTATGATTTCTTAGATAAGTACTTAGAGTTCCCGGTTCTTAATTTGGGAAAAGCAGCAACAGCAAAGAAGTTTAAAGGCAAAGGTTTATTTAATTACCTTCAGTTAGTAATGCTTCAACACTTCTCTAGGGATTCGCATTTTAGTACTGCCACATTGATAAGTGAATCATATCACTCTTCAGGAATGATAGAGCAGGGATATAAATTCATTGTAAATGAAAAAGGGTGGAGGAGATATGGCTATAAGTCAGAACTTCCTGTAATTGCAGGTTTTTTAGATTTAGACATAAATAGATCAAGTGCAATAAATAAATTATCGATCAAAACAAAAGAATTGCAGCAATTATTTCCTGTAAAACTAGATACTCAATATGAGCACAACAATATTTCTATTGCTATCTAATGATTTTTTGATGAAGCTCTTAGGTAGTCAAGAGTCTTCAGCAAATTTAATGATTTTAAGAGGAGTAGGCTATATTCTGATGATGCTCCTCTTTACATATAAGAATAAAATTCAGATATTTCACAAAAAAGATTTGAATAATAACTTGATACTTTTCCTTCTAGGCTCAATAGGACTTTTCCTAACTTTCAAAACTTTAAAAATGATTTCCCTTAGCTATTATTTGGTCGTAAAAGCATTTGCTTTCTTAATCTTACCTAGAATAAAAATTTCAATGCGAAGAAGAATTCTATTCTTCATTCTAACTATTCTCGCAATACTTAAGCTCAATTTGCTAGAAGAAAAGTATCTTTTATTATTTTCATCCGTTTATTTAATAGTTGAGGCATCCTTTATTCAGAAAAAAATTTATGAAGATGTATCAAAGTATACATCTGGCTTTTATCCATCACTAGGAATAATTATTATAGGAATATTCGATTACGATCTAAAAATCTCAAAGAGTGAATATTTGGCTTTATTTTCAGGTTTTTTTCTATATCTAGTATATCTGATAACAGCTCCATATCTTAGAAGTATAAACAAACATATTTATATTCGCATAAATATCTACTTAATTTTTCTATCTGCTTTAGTTGAAGAATTATGGTTATAGGAAATTTTAAAAAGTGTAAGAATTAGCAAAAGTAAAGTTCAAGCCATGTATTAAAGAGTAAATGGGATCCGATATTGAAGTAACAGTGATAAAAGCTTGATTAATTCATACTGAAAGATTAGATTTGTATAAAAAATAGACAGATTTCCTTGAAAGATATTCCCTGCATACCACTTTACTAACGATGAGAATTAAAAAAATGTATAGTTAATATATGCGAGGATATATTTACTTAACTTTATTTTTAAATATTTTGGGATATTCTCAGTCTAAATCTATTGAACCATTCCCTACTACAAAAGAACCTTCAAGATACTACTATTGGATAGGATGCTCTGAAGGTTATCGATTTTCTTCATCTAAATTTAATACAAATTGTCACTTTTCAGTAGAGAAAAACATAGCAAGAAATTTCGTAAATTTGTTATCAGTTGGCGGAACCATCAATGCTACAAACTTAACATCAAATACTCCAAATTTTTCAACTGATGGCTACCTTTCAGTATTGTCACTTCTACAAACAGGTTTTAGATATACTGTAGGTGAAGGTAAACCTAAGTATTTTATTGGAGGACGTGTTCCTGTTATCAAAGGGACAAATGCTCATCTGAGTATGAAGTACATTCCAAGAGACAAATATGCAGAATTAGGATTAAGCGTAAATTTAAATAGAAAAAAAAGCCATGCGAAAAAGCCCAAGATATCATTTTCAAGCAATTCTAAGATCATCCCAAAAGATATTTTAAAGATAAAAAAAATTGACCACTTAACTCACTATCCTGAGGATCAAACTATTTCGAAGATAGAAAAATCGATAGAAGCCATATTTGAGCTTAAAACTCCCAATCTGAATTTAAAGTTTACGGAGAATAAAAAAGAAGACTATTTAGAAGTAAAGAGAAAGTTAAACCTTTTGATAAACAAGTATTACTCAAACCATAAAAATTATGAAGATTACGTAGATGATTACCATACTGGACTATATCAAAGTTTTAAGCAGATTTTGAAAGACGAAGAAAGTGTCATTCACGCGACTAAAGAAACTAAAAGAATAATTCTAGATAATGTTATCAGCTTATTTAACAACAAATTTTCTCAAGAGAAAAAAGATCATACTAAAGAAAAAATTGATATATTGATGCTTCAGAGACTTGCTCAGAATAATTTCTTCTACTCTTTGTCGAAAAAAAGGAAAATCTCTGAAAAAAGATTTGCATCAGCTATGGCTTTTTTCAATCAAATTATTCTATTTATAAAGAAAGGAATTGATAAAACAAATCAAAGATGGAACAAAGATTCAAGATTGGTATGGATTCCATTACATTTAGGATTGAGCTTAAGCGAATCCCAAAATCCAGAAATTTATAAAAATGCCATGTCAAAAGTAACTAAGGAGTCTTTTAGCAAAAACAAAGTCTCTCATATAGTTTCTGAAGGGTGGTTCCATGAGTATATTCGATCTATTCATGAGACAAAATCTTTTCATGGACTCTTAATTCATGATATTCAGGGTTCAAATTTAATGAGAGGAAGAGATACTGATGATATTGCTTCATGGAGAATGCTCATAGAAGGATATCTTAAAGCCCAAATAAAGAACTTAGAAAAACTTAATAGCAATCAGATAACAATAGATGATTTCCCTAGATTTTTTATTTTCCTAGATTCATTTTATTATAGTAACACCAAACCATTTAAATTATTTAAAGCGTTGAAGAATCTAGGTAATTTAAATGCATTAAGAGAGGTTGAAAAAGAAATCACTCAAGGTACTTCTCTTTCAGATCAAAAATACGACATTCGTGCGAATTACTCACAGTATCTCGGAATTCTACAAGAAAAAATAAACGAATCTAAAATACTAAGCAGGTATTCTAAAGAAGAGATAAACAATCTTTTGAAAGTTAATATTAATATTACATTCCCATATGATACAAGTTTATTTTCTCAAAACTTCATGACTGATCATAGAAAAGTTTTTTTCAAAGATTTAATTGAAAGTAAACCAGAAAATGCTATGGCCATTTATGGTGGTATGGGATTTGGCGAGTTGTATACAGGACCAAACTGGGAAGACAGAGGAATCAAGGTAGAAGGACCTGCCGCAATTAAACTAAAAGATGAGATTAATCATATTTTAGAAAGACATGGCATTAATGAAGAAACGAAAGGTTTTAGAGACTATTTTGTTTCCAAAAAAGAAAAAACTTTAATTTCATTAAACACTAAAGATTTTCAAAGTGATACGATGGTTACTTTTAACAGAATTGACTATGATAAAAAAATAACTTCCGTAGCTAGTGCATTCCAGTTTGATTTAATGGAAAAGGGATCAGCGCTTGTTATTCCTGATTCTTTATGGCTTTCAGATTACTGGCAAAACATGATGATTGCAGCTGCCCTTAGAGGGGTAAATGTTTATGTAATCATGAATGCTACAGGAAATATTGTCTCCCCTTTCTCAGCAGTTCTTCAAAGAACGCGAGAAGTTTTTACTAAATTTTATTATGTATCGAAATTACTAGAGAAGATGACAAATAAAAAACATCTGCGAGTGGGAATATATGATTCCAATATCGCAGTTGGAGAGATTTCGAATCGTTTTCAAAAAGCTATTAACAACTTTTCAAAGATCCCTGGTGATAATTCATTCATTAACGATTTACAAATGCAAAATGGTTTAGATCAAGCATTGAAAAATGAGAAACCTCGTCCGCAATATATCTACAATGAAAACTTCGAGACCAACAGGCCTTTTATGCATTTAAAAATGCATTTGTATTTAAGTTATAACTCTATTGAGTCTTTAAAGGAATTAGACCTTACTCAGATTTATAAAAACTATATTGAGCTGAGAACAAAAGAAACCAATAATCAAACACAAACATATGATAATTTAAACTATAGAAACATCATTCAGAATATAAATTTTAATCCTGAAAACCATATAAAAGGAATCATGACTTATAAGCTAGGTTCAATGAATATGGATAATAGAGGTCAATTTATAGATGCTGAGGCTGGAGTATATGTCTTAGGTAAGAGTACACTTATACCTCTTACAGACTTCTATTTACTCATGGGGCTATCTTATTGGCCTAAAACATACGAAGAAATAGATGAAAGATTAGAAGAACAAGGTTCTATGGGTAAGTTTCTTCTAAAATTAATGAAAGAGATTATTTAATTTACTAATAAATCTTCTTAAGAAATACTCTAACAATTTAAG
Source organism: Bacteriovoracaceae bacterium (assembly GCA_020631435.1). Classification (GTDB taxonomy): domain Bacteria; phylum Bdellovibrionota; class Bacteriovoracia; order Bacteriovoracales; family Bacteriovoracaceae; genus JAHDHG01. The sequence goes on along the minus strand of JAHDHG010000117.1, from coordinate 2,652 downwards.
ATTTTTGAGCTAAAAAAAGCCGAAAAAGTTCAACTTCTTCGGCCATTCAAAATATAAAAACTAATAAAGAACTATATCAAAATCAAGATCAATAGCAACACCTTTCCCAAACTTATCATTCTTCCAACTAAGGACAAGTTCTGCACCAAAAGATTTCAACTCAGAAACCAACAATTCACATTCTTCATAGTCAAACTTTGTAATTGCACCCATGTGAGACTCAGAAGCCATCACATAAATATATCCTTCAGAGATCCCCCCAGAATTTCGATCTGTAGAAATACAAGAAACAGTTGCATCGTACTCAACTCCATCTGTTGCTATAGAACTAAGATCAACTCTTTGATCAGTAGAGTAATTGTCAGTTCTGCTTTCTCCCGTCAATATTAACTCAACATTTTCATTTGCAAACAAGTTAAAAGATAAAAATAATAACACTAAGAAATTTCTCATCATTATGGATCTCCTTAAAAAATTAATGCTGGATTTTCTAGCAAAAGTCTTCAAGTAAATCAAGATAAGTTGTTATCTTATCACTTAGATTTGGGTCTTATTAGGTATCTCTAAAATTAATCAAAAAAAAGAACTATGATTTGGAGGATACAATAGTTTTAAAGTAATTCCAAGCGTTTAGGTAATAATCTGGCTTTCTTCAGAAGAGGGTATCCCACTAAAGCAGTTGGGATACCATTAAATTAATTATTATTTAAAATTTTCTATTTTTATAACATTATCACCAAATGAAATATCAGAGGGTGTTAGTTTCAAGCAATCAGTTGCACCTTTAACATCAACACCTGAAAGTCTTAAGTATATATCCATCGTTGAAGAATTTTTCCAACCTCCTATTTTCATCACTATTGGAGCAGCAACTCCATGAGCTAGCATTTGAGTTGCAAAACAAGCTCTTAGTGTATGAAACTTCACAGGTTTTATATTAATACTTTTCAGAAATGCTTTTAGTGGAACAGCTTGATCTCCATGATACCACTCTCTTAACCTAGGAAGTACAAACTCTCCATGATCGCCAAAGTCACCTCTTTTTAATTGAAAAATTATCTTTCCTAAATCCTCAGAGATTGGAACTGTTCTCCAGTATCTTCCTTTCGTTGGTCCAATTTCTTTTACATTAGAGTCATAACTTTTTTCAACGTAAATAATATTTTTCTCTAGATCTATCTTTTCCCATTGGAGTGCATAAAGTTCACCACTTCGCATTCCAGTGAGAATAGCAAAGACCCAAATCGGATACCATCTATGATTTAATGCCTCAGCAGTAGAAAGAAATTTTTTTATCTCTTCAAGAGATAAAATCTCAGGCATTTTCTCAATCTTCCTACCAATATTTACTCCTTCTAGAGGTGCTCTGATATGTGATGGAATCATTCTTTCTTCAATCCCCCACTTAAAAACTTTATTGATTAGGTTTTTGACTTTCTTCATATAAGCATAAGATAAGTTTTCATCATTCATCGATCTTGCCAAACTTCTACCATCAGCGATCGTTAATAAACCAGCTGGGCGATCCATCCAATGGTGAGTCCAATGCTCAATGATCGAGAGATATCCTAAAATAGTTCTTCGTGTAATTTGCTTTGTTACCCCAGACTTTAAATCTTTTTCCCAAGCAATAATGATATCTCTCCAACTTAATCCATGCTCATCAAGTTTTTGTAATTCAATTGAAATTTCTCTAATTAATCTCTTCTCTTCTTTTTTGGCAAGAGCTTCTGTTTTACAGTTTCGGGAATACTTTTGCATTCTCCGATTGTTTTTCTTAGATCGAATATTGACATAGACATGCCAAAGTTCTTTTCCATTTTTAACTTCTTTTTTGATTCCCATAATTAATCTCCTTAGTACCAAGAAGAATTAATCAAGTCGTGAAGTTCTGATTTTTTGAAATACAATCTACCGTGAACTTTTCTAGCTCGTAACTTCCCTCTTGAAACTAAAGTATGTATTGCATTAACACTTTTCCTAAGATAAGAAGCTGCCTCTTTTGTTGTTAGCCATATTAAATTGTTAAAGAGCTCATCGAAGCCATTGTTAGCTTCTGAGCTATTATATATTTTTTTATTGTTACTGTCTTTCATCTGAAATTCCTTTTTCTTTATTACCCTAACTGGAAACCGGCCCTTGTGGCCGGAGAAGTGGGGCAATGCCCCACGTGCCTTACATTCTCATACTTCGATTGCAATGCTATCCCCTCTGAACTCTAGATATTGAATATCTCTCCCTTCTTCATTCACAAATTGAACAAGTTTTTCGACTCCTTCGATGAAGACTTTCATTCCTTTCTTAGCTTGAATTTTAAAATTTAATGCCATTTTTCCAACCAAAACGATCTTTCTCCAGACTGTAAGATCAGCTTCCTCAACTCTTGTTGCAAGCTCAAATCTCACTACTGGTGTTTGATGTTTAGGTGTATAAGCAAGTCTTATTTCTTTTCCAATTCTTCCTTTAATGATTTCTTTTTTCTCTTCCATGATTCTCTCCTTCTAGTTTTAAATTTCCTTGAGTTACCTCAAATAACCATCCTGATCTGCACAAGGGTTCAGTCATTTGCTCACTTGGATCAAATGCTTTTACATAAGATTCATGCCAAAAATCTAACCAATCATCATAAGACCAAGATCTTTTTTTAATCTC
>JAHDHG010000116.1 GCA_020631435.1 Bacteriovoracaceae bacterium | reverse complement strand
ATAACTTTTAGCCTGTAAAAGGTTCATGTTCTTAAAGTCGATTATATACCTTGTTGGCTTTCCTTCGGTTGATAGCATTTCTCTGCCTATCAAAAATGGATGGAGAACTTCTTTTGAGTTAATCGATTTATCAAGGAAAAATGAATACTGATTTTTGCCTACATAAAACCCTTCAGAGCCAGGTGATTGACCTTGATAACATTTTTTGGGATCAATTGAAGATTTTAAGACTTCAGCCGATGATACAGAAAGCGAGGTGCTTAAAGCAGAGTTAATATGATCCTGCTCAATAACCTCCCAAGGGGAGTCAAGCTTATCTCCATTTTGAAAATAAAGTTTTTTCTTACTTTCTTCTCTACCTTTTATCCAGTTAACTATAGATACATGAACACTTGCATCACCACTCCATACTTGTGTACCAACAGCTTCTGTAATCACTCCATTGCTTGAAAGAATATAGTCTAGACCGCCTTCTCTTGAGTAGTTTTGTCTTATTGTGTTTGTGCCTACTAAGCCAGCTCTTTGTCCGTCTTTTAGGTGATCATGGGCTTTTCTAAACCAATAAACACAATAATCAGCTCTTCCAGGAACTTCTTTAAAGTGGGATCTAACATCTTCTACATACTGAACAGGCATTTCTACCTTCATGTATTTAGAACTTAAAAATGGGGGATTTCCAATTATTGCATTAACTTCTGGCCATGGATTTAATAAGGCATCGCTATTCTGAAAATTTGCATCTAGATTATCAAAAGGAACGACTTTATCATGCAAACCAAATTCATCAGCAGCTAATTTTCGACCTATTGAAAGTGAAACTTTCGCTAGTTCTATTCCAAATTTATTTGTATCTATGCCATAAAAGTTCTTAGGAGAAATTTCAGCAAACCTGATCTGTGAAGAGATAAAATTTTTATCAATAAGCTCAAGAACCTCAAGCTCAAGACGAACTAATTCTCGATAAGCTATATAAAGAAAGTTGCCACTACCGCAGGCTGGATCCAAGACCTTAAATTCTCTTATATCTTTTAGAATCTCCTGTTTGTCCTTTTTGTTTTTGGCTTTAGCTATTCGCTCTCGGAAAGGCTTTGTAATTGTTGGTCCAACAATTTTTTGAATATCTAACTCACTTGTATAATGAATACCATGACCATGCCTTGCATTCTGGTCCATACTAGACTCAAAAATAGATCCAAAAATAGAAGGGCGTACTTTAGACCAGTCTTGCTTTGAGGCTTCGTAAAGTAAGTCTAACTCTTCAAATGAAAGCTCTACTGCTTCAACCTTATCAAATAACCCTCCATTAAAATATTCAATATCTTTATATTTGTTTGGTTTACTTTTGGTACCCTCTGTAGACATAGCTATAAATAAATTTGATAACTCTTTTTGTGAAACAGGGTTTTTTACTGCCTCTTCCAAGATTTTAAATAAGGTATTTTGGGGAATTAAATCAACATCTTCAGCAAAAAGAGTAACCACCAATTGTAAAACAAATTTTTGGGCAACTACGGGGCTTACTTCACGCTCAGTCATAGACAAAAACATCGATCCTAAAATCTCAGCTGCCTGTTTAGTTACTTCGACATTGTTATCATTGAAAACAGGTCTTTCTTCTGAAGGAAATAAAAAAGCCAAAGCAGGCCATTCTTTTGCGAGATCAAGAGTTTTAAGTTTATGTACTGGATCATTTAACTGTGTATTTAGATCATATATCCAAAATTCATCAAAGTTACAAAGGATCATAAACTTTGGCCTATTTGGAACTAATGTCATCCAATATTCAAAAGCCTGGTCATAATGTTTATTTAAGGGCTCATTTCTTTTTTTTAGTTCTATAATCACTCTAGGTCGCCAAACAAGATCGGCAAAGCCAGTAGTTCCTTTTCGTTTTTTGACTCGTTCTTCACAAACAGCTCCAACTTCCTTCACTCCTGCATTTCCGAATGCTTGAAATAATCGATCAAAAAAGATTTGTCCTTCTCCTTTCTCATCCCCTTTAATATTTTGCTTAAACCATTCAACGAATGTTTCAAGCCTTTGAAGTTTATCTGAACTCAACTCACTTTCCTTAAAAAAACTGATATTTAACATTATGCATGTTAAAGAATGAATACTCAACAATGGAAGGAATCTTGAGTTGTCGATCACAGAAACTTTTTATACTAACACTAAAACTATAGTAAAACTGAAAGCTTCTATAATGGATCAGGTATGAATTACTTTTTTAAACTGTTGTGAGAAGAGAGAAATTGATAAAGAAAATAGGTTCATTCTTTTGAGAGAATCTATGCGATCATATAGACGAAGGAAGTTTATTATTGATTTTATAAAGTCATTGTTTTTATTTTTTGATGTAATTTTCTTGTCATAATATTTTCAATGTTTTTGATTTTAGTAATGGAGTTTCATTGTTTACAAGACTTAAAGCTTTTTTTGAGCTAGAGTTTATTACTATTTTGCAAAAACCATGGGCTCTGATTTTTTGAATATCTCTAATATTAGTTATTGATTTTTTGAGGTTGTAATCAATGAAAACAGTATGATTTCTGTTTAGTTCTGATATAGAGGATAGGAAAGATTTTAGACATTTGAACCCTGAATGAGGGAGTTTTTGGGATTTAGAAATAATTTCCCAATTTTTATGAACTATCTCACTATCATCTATCAATATTATCCCTGAAGGCGAAAACACCATTTCTTTAAGAGGAATTTTTATTTCAACGCTTACCCCTTTGTCAGGAGACTTGCTGTTTTGGATTGTAATACTTCCTTTAATTGATTCTATAAACTGTTTAGACTGATACAGGCCAAGTCCTGATTGGGATTTACTACTAGTATTTCTCGAGAAGGGGCTCCTTATGTACAAGCCTGTACCATTATCTATAATTAAAACTTTTAATTTTTCTTTTTCTATTGATACAAGAAGTTCAATTTGAATATTTTTACTCTTGGTAGATGCCTCAATTGAATTATTAATAATATTTGAAAGGCTCCTCTGAAATCCTGACTTATTAACCGAAACTGAAAATTCCTTGGGAATATTCTTAAACACGAGATCAATTTGTAGGTTCTTCAATTTAGAATACTCTTTTTTCTTAAGGGAAATAGTTTCGTCCAAAAAACTTTTCAGGTTCATTATTTCTTTAAACGAATTTTCTTCTTTGTTGTAAGAATTTAAATTCTCAAGAACTTGCTCAATTTGTTGGAACGATTCCTTAGCGAGGTTCTTAGAATCGTTATTTTCTTGTATAAAGTTCTTCAGTTGGGTTAGAGGGGATTTAATATCATGATAAACAAGATCAGCTAATTCTGACTTGGCCTCAGCTACTTTTGCTATTGTTAACTTCCGGCTTACTTCTTTTTGTGCTTTTGTAGAGAAAAAGAAAAGTAGGATAACCAATACTGAAAATATAGAAAGAGGAGCAATTGTTTTTAGATACTTTTTGAGAAAAGAATATTTAATAAAATACTTACCATAGATCTGTTTTGATATTGAGAATAATCCATCTTGAGGATTTTGAGGTGTAATCTTTATGCCATCGATGTTAAAACTTCTTTTGATACTGAAAACATTTTTCTCTAATAATTCTTTTTGTTCTAAAACTAAATTGTCAGTGAGAAGATTTTGATTTTTCTTATGAACTAAAATTACTTCATTTTTTGTTGTTTGGTATCTATCAAGTGCGCTGAAAATTAAAAGGCTGAAACTTAAAAAGAAAATAGCATAGATGCTTTTTTGTAAGATATTATCTTTCATAGACGACCTCTTTTTTAATATTCCATGAAAGGTAGTTTTTCTCTATTTTGGCAGGGATTATATTCTGTTTATTTTTAAAGCACTTAAAAGATTTTTGAGTACAGTCTTCTTCTAGAATTTCGATAAGTTTCAGAGAGTGATAACTGTAAAATGCTAAGTCTGAGCTAAATTTAGAAGACTTAGTAAATGTGTTGAACCGATAGACTGACTTAACATATTTAAGATCTTTGAAAACTTGTTTTAAGTAGATGCTCTTAGGCCCCCATGAATCGGCTCCGATTATAATTTTTGAGTATTTGCCTTTATCAATATCGTTAATGGCATTTGCGGATTCATTCTCATCGAGAATGATAAAAATTGCATCATGCTTGGATTTAATATTCTTACTTGTTTCGTAATATTGCCCTTTAATTTTTAAACTATGCTGAATCTGGTTTTTTAGATCAACTGAATAAATGTTTGAAGGACTAAAGATTATTCCAATATCCTTATAGTGATTATTAAGGTGCTTAGAAATCTTTTTAGAAAATAAACTATTTATACCTGATGTTAAAAATATGTTTTTTGAACCACTAAAAGTGTTAGAGGTAGCAGTAGGGGAGAAAAGAATTTTATCTTCAAGGAAACTCTTTATAGCGGAGACTTTATTAGACTGGCCAAGACCAACAAAGTAATCATTTTTATCTTTATTTAATCTAAAAGTCTTTTGAAGATCTCCAAGGTTTTTGCCAATATCAATTTTGTTCAAATTAAAGCAAGTGTCTTTAATTTCTTTCTTTGCTTTATTTAGACCTTCAAGGATTTGTCTACCGTAAACAGTGCCATCGTTCCCGATACTATTAAAGTGTGAAAGTACACCAATATTTACGCAAGAGTATGCGGGTGAAAGTGTAAATATTAAAAATGTAATGCTAAATATCTGTTTCATCTAAAAACTTAAATAACGAATAAACGTTATTCATATTCTCCTTGATAAAATCGACATACTGATCTTCACTCCCAGATAGATCATCAGAGCATATTTTCATCATCCCAAATCGGACATGAAACTTTGAGCATACATAAGCGCAAGCTGCTGATTCCATTTCAACAAAATCAGCATTAAAGGTTTTGTTGAGATATTTTCTTCTCTGAAGACTATCCACAAAAGATGCTCCAGATAAAACTTTTCCCTTTTTGTATTCAAGATAATTCTTTTCGCAGAACATTTTGAAGAGTTCAGTTATCATTGGCTGGACTCGATAGTCTTTATTATTTTTCTTTTTTTCTTCTTCACTTAATGAAAGATACGGTCTTCCTGTTCCCATCTTTTCAATATTTTCCCCATAATAAAGAGAATCTTGATCAGCTATTGTTGAAGCGATAAAGTAATCTCCTTGCTCGATCTTATCTGATAGGGCACCACCAACTCCAAATAAAAATACAGATGAGACTTCGTACTTATTTAAAATAGCGGATAAATTCATTGAAGCATTGATTGGCCCAACTCCTGATTTCAAAAAAATCCAATTATGATTTGTCCCTTCACACATCAAAGCATTTTCTTGAAAGTTATATTCAAAAAAACTTAAATTTACTTCTGGGACGTCTTCTTGAAGATCCTTAAGTAAAGAATCTTGCTCGCAATCCATTGCGGTCATAAATATCTTAAATGTTTTATACTCATTACTCATCTTTAGCCTTCAATAATTCTTTTTGTAAAAGTTCGATTGATTCAAGAGCGACCTTAATAAATTCATTTTTAAGAACAATATCATCAATCTCATCTGCAATTTTTAAACTCTGTTTTATTGAGCTGAGATTTCCTTTTAAATCATGGATATTGATAGAACCTGCAATCATCGGAAACCTCCTCTGTTTACAAATGCTTCTCTATTTAGGTTGTATTTCTTATAAAAATTGCAAAGATTACTTGAAGAAATATGCAGCATGTTTGAAGCGTCTTTGGTAACACCTGTGGATTTCTCAAGTGCCTTTACAATTGCTTGTTTCTGAAGCTCATCAATGACAAACTTGAGCCCATATTTTTCAATAAGTTTGAACTGAGAATGAGATAGCTTGATCTCTCGGACTCTATCTTCTTTGAATTCAATATCAGTATGATCAATAAGGGTTAGCTCCTTAAGCTCCCAAGATTTAATAAGGGCCTTAAGCTGTCTTGAATTTTGAGGCCAATCATAACTTGTAAGTTTATTAATAGCTTTTTCTGTTAAGGCCATCTTGATAGTACAGTCTTTCATAAAATGATCGATTTGCAATTCTATATCTTTTTTTCTTTCATTTAGTGGAGGAATACGAAGGTTATAATAATCGATTCTTCCATAGAGATCTCTTTTGAAAGTTCCAGCATTTACAAGCTCTAGTAGATCCACGCTGGATGCAGCAATGAGTTTAAAATCGGAGAAAAGTTCTTTTTCTGATCCTAGAGGAGAATAGATTTTTTCATCTATTACTTTTAAAAGTTTTTGTTGGGCCTTTAATGAAAGAGTATGAATTTCATCGAGAAATAATACTCCACCATCGGCTAATTCAAAAATTCCTTTTTTATCATTAATTGCCCCTGTAAAAGATCCTTTTACGTGTCCGAAAAGTTCTGATTCCAAGAGATTGTCACTGAATTGGGAGCAGTTGACTGACTTGAAGGGAGTATCTTGCTCTGGAAACCATGATTCATAAAGAAATTTCGCAATGGTTGTTTTCCCAACTCCTGTTGGCCCAGAGATTAAAATAGGGATGTCATGATTGGGATTTACTGTGAGATTTACAATTGATTGAATAAGTTTTTGATCTTGAGTTTTAAATTTTTTTAACAGCCTCATTTTTTGTAGTGAGTTATCCTTATGAGAAAAGTGATACTTGTTAAAAACCTGCCCAATTCCTTCTCTTATTCGATCTTTATTAAGATAACTCTTAGCTCCAAGTGTATAGCAATTTCTAAAAATTTCGTTTTTATCCATGCTGCTTATTACAACGGGATAAACAGAAGATTCCTTCGCTTGCTTTATAACCTCATAGCCTTCAAGTTTTCCTTTGTAGTAGAGGTCTATAAAAGCAATATCGTATTTTCTATTTCTTAATTCTATTAATGCGCTTTCTTTCGAGTCACAAGTGGTAACAAGTCCTCTTGAATTGCATTCATGCGAAATAATTTTTTGCCACCTTTGTTCGTCATCAACAATAAGGATTTTTAAATTTTTCATTGGGATAATATTTACAAGTTTAAATATAAAAATTCATTTTTAATTAACTTACATTCATAAAAAATGAATCCATTGGGCAATAAGTTTAAATAATATATGTTTTGAAAATTCTTTAACTATCTAATTTATTAGGGATCATAAAATTAATGCAACTCAGCTTAAAAATGGCCTCCTTTCTGCATATTAGTCCAACTCAAATTTAAAATTGTTCATCAAAGGAGAAAAAATGGACGCATTTGATCACACTTTTCACATCGAATCAAAACCAAAGCAAAAAACTAAAAAGAAAAATGAAGACCTTAACAGACTTAAAAAGTATTTAAATTCTTTTTCATTTTCTGATTATGAAATTGAAAGGGAAGAACGTCGTGCTTTTCATTCAAAGATCAATGGTTATTTATGTTCAGATTTTTTGAAAATGTAATCACCGGAAAATGCATCAAGGAGGGAGCATGGAGAAAATACTAAAAGAGCTGGAAGAATTCGTTTTTATCTCATTGGATGAGTTGAGCGGATACTTCATGGATTTAGATCATATTTTATTAAAAGGAGTTATTTAATATGAAAATAAGTTTGCTTATATTTTTTTTATTGTCTTGTTCTTTTAAAAGTGAAGAACAGATAAAAGACAATTCAAAAGCTTTAAAAGCAATGGATAGTGATGGAGATCAAATCTCAGATTTTGATGAAATACAACAAGGCACTAATAGATACGTTGCTAATCTAACTTTAGAAACACCTATTCTTAAATCTCTAGATTTAAAAGTAGATTATCAAATTGATGGAGAAGAGGAGATAAAAACGTATAAAAAGAGTTTTGATAAAATCAAGCTTGTAGATTATCAAAAAGAACTTTTAGGGATTTCTCATCATGAACACGGGAATACTCTTGTAAATCAATTACTGAATCCGCATAAGAATTCTTTAAAAATTGATCTTAAAGATGCTGATAAATTTAGCTTAAGAATTGATGCAAGTAGATTGTCTGAACTTGATCATGTCATAAAGTCTGTAAAATTCTCTGGAGAGTTAAAAGAGTTTAAGAAAGGACAAGTCTTTGAGATCTTTCTAGGGAATCAATATATTGGAGTAATTGAATCTAAAAAGTTTGAGGTTACTTCAACCATTGATAATTTCATAAAGCTTCTAGGTGATGGAAATAATCTATACTTAAGACCTGCAAACTTTAGGATAGGTAGGAGAAACTATTCTGAATTTAAAAGAGCACTTCTTAAGAATTCAAGGTTAATCTCAATAAGTTATCCTGATAAGCGAGTTGAATATTTTGTATCCAAAAAGATAACTAATCTAAAAGATGCCTTTAAAGAGATTTTTTCAAAAGCTTATAGACTAGAAGGTGATGAACTATTAAGACTGGGAACTCAATTATCAAATGAACATGAATCTTTTGTTGTTGCTTCTGTTGGTAATCCATACAAAAAATTTAATTCAGAAGTCAGGGTTTCTCTTATTGAAAAGCATAGATCAAGAACTATTACTGATAGTATAGGACTTGCATCAAGCTCAGATTTAGAATTTAAAAAGAATCTTGGGGTAATTGATAGAAACTCAGCTCTAAAGATTATGCTCAGGGCTTATAATCAACATGGACTTTGGTATAATAGGAGATATTACGATTACACTAATAGAAGATGCCCTAGAACAGGTTGTCATCCATTTGATGGAGCTATTCGTTGCTCTTATGAAATCCTCACTCCCAAAAATCTAAATGAAGAATTA
>JAHDHG010000115.1:5519-8735 GCA_020631435.1 Bacteriovoracaceae bacterium | reverse complement strand
TCTACTCATTACTGATTATTCAAGTATATTTATAGATTTCTTATTATTAAAAAGACCAATCATATTTTTAAATATTTTTCATGAGGAATATAAAAAAGAGTCAGGTTTCCAGGTGAATTACGAAGAGCATACACCTGGAAACAAAGTTTCTACTGATGATGAGTTAATTAAAGAGCTAAAATTACAGATGAATGAATCTTTTTTTCCAGATCAATTGTATTCAGCAATACTAGAAAAATTTCATTTTTTTCAAGATGGAAAATCTTCTAGAAGAGTAGAAGAGTTGATTGATTCAAAATAATGATGAGTGAGGATTTTGAAAATTAAAATATATAGATAAAATCAAAGGGTTGCTAATCATAATAGTAGTTCTAGCTCATTCTTTATTTCTCTCAAATCGTTACCATGAAATGAATCTCCCTTATCTTTTTACTTACTTGTTTCATACGGCTGTACTTTCATTTATTTCATCATTATTATTTGTTTCATTTTATCTCAAAAAAAAGTTTCAAAATTCTTAGAAAAATGCCTAAGAAACCCGTTTATTAAATAAAAAATTACACGCCGCGAAATAAAGTTGCTTTTAATTATAGATAACTACTGAAATCTCATCTCCAAGAAAGTAAAATATAAGTACTTATAAAAAGAGAAATTAATTTGAGAAAAAACTATAAACTCTTCATTATCATGCTTACAGATGTTATTGCACTTTATTTAGCTTTAATACTTAGCTTATTTATAGTTTCACTAGGCAAGGTTAACCCATCATTTCTGAACAAACACACCTATGCCTTTTCTTTCTTGTTCCCTTTGTGGATTTTAGTTTTCTACATTATGGGCCTTTATCGTGTCAAAAATTTAAAAAACCAAGGCCTTGTCATTTCAATCATAAAATCTTTAAGCATTACCTCAATCGTTACGTTTGCCTTTTTCTACTTTTTTGATTTTTTTGGGATTACTCCAAAGTTTAATCTATTAATTTTTATCTTTTGTTCTTTTGGAGTCCTTTATATTTTCAGAAAACTTCTTTTAGATTTTTTTACAAAGAAAAATTTTTACAAGAATGTCATTTTGTTTACTGGGAATGATTATTCTGAAATGGTTGATGAGATAAAAAGAAGTCCTTTCCTTGGAGTTAATATCAAAGAAGTAACATCTGATTTAGATACAACAAAACTGAATGATATTGATCTTGCAGTTATTGATAATAATTTAGTTTCTAATTCGAAACTTCTAAATTTTTTAAATTCATGTAAAACTCAAAAGTTAGACTTTATAGATTTATCTAGTTTTTATGAGGAAGTTGCAGGAAAGGTCTCTTTAAGTGCTTTAAATAGTTTCTGGGTACTGGAAAATCTTCATTCAGATATCGGTTATAATTATGATTTTATAAAAAGTATATTTGATAAATTTTGTGCTTTTATAGCAATTTTATTCTTAGGACCATTTCTTCTCCTCGGAATGCTTTTAGTTTTAATTTTTGAAGGAAGACCTATTTTCTATTCTCAAGAAAGGGTAGGTTTAAATGGAAAAAACTTTAAAATTTATAAATTAAAATTTATGAAAAACGATGCTGAAAAAAATGGTGCCCAATGGTCTACTCCGTCAGATAACAGGGTTACTGCTGTTGGTAAATTTTTAAGAAAAACAAGAATCGATGAAATTCCTCAGCTATTTAATATTTTTAATGGAACAATGAGCCTCGTGGGGCCAAGGCCAGAAAGACCTGAGATTATTGAAGAAAAGCTGAAAGACTTATCGCCATACTATGAGTTTAGAAGTGTCGTGTTACCCGGAATTACTGGATGGGCGCAGGTAAACTATAGATACGGATTTTCTCAATCAGATGCGTTAATGAAATTAAGGTATGATTTGTTTTATGTGAAAAATAAATCATTATTACTAGATATAAGAATTTTATTAAGAACAGTTTATACTGTTTTAACTGCAGCGGGACAATAATGTTTCAAGATAATTATAATTATATTTTTCTTTTCTTTTTTTCTTTATTACTTGCTCATATGGTTATTTCAATAATTGCGGTTTAAATGATAAGAGAGTTTAAAAGAATTTGGTCTACACTAGATACCAACAAGGGTAGCTTTTTATTCTTTTTTTTATTAGGTATTCCTTTGGCCATGATCAAATCATATCAAGGATATCTTGTTAAGCCTTTGATTGATGATGGGCTTTCTAAAAACTCTACTTACGATGATGTTTTCAACTTCTGCTTACTATTATTAGGATTAAGTATTCTTAATTATATTCTCCGGTATATAAATGGTTGGGGGATAAAAAAAACTATAGAGTCAGTATCTAAGAGTTTAAGAGAAAAAGTTGTTGAGAAACTATTATTTTCAACTAATGAAAGCAATGAATCAAAAAGAAGAGGTGATATCATTAATATCGCAATTAATGATTCCACTATTTATACCAAAATCATTACTTTAGTTTTTTCTCTTTTTAAAGAATTGGTCTCCATTATTTTTCTTATAGGTGTTCTATTTTATCATAGCTTTGACTTAACAATTTTATCGTTAGTAATACTTCCGATTTATGCTCTTATTCTCAAAGTAATGAGTAGTAAGACAAAATCCTTGGGGAAAAGATCACGTGAGATAAGCTCAATAATCTCTTCTGATTTCTCCCAGATCATTGAAGGCCATAAATTCATTAGGCTTTCAAATTCCTTTGAGTTCATGAAAGAAAAACTTCAATTTAGACATTCAAAATATTTAAAGAAAATCAAACTACTTTCTTTTATTTTAGAGTCAGTTAATCCGTTTATTGAATTTATTGGTTTGATCATGTTCAGTGCAATTTTATACTTAGGACATCAAAAAATCTTAAATAATGAGATGTCGCCAGGTGCTTTAATGAGTTTTATCTCTACTCTGGCTTTACTAATTGATCCTTTACGAAAAATTACAAATCAGATTGTAAAATATAGAACATGGTCTGTTTCAGGTGACAGGGTCTATTCCTTAATTAGTGAAAATAGTGATAAATTTGAAAGTAGTTCAAAATATAAAAATAACGACATCCATGTAAATGAGTTGAATTTTTCTTATGACCAGCAGGTACTTAATGATTTTGAAGTTAAAATTATAAAAAACAAAAAGCATGCATTAGTAGGTCTCTCAGGATCAGGAAAGTCTACATTCTTAAAACTTCTCCTTGGATTTGAAAAACCAGCTAAGGGATCAATTTTAATAG
>JAHDHG010000115.1:1604-5509 GCA_020631435.1 Bacteriovoracaceae bacterium | reverse complement strand
AGTACCAATGGAGTCAAAAAGAGAGCTGTTCTCTTATGTTCCTCAGGAGCCATTTTTATTTAATACTTCTATTAAAGAAAATATTTGTCTTGATAAAGAGTTTAACGAAAATAAGTTTCATGAAGCTATTTCTAAATCAATGCTTATTGATTTTATTAATGACTTAGAAGATAAAGAAAACAGTATAGTTGGTTCTAAAGGCTCTCAAGTTTCAGGGGGACAGGCCCAAAGAATAGTACTTGCTAGAGCTCTTTATCAAGACAGGCCAATTCTTCTGATAGACGAAGGAACATCTGCTCTTGATAATCAATTAGATTTTGAAGTCCAATCAAATTTATTAACCTTAGATAAGACAATCATTAATATTTCTCATAGGTTAAATTCTATAAAAAATTATGATTCAATTTTTTATCTTCAAGATGGAAAAATTCTCGAAGAAGGAAATCATAAAGATTTAATAAATATTAACGGTGCTTATAAGAAGCTTTATAGTTTTCAAGAATCTTCAATCTAAGAATCAAAAAATCTTCTTTCTATTTCTATACAAATTGCATGATAGATTGGTAAATGAAACTCTTGTACTTCATGAGTAACGCTGCTTGGTGCTTGAATACAAACGTCAGAGTATTGGGTGCAAAAACTTTCTTTCTCACCTGTAAGAGATATAGTTGTAAGTCCTTTTGCTCTTGCTACCTCTAAAGCATAAACCACGTTTTTAGAATTACCAGATGTAGAAAAGCCAATGATGACATCTCCCTTTTTCCCTAGCGCCCATACTTGTTGTGCGTGAGCTAAAACTGGATCAACATCATTTGAAAAAGCACTAATTGAGGCATGCATTGTTGTGAGTGAAATTGCAGGAAAGCCGCCTTGGAGTTTATTCGCCATCTCTTTATTTTGAAATAAATTTTTATCAGATTCAGATAGAGGTCTTTTTAATAAAAAGCCTTTTTGTAATTCACCACAAAAATGTTCAGCATCAGCTGATGATCCACCATTTCCCACTGTTAATAACTTGTGATCGTTTCTAAAGCAGTCCTCTAAAATATCTACAGTTTTAGATATTTTTTCTTCTAAGTGGTTTAGTGCAGGATATCTTTCAATAAGATCTGAATATTGTAATGACATAGCTTAATTTTAGACTTATTTTCTTATTCAGACAAAAGCATGTGAAAGTCATCTAAAGTGATTTTTCCACTAAAGTTCCCAGAGCTCTCATTTTCTAAGAGATCATCAAATAGCTCTTTTTTCTTTGCTTGAAGTGCTAAAACCTTCTCCTCAACTGATCCCTTAATAATCGGCTTAAATACAGTTAAGACTGATTCTTGCCCAATTCTATGAGCTCTATCGATTGCTTGGCTTTCGACTGCAGGATTCCACCATGGATCCATGAGAAAGATATAATTTGCCTCAGTAAGGTTAAGACCTAGACCACCAGCTTTTAAAGAAATTAAAAAGATCTTATTTTTACCTTCTTTAAAATTTTGGATTTGGACTTCTCTTTTCTTCAGAGTGTAAGATCCATCGAGCCTAGAGTATTGCCATTTCTTCTCATTTAATCTTTTTTCAATGACATCAAGATATTGAGTGAATTGAGAGTAAACTAAAACTTGAGAGTCAGGGAGAATCTGTTCAAGGTTAGTAATTAAAAAATCAATTTTAGAAGAAAGTACTTGTTCTCCCTTTTGCCATAGACAAAGTTGTCTAAGACTTAAAATATTTTGAAGAACTTTGATATATTTTTTACTTTCTTGATTATCAATGATTTCTTGTCTGATTTCTTTTAATTTCTTCTCATAGTTTTCTTTTTCATCACTAGAAAAGTTCAAGTAAATTGTTTGTTCAATTTTTTCAGGAAGATCATGAAGAACTTGCTTCTTCGTTCTTCTTAAAATAAATGGCTTTGCAATTTCTTTTGCAATAAACCTAGCGTCCTTACTTTTCTTGAAGTTTCCAAAAGCTTCCGACTCGCCCCAAACTCCAGGAACACTAAGATCTAGAATATTATAAAACTCTGACAAGTCATTTTCCACAGGAGTACCAGTTAAGCATAATCTAAAATTTGCATTAATTTTTCTTGATGCTTGTGATCCAAGCGATTTATAATTTTTTAACTTTTGGACTTCATCCATAATAAAGACGTCCCATTCAAACTTGGAAAGAGATTCTTCAGCTTCTTTTCTCATCAGTCCATAACTTGTAATAACTACTTTATCTTCTTTAGAAAAAGACCTTTCTTTCCCATAAAAGAGAGTAGGCTTAATATTTGAAAATTTTTCAAACTCTGAAACCCAGTTTGCAAGAATCGAAACGGGACAAACTATTAATATACGTTCGCACTTATCAATTATACTTTGAATAAAGCTAATCGTTTGAAATGTTTTACCAAGACCCATATCATCAGCAAGGCAAGCACCTAGTTTTAGATCATAAAGAAGTCTGATCCATTGATAACCTGTTTCTTGATACTTCCTAGGTTCTCCATTGATTTCCTCGGGATAATCAAACTTAGGTAGATTCTCAACGTTCATTAGCTTTTGGCAAATTTCAATTTCCTCTTCAGTTAATAGATCATCGCCTGAGTAATTATAAAGATGATAAATATCAAAGAGTCTGCATCTATTAAATTTAATATTATATTTGTTTTTCTGATTAGGATCTTTTTTAGACTCACTTAAGTATTTGTTTACGAATTTTAAATACTTCGCTTCTTCATCAGATAAGATAATTATTTTATCATCTTTGACTAATGTGTTTTGAGAAGGATCATAATTCTTGATCAACTCAAAATCTTCATCAGTAATATCAATGTCTATATCAAACCAGTTTGTAGATTCTTTATTTCTTTTAAATTTTATTCCTGAATTCCATTTTTGAATTTTTTTATTTTGATAAGTCAGCAAGATATTATTTTCTTTCAGGCCTTTAAGAAATTTCATTAATACATCTTCAGACTTTCCTTTAATATATTGAAAACTGTAGTTATTATCCATTAAGTTAAAACTTGAACTGAAAAAAGTCTGCTCATCAAGGTTATGAAGAATTTGTGAGAGAATATCTTTAAACTCTTTGAAGTCATATTTAATAAGTGAATTTAATTCCAAATCAAAGTCATAGAGTTCATCAGTTCTCTCTAATATCTTAAAATAACTCTCATAGACATGATTCTTCTTAAGAGTAAGCAAATGCTTTAGATACTCTTGATTATTTTCAAAGTAATAATTCAAAAATTGTTTTAATTCTATCTTAGAGTCAAACTCTCTCAAAACACCATGATGATAAGAAAGAAATTTAATGAAATATGGTAATGCTAGTAGCTGTTTATTTCGAAAACTTAAGTTCAACTTAACACTATATTGCCCATGTCCCACAATATCCATGTGAAATCTTACGTCTTTTGTTTCATCTAAAGAAATCTTCTGATCTTCAATATAGATATCGATAATATTATCAAGTTTTTGATTTTTGATTTCTGTTAAGATACTCCAGATTGGAACAAAGTGATTAGATGATTCGATTAAATTAAAAAGATGAATTACTTCTGAAGGCAGAGAAAGCAAATCACCGGTTTCCCAATTAAAAAGAAATTTTGATTCAAATATAGAAACTTCTTTATAAATATTTTTGTCGGAATAGGTGATAGAAGTAGCACTTAAAGGTTGAATTTGATTCTTGATTTCAACGGGATATGAAAAATGAATTTGAATTTTTTCTTGTTTTAACTCTTTGGCCGTTGGGTAAGCTATGACGTTTTTATTCGTTAGCTCATATTTAATCTGGCTAAAATGTTTATAATTAGAATTAACTAACTTGTTTCCTGTTTTTACTATTTTCCCAAAATACTTTGGTTTTGCGATGTCAGGATCAAGGTTTTCTTCCTCTTCATGAATTTCAGTGAGATCAGT
>JAHDHG010000115.1:0-1504 GCA_020631435.1 Bacteriovoracaceae bacterium | reverse complement strand
AGTAGGTGATCTTTAAATAGTTTGGGCAGCTGTTGATCCATAAATTTTGTTTTACTCCAAAACATTAGTATATCAGGCAAATATATCCATGTATATGGGGAGTTTTTTTTGAGTTAAATTTGTCTCATTCAAGATTACAAGTATTCATTTTTTCGAAGCAAATTATGCTTACTTAAATCCTAGTTTATGAATTTGATAATATATATTTATGAGGTTACTTCTAGTAATTTTTTTTAATTTAAATGTTTTTTCTCAGATTAACGTGATCAGCACTGATATTTGTAATGATCAAACAGGAGAAATAATTGCAAACTTTACATTTAACCCCTCAGCTGGTGATCCAGAATGTACTCAAGAAAATGTAGATGGTTATAATGATCTCAATGTCTGTTTAGATGGATTGTGGGCAGGATTTTTTGAAGATTCAAAAGATATGTTTGTTCAGGCCGGAAATCTACTTAAAGCAGGAGCAAAAAGAGTTGTCCGTAATATGGACGATATTTGTAAAACCATAGTTGATCCAGAAACAGGATACTTTACTAAGCTTTGTGCTTCTGCAGCATTTTGCATGCCAGGTGGATTACTAGTCTGGCCCGATAAAAATGAAAGGGAGCATTTAGATCATCTTAAGTCATTAGTTTTTCGAGAAATGAAAATTATCTATGATCTATTAACTTATGGAACTAGATCAGAGATTGAATTTTATTTTAATAATATAATTGAAAAATCAGAGAGTGCAGCGAAAGAAAAATTTATAAATTTAAAAAATCAAATAGTTTCTTTGGTCAGTGATCCTGAAATGCGAGAACAAAGAATTAGCATGGCCTGCAACTTGATTGGTTCTATTGGTGGTGGAGCTCTTATCGGTGTTGCATTAAGTGTTGTCACTGCAGGAGCGGCAACACCTGCAGCAATTGCAAAACTTGGTCAAGCTATCCAAAAAATTGATATCGTAAGAAAGTTATTAGCGAAAATTTCAAAGTTAAAAGAATTAAATAAATTTGAATCAATAATGGAACAAATAAAAAGATTGGATAAGTCACTCACGGGAAAAACTAATAATGATATAACAAGGCAGTTGATGAAATGTGGAATTTAGTTTTAGTTTTTATTGTTTCCTTTGGTATTAAGACTTATTCTAAAAATCTTGCATGTACTTTTTTTAAGTCTCAAGTTGTTACCTCTAAAATTGTAAAATCTGCTTCTGATGATTTGTTAAAATTATTAAAGAAAAATTCTAGTAACTCTAAAGCTGCTGATTTCGAGATTAAAAAGGCTTTGAGAAATAAAAAGCATAAGAAGAAAAGACCTGGCTATTGCACAAAGTCAGGACAAAACAGGTTAACTAATTGGCAAAATAGAGGATCCAAAAAAAGTATTTCTGAAAAACTAGATCAAGTTATTAAATCATGTCTTGGTGGTTATAAAGACTTAAGTTTCTCATCTAACGATGGCTCTTTGGCATTTGATCAGGATGGAAGTCGTAAATTAATTATTAAAAATG
>JAHDHG010000114.1 GCA_020631435.1 Bacteriovoracaceae bacterium | reverse complement strand
ATCTTTCGACTCCTATAGAAACTTGTGCGACATCTTCTAGGTAGACAATTTTTCCAGTGTAGTTACTGCGAAGAATGATCTTTTTAATTGAATCTATATTTGATGAGTTTTTATTAATTGAAATATTGACTGTCTCGTTCTGGTTTTCAAAAACTCCTCCAGGAGATTTATTTGTCCATGCTTTCACTGAATTCATCAACTCAATTAAAGAAATATCAAAACTTTCAAGTTTTTTTAAATTAGCTTTTATTTTAATTTGAATATCAGAGGTACCAGCAATAGCAATACTTTGAACACCATCAGTTGATTTCAAGAAATCCTTTAACTTTTCTGCTTCAATTTTTAATTCCATAGCAGAAAGATTTCCGAACATACTTAACTTGATGACAGGTATATTAGATGCTTTGGCTTCACTCACTACAGGATCGTTCGCATCAGCCGGAAGATTTCTAACTTCTGAAATTTTTTGCCTCAACTCATCAGCGATTTCATCAGGGTTAGGATATGTGTCATCTATTTCTACTGAGATTGAGCCTGCTCCTGTATATGAAACTGACCTGAAGTTATCGACTCCATCAACTTCTTCAATTTTTTCTTCTATTGGATCAATGAGTAATTCTTCTATGTCGCTAGGAGAGGAGCCAGGGTAGGCAACAGAGACATTAACTCTATTGAAGTTTACATTAGGTCTTGCTTCTCGTTGCATATTTAGAAGTAAAACTGTGCCAATAACGATTATAAGTATTGATGTGAAGTGAACAAAGAGTTTTTGATTCAGTAAAAAGCTTAATAACTTCATAGATTCACAATTCTATGATGATTTTCAATCTATATCTACTCTTTTATAGTTTAGAGGAAAGCGTTTTTTCTTGGACATTGAACTTTTTCACTTTATGGTTATATAAAGGAGCAAACATGCTAAAGTATATATTTATTTTATTTTCTATTAATGTTTTTTCAGTTTCAGGTCTTGAGGTTGGAGCTAAAGCTCCAGAGATAAAACTAGAGACTATTACTGGTAAGAATATCACATTAGGCAAAGCTCAAAAAGTAACTGTTCTAGTTTTTTATAGAGGAGCTTGGTGTCCTTATTGTGTAAAACAGCTAAATGAGATCGAAAAAGACCTTATGCCCAAGATAAAAGATGTCGAAGTCGTAGCGATAAGTGTTGACAGAAAAAAAATTGCATCCAAGATGAAAGCTAAGTTTAAATATAGTTTTAATATTGTCAGTAATTCCACAGCAAATATTCTAAAAGATTTTAAAATTGCAAACAAGTTAGATGAATTATTAGTGAAGAAATATAAAAATTCTTACAAGATAGACATTGAGGGAGATTCAGGAGAAACACACCATCTCGTGGCACATCCTGCTGTTTTTATCATATCAAAAGATGGAACTGTTTCTTATGCAGATATACATGTTGACTATAAACAAAGAACAAAAATTAAAGATATTTTAAAAGCTTTGGGATCAAAATAGTTCATCATGCGGAACAAAGTATTCCTAAGCA
Organism: Bacteriovoracaceae bacterium; assembly: GCA_020631435.1. GTDB lineage: Bacteria > Bdellovibrionota > Bacteriovoracia > Bacteriovoracales > Bacteriovoracaceae > JAHDHG01. The sequence continues at coordinate 7,223 of JAHDHG010000114.1, read as the reverse complement.
GCTTTTCTTGAACATAACTTAGACTTTCATGTAAATTATTCTACAGCTTAAGGATCAAATAAGAATTTGTGTTACATTATTTTATGGGTTTATCAAAGTCATTAAAGTTGAGGATCGCAGAATTGAGCTCTAAGGATATGAAAAATCTTCTTAAGATGGTTTTTGAAGATAAAGTTTCTTATCTAGATATAAAGAAGAAGTTTGATTTTACACTAGGAGAAATTGAGAAAATTCTTTTGAAAGAACTTGGTGAAAAAAGATTTAAGCGCTGGAAGATCAGACAAGAGAGAAGATCTACGCACAAAGGTCGGCTCGTTAAGAGAACAGGTGCCATCAAGAATGTAAATCTATGATAAGCAACTAGGTTTATTTATCTATTATTTTTATCTTTTTTGCATAACTGTTTAATAGAAGTTGTTAACCTTCATCAAAAGAGATGTATTAAATTTTCTCTTTTGATGAAGAGTTTGTTCAACACTATTTTAACTTTAACAAATAAAGTGTCTTAGAGCTAAGTTCAGTGACATCATCTAGAATGGTGACTAGCTCGTCAGCTCCAGTTAGGTCAGATTTACTTAATTCATTCTTATAGCTATGAATTAATTTTCTGTAATTTGTTATCTCATCTCTTGCAATTTTAATATCAAATTTATCCTGTCCCGGATGCATCACGGTCACTTGCTTGAAGTTCAAGTGTATGTCATTTCCTAATGCTGATTCCACTAGGCTATCAGTCAAAGTTTCGTTTTGAGTTAGGAAGTTCTCAAAAGTTGTATGTTGTTGGACTGAATCTGTCATCCAATGCCAAACCCGAGACTTAACATTTATTTCTAACATTTTTGAGATTGTTTTTTCTAATTCCATTATTTTTCCTTTGTTATAACTAGTTATTTTATTTTTTTTTGAGTCAAAAAATCTAACATTGATTTAGTTTATATGCAGAATCTTGGACCTTGAATAGTGTAGGTCTTAGAGCTTACTGCTTGATTCCTTCAATTGCCAAGTCTAAATAATTTATTTTCTTATTTAATAGATGCAAAATGTTAGTCCTGGAAGCAAAGTTGTTAGATTCAGATCCAGTTTTATTGAATGCAATAAATAATTTATCTATTTTTCTTTTTTTGCTTTTTGCCTCAATATATTCTTCACTTTTCCTTAGCTCTACGTAATTATCCTCTTCCTGAAGGTCAGTGAAGGCTTGTTTCAACAGTTTATATTTTTCTTTTTTCTCAAAGTACTTATTTTTTTGTGTGTCATTGATACTGGCTATGCCTAGAAGAATCATTCCTAAAACCAAAGTTATTTTCAGTGCTTCAGTTTTATGCCAGAAATTTGATAATTTATTCTTCATTTTAGTCTCCTGTTTATAAGTTCAAATTATTTTGACTCACTTATTTATTTTCTTCGATGGATTTGTTTATTGATTGCAACATAAGCTTTATTCAAGCTCTTCTTGTAGCAGGTATCATACTTCACAGAAATAAGTTCTTTATTTCTTGGAAGATGAATACTTATAAATGATCGATAAAGAGAGCTTGGTGATCCTGTGACTCTTGTTATGATCTTTGTCGCATCTGGAAGTATTTTTTCTATTTTTCTCTGAATGTTTTTAATTTTTTTATTTAGCCTTTTCATAATTTCTCCTTAAGAAGCTATTTGAATTTCATTTAAAAAAGAATTATCGCTGAGTGCTTTTTGGTTCAAGTGGACTGGCATATGCTCAATTTCTAGTTTAAGAGATGAATGTGTTGGCGGAAAAGAGTTAGTAACTTTCAAATTTTTAATATCGATGTATTTCTCCCCATGCTCGCACTCATAAATATTGCCTTGAGCTTCAACTTTTTGACCAAGGTACTTTCTCAATGTGTCTTTACTTTTATATCTCTGTACAACATAGTCTTCTTCATCATAGGTATAAATTGAAAATACGACTGGCTCATCATTGTGATCCCAGGAAATAGGAACTAGGGTTCCGTGAACCTTAACATATTTTTGGTTTAAACTTTTCAAATCAAGAATCTTTGAGTTAAATAATTTGTTCATTTTATCCCTCCATTAATAAATCTGATTGTGCAAACATTTTCTTGTTATGTAGTAATTGCATTCTTTTCTAAGTCTTTGTTCATTAGAAGCTTCATTAATAAAATAAAAACTCCTGTTAAAATTAAGTTCAGTACTAAAGATGCCATTGCAAGTGTGACTATATATCCACTAAACCCCATATTGATTGCCATGACTAATATTCCAGCTCCGACTTCTCCTCTAGGAAGCATTCCAATTCCTACGGCAAGTCTTTGTGAAAAAGTTGCTTCATCTCTATAACAAAAAAGAACATAGAGTTTCCCTATATTGGCTAAAATTGTTATCATTAAAACATGAAATGATAACTGGAACCATTGGCTTGAATTATACCCAGCCAACTCACCAGCTACATAAGGCATATTTAATCCAACCATCAACATGAAAACCATGCCAATCAAGCCAAGTCTTTTTTCATGTGTTTGAATGTTTTTATGTTCCTCATCATTAAGTTTTATAATCATTCCAAGTACAAAAGCAGGGAATAAAACCTCGATATGTATAGGTATCTCAGGGTTTATGCCTAAGCTGGATAGGTAAATAGCTTTACAAAAAACTGTTATGACAAAAGCATATAAAAATGGAGCTAGGCCATGTAGAGTTAACTTAACATCTCGATAAAACTTCCAAGCAATATATATTAGTCCTAAAAGAATGAAGAGTATTATTCCTAGTTGCCAAGCGAAACCAACAACCATAATTTTCAATGGAACTAATAATAAAACGGTATCTAAGTCATCAAATATAGCAAGTATTCGTATTTTTTTATAAACCCAAGTTCCAGCTAGTCCTGCTGCAATCATCATTGAAAAAAGAATTCCAGCAGATGTAGGAGCTGCAAATCTACCGATAAATAAAACTTCCTTCAAAGAGTCGAGTGCAAACCAGTCATGAGCTGGAAATTGGGTAAATAAAAGATAAGCAGAGGTGAAAATCCATGGGAACGTGGCGGCAGTGAAAGCGACTAGATAATCAGTTTTATACTTTCTAATATTTTTTTTATCAAGATTAAATTCTAATCCTACAAACAGCATGATAATCGCAAGTAGGAAGAAAGTAATAAAACTAACAACTAAATTGTAGTTATCAAATAAACCTTGAAGCTGATTACCTAAAGTCTGAGAAAAAATTAGACCCAGGAGTAAAAAAAATGTATAAGACAGGATAGTTTTCATATATTCCTTGGATTTCTCCTCTTGCTTATGCTTACTCTTCTTCTATTTTGTTACAGTATCGTGCGTAGGGAATTGCAATTAGCCTTTTAGGCTCTATAAGCCTACCCGTATTCTCACACATTCCATAAAGGCCCTTACTCATTTTTATAAGAGCACGATCTATTTCATTAATTATTTTTTCAGCTTCATTTCTAATATATGAAGAACTGTAGATATATTGTTCAGTTATTTCTCTTTCAAATTCTTTGTTTGAGTGTTGGTAATTAGTTTTCTTGCTAACTCGATTAGAATACTTATTTCTAAGTTTCTCTAGTTTGTTTTTACATAGTTTCATAAATTTTTTATTCATAAGTCCTTCCTTTTTGGGTTAATTGACCCACTGATTAATAAGTAAGTAATAATTGGTAAAAAACAAGTTGCTATAAATAAACATTCGTACATAATTACTCCTCTTTTTTGGTTAATATTTCTTTTTATGTGCAAATATTTTTTGATTATGAAGTGATTTCTCACCACACCATTTATTTAGGATCGAAAAACCGACAAACTGATATGGTTTTCCTATCTCTTGTAATGTTGTAATCACAGAACATTCAGAATTCATCTTATCCTTCAGCTCGAATGATATGCTGGAACTGCTGGCATATACCTGAGAAAAGATAAAACATAATTTTATTAAAAGTAACTTCATTTTGGCTCCTTAGTTCATGTTTAATATAACATGAATCTATAAACATGCAATAGGTTTCATGTATTTGTTTTCAGATAATTGGCATTGAAATGCTAACTGACTGAAATTACATGAACTTATTTGCATGCATTAATAAACATGCAAAAAATTTCCAGTTTTAGGATTTTTACGCTATAATAAAAGAAGATGAAAAAATGGACCTTTTTTAGTAATTATGCGCATGTTTATTTTCTGCTGGCCCTGGAAGAGGATTTAACTGTTAGACAAATAGCAAATAGGGTAGGGATTACTGAAAGATCTACAATGGCCATTATCTATGGACTTGAAGAAGATAAATATATTAAAAGAACAAAAGTTGGCAGGAATAATGTTTATAAAATTATTCCTAATAAGTCTCTCAAGCATCCACTTGAATCTAGAGTTAAGTTAAAAGATATAATCCAATTAATTAAAAAGTCGAATAAATAAATTATTCTTCTAATGATGATCGTAATAGCTCTGACTTAATGTTTAAGTCTCTTTGAGGAAATGGGATTGTGATTTCATGATCTTTTAATAAATTAAAGATCATGTAGCGAACATCCGATTCAACAAATCTTTTGTCATCAACATTTTTAATTTTGAGGCTAAACTCAACTCTAAAATTTAAGGAGGAAGGGCCAAAATCTGTAAACAAGACCTTTACTGAAGGACTAGGCAGAATACGTCCATGTTCAGCTAGGGCCCCTGTAACAATATCATCTATTTTTTTTATTTCTGTATCATAAGAGACACTAAAGTTAACCCCGGTTCGAACTACATTATTCTTATAAGTAAAATTCGTTAATTTAGATTCGATGATTTTACTATTAGGGATAAAAATATGCTGATTTCCAAAGGTTTTTAGCTTAGTACTTCTTAATCCAATAGATTCAACTTCGTGGATAATATTATCATCATTTATAAAATCTCCAACTTTAATAGGTCTTTCTAGAATAATAACAATTCCACTTAAAAAGTTATTAACTATAGATTGAGAACCAAAACCAACTCCAATAGCCAAAGCCCCACCTAGCAAAGTGAAGACGGTTATGGGTATATTGGCTATTTTTAGAGCGAAAAGAATAACCAGTAGTAGTGCTACATAGAACATAACGAGCTCTAAGAGATAGGCGGAACTCTTATCAAGCTTGAATTTATCTGTTGCAAAAAAAAGAATTTTCTTTACAACTCTTCGACTAATTAAAATACCTAGGATTAAGCAAAACAGTCCAATAAGTATTGATCCTACGGTAATAAACTGGTTATCAACGGAAATAATATTGAGATACCAAACTTCTTTAAAAGAATTCATGATTTTATCATAAGTCATGATCTTTTATACACAATGGCTGTGGTATATGTCAGCAGAAATTGTTATAAAGATTATGTGAGCTTAGTTAATGAGATTGATAACATTGATCCAAATTTACTTTTAAAAAGTGATTTTTACTTTGAAGGTATATTCACTAACTCTGGAGTTTTAGAGGGAAGTAGTTTCTTTCAGGAATTGATTAAAAGGCTGGAGTATAAAGTTATTCCTAGAGTTTATCATGATAAAGATATCCGGAGATTTATATTTGTTCCAAAAGTAAGGAAGATTTTAAAAGCTAAAAAGTATTCAAAATTAGACATTCAAGAAGTTTTTCAGTCTATATACAATTTAAATTCTAAAGCTGAAAATATTGTCTCTAAGAAAATTTTAGCTGCTCTAGAGCTAAACTTATTAAGAATTAAATATCATATGAACTCAGTTAGTTTTCATATGAAAAATCTTTGTTATCCTGAGGAAATCCTTAACTTTAAAAAAATTGAAGAATCTTTCTCGAATTATAAGAAATCTCAATCGATACAAAATTTTAAAGCTTTAAAGGGTACACTGCTTGAGCATTTAGATGAGTTACATAAGTCTAAATATATTCAAAATAGTGGAATCTCTTTCGATCTATCCTATAGATATTTAATTAGTGAAGATTTAATAAAAAGGTTTATTAAACTTCTTAGTTTAAACTATTACCTGAAAAGCCTTCATTTTTCTGATGAGCTGTATGATTTATTTGAAATTTTAAAAACCGATATAACGAAGTCTCGATCAGTTTTTTCATTATTAAGTAGTTATTGGTCTATCATTAACTACGAAGCTACAGAATATTCGGCAAGACTTGGAAGAAAGTACTCTCAGTCTTCCTTAGAAGGAATTTTTTCTATATTTACTAGTTCTTTAATTGGAGGTTGTCTTGTTGGTCTTTTTGCCTTTCTTAAACCTTTCTTGAGTCTTGAGTTGGTAAACTTTTCCTTTCTTCAATATTTATCTCATGGATTTTTATATTCATTTATATTTCTATGTATTTATTTTTTGAAGGGGACATTGGCTACAAAACAACCAAGTAAAATAATATGTTCAATATTAAATATTTTAGATAAGCAAGAAGAGTCAGATCAATCATTTAGTGAAATAGCCAGTTTATTAAGAATGTCCATTCTTAATCAGTTTTTTTCAGTCGTTGGAAATGTGATTGCCGGAGCTGGCTTTTCTTATCTTATTTTTTTGATATTTGAAAAAAATAATTATTATCCTCTTACCAATGAGATACTAATCAGTGAGTTTAATGGTTTGCATATATTTGATTCCAGATCTTTATATTATGCTTGTGTCGCTGGAGTTTGGCTTGTATTAAGCGGTATAGCAGGAGGCTTAGTTGATAATTGGTATAGAGAAAAAAATTTTCATCTTGCAGAAAAGAGAGATTTTTCTCTTTTTAGAAAAAAAATCTTCAAGTTTCTTTCCAATCATATAGGACAAATCGCGTCGAGTACTTTCTTAGGTTTTGCCTTGGCTTTTTCACCTTATATAGGTAATGCCATAGGAATAGACCTATCTATTCGTCATGTCACTTTTGCAAGTACTCAGATTCCATATTTTTTATATTCAACTAGTGAATTTAATTTAAATATTTTACTTCCCATTATTACAGGAGTTTTTGGTATAGGCTTATTTAATGTTTTAGTCGGTTATGGTCTGACATTTTTTATGTTATTTAAATCAAGAAAGATGAAGTCGAATTATCTTAAAAAATTATTCTTCAAACTGCTTTATAAATAATATTTTCATCTATATTACGAACTTGTTAAGGAAATGTTTCTTTTTATAACCCTAAAAAGCATAAACGAAGGTAAGTGATGGCATAGGAGCTTTAACGATATTTCAGTGCAGAACCCTTGAAGAGTCTATTCTACCGATGTCTTATTTTGTAAAGAAT
>JAHDHG010000113.1 GCA_020631435.1 Bacteriovoracaceae bacterium | reverse complement strand
AAGCAAAACTTAGGGGATTTACTTTCAAATATAGAGATTAAACCAAAGAGCTAACTTGGAATTTGGAAAGACCGATAGGTTTCAAGATATAGACTATTCTTTTCCAGAAGAACCAGAAAGAAATTTTAAAAATTGGGGCCCATCAAATCTAAAAGTATATGTTGGAGCACCTGTCTTTAATCACAGTGAACTCATTAAAAAAATTGATAGATCTGCGGCTTTGAAAAATTCTCTTGAGACATATGCAAAGTTTTTTTCATGTATAGAATTAAATTCAAGCTTTTACTCTATTCCTAGCTTTGATCAAACTAAAAAGTGGAAATCAATGGTTCCTGGTCACTTTAAATTTTGTTGCAAGTTTCCCAAAGTTGTTTCTCATCATGGAACAGGTTTTTCTAAGTTAAATACGAAGATTAGTGAATTCTTGTCGGCAGTGAATCTCTTTGGTGATCAGAATGGAAGTACATTTATTCAATTCCCAGAGCATTTTGATTTGAATTATCTTCCAGAACTTAAGAGCTTTATAAAAAGATTACCTTCTAAAATCCCAGTGTCTGTAGAGTTAAGAGACAAAGAATTCAAGAATGAAGATATAGGTTGTCCCAAAGTTATTCTTGATGTTGCAGGCAGAAGAGAGCTTTTTGATTTATCACTTTATTCTGATTGGGTCCTAGTTAGATTTGTTGGTAATTCTCTTCATGAAACTGATTTTCAGAGATTGGATAATTGGGTCGAGCAATTAAAGAAATGGAACGAAAGGGGAGTGAGTAAAGTATACTTTATTCTTCATCAACCGAATGAGGCAAATTGCTATGATCTTGCATTATATTTGAAAGAAAAACTAGGAAAGCTTGTTATTGGATGCGAGGAGATTCAAGCGCCTCAGATGGATTTGATTTAACACCTAAGTTATAAAAAAAGTTGCTCAAAATTTTTAGTTGTCTTTTCTTGCACTTCCTTAAGAGAAACATTTTTAATATCAGCAATTTTCTGAGCAATATGTTTTAAGTATTTTGGAGAATTCTCCTTACCTCTATGAGGAGAAGGAGTTAAAAAAGGAGAGTCAGTTTCAAGCAAGATCTTATCAAGAGGTGTGAGCCTTACTACGTCTCTAACATTTTCAGCATTTTTAAACGTTATAATTCCATTGAAGCCAATATAAAATCCTGAATCAAGAGCAAATTCTGCAAGTTTGAGTCCTGAAGTGAAACTATGAAATACTCCCTTTCTTTTTAAATTTGAAAGTTGATTCTTAATTATTGATTCAGTGTCATTTTCAGCTTCTCTTGTATGTATAATGATCGGCTTATTTAACTCGATTGAAATTTCAAGTTGTTCATTGAAAACTTGTTTTTGAATTTCTCTGGGAGAGTTATCGTAATGATAATCTAATCCAATTTCTCCTGTTGCAAGAACCTTTTCATTATTAAGAGAATTTTTAATAATTTTCTCTCTTACTTCTTTAGAGTAAGACTTTGCATCATGTGGATGAATTCCTTGAGTGCAATAAATATTTTCAAAGTCTCGAGAAATTTGAATGACTTCATCTAAGTTTTCAGGAGAGACAGAGATAGTTATGAATTTCTTCACACCTTCTTCTTGAGCTAGAGAAACAATCTCTTCTCGGGAGCCTTGTTTTAGATAATCAAGATGAAAGTGTGAATCAATCATTACTTTTTTCTTTTTAAGATTTCATCGAATATTTGATAAAATTGAGTTTCTGGTAAGCTCCACGGAATTTTAGCTCCATTTAAAATAACTGTTGGCGTAGATCTGGCCTTATAAGCGTATCCTTGCTTAAGAGTACTTTTTACTAGGTTTTTAATTTCATCTGTTTCACAGTTTTGTAGCTGGTGCTTCTCTTTTAATGAAGTTAAGAAGTTAGAATCAATTTTTGCTTGATTTTCAAAAATCTCATCATGTACTTCATGAAATTTATCTTTATTACAAGCAGCAACATATGCTGCTTGACAAGCATGAGCATGCATTGGTCTTTTAATATTATCATTACAAACATTACTTAATGGTAAAGGATAATAATAAATATTAATTTTTCCTTTATATCTTTTAGCAAAGTTTTCTAATTTTTTTGCTGCCATTTTACAAGCGGGGCATTGAAAGTCTGAAAATTTTGCAATCCAAATTGGGGCATCATCAATATTATCAAAAGACTTTGCAATTGTGAGCGGAGATAAATATTCGGGCTTTCCAAGATTTGGTAATTCAAAAAACTGTTTAATCACGGAGCTTTTAATAGTTTCTTGTTCTTTTTTCTTCGATGAGATTTTTGAATATGAAGCAAAGGCAAGAGACGAAAAAACTACTGCAGCCGCGATTACTCCGCCGCTTCCTATTTTCATAAATGGAATATCTGATTTCTTCCAAAATAAATATAATATTAGCCAAGAAAGTACATAGTAAACTGTACAATAAGGGCATAATGTTCTTAATACAACTAATGAGTAAATAAAAAGAGCGAGGCATCCAATCGAATTTAACAATGAGAGAGTTTTGTTAGTACTTTCAAAACTTTCTTTTCCAACAAGGCTTCCAATAAGAAATATAACATGGATTGCTAGTCCAAAAATTGCGATAGGAATATTGGCAATAGCAGCAATAGGTGAGTAAGTAGCAGCGTCACAATTAAGAAATGAATTAATATCGCAACCAGAAGTATCATTAAATGAATTTGGATCTGGGTAATGAGTATTTAGGTAGTGAGTAGTAAGATAAATCGTTACTCCTACACCTATCAAATTGAGGATGATAAATAATAGATGTGGAAAAGTAATACCTTGAGTCGTTAAAGTTTTTTTATAAGTCATAATAAAATCCTTTTATATGAACTAGTATAATTTATAGAAATTATAATTTCGATCAGTTTTTCCAGTTCTTCTATATGAGTGAAGTTTTGTAGAGTTAAAAGTGCAAATAGATTCATCGATGATTTTTATTTCCTTCCATTTTCTTTTAAGGTCATTCTTTACTTCTAATTGAAGGTCAAAATAAATTTTATCAGCATTTTTTGAAAAGTTGCTGCTATTTGGAAAGTAATTTGTAAATTCTGATGTGACTTCAAATGAATCTTTTTGAATACTTGGGCCAATAACACATAACTTAGGAGATATGTCTGTTATTATTTCTTGCAAATGAATTTTTTTTTGAATACCTCGCCAGCCTGCATGCAAAAGACAAGATCCATATTCCCCTTCAATAAAAATAGGAAGGCAATCAGCTGTGTAAACCATTGATATTTTTTCTTTTAACTCGTGGTGTTTCCAAATTAAGCCATCTCCCTCAGAATCATGTTCATCTATATGCTTAATGATACTGGAATGTATTTGTTTTAAATAAAGAGCATTGTTTGGTTTCTCTGTTGATGTTTGAAAGATACCAAATTTTAACTCATGTCGAATCATTTAATAATTCTAAGACATTTAAGAAATTTTGGGGAGGTTTTGTTTCAAAACTCATCTGTTTTTTTGTTATTGGATGTGTGAGTTCTAAAAGTTTGGCATGAAGGAATGGGTGCTCGTAATCATTAATCAATTTTTTAAGATCTGGAATCGATTTTAATTGTTTTGATATATTCGAATAAGTTTTATCATTAATGATTGGAGTTCTTTTCTGTTGAGATAAATGAACTCTAATTTGATGTGTTCTTCCTGTTTCTAATTTACACTCTACATGGCTAGCGTACTCAAATTCTTTTAAAACTTTAAAATGAGTAATTGCTTTTTTCCCTTTATTTATTTTGGATGTCATCTTTTGACGATTATTAGGATCTCTTGAAATAAAGCTTTCTATCGTTCCAGCTTTGGGATGAACTTTTCCGTAAACAATGGCTTCATATTTTCTCGTTAAATCATGTGTACTAAACATTTGGGATAATAACTCATGAGTTTTTTGCTCTTTTGCTATCACCATCACTCCAGAAGTTCCTTTGTCTAATCGATGGACTATGCCCGGTCTTTCTATATTTCCAATGCCTTTAAGATCTTTGCAATGATGTAAAAGTGCATTCACCAATGTACCTGTCCAATTTCCTGCTCCAGGATGTACTACTAATCCACAAGGTTTGTTGATAAATAATAAGAATTCATCCTCAAAGAGAATTTCAAGTGGGATATCTTCAGCAATAAGTTCACTTTTTTCAATCTCCGGGATAGTGATTTCAATTTTTGTTCCAAGGGGGGGAAGTTTTTTTAAGCCCATGGGATGTGAACTTTTAATAAACCCTTTAGAAAATAAGTCTTTGATATAAGATCTGCTATATTCATTTAGCTTGCTAACAATAAATTGATCTAATCTTGAGAAGTGAAGATCATCTTTGGTAATGATTAAATCAATTTTTTTAGACATAATTTTTTACTCTCTATATTTTTTTAATCGAGAGATATATTTTTTTGCGACTGTGTCAGGATCTATTTTTAATATTATACAATATTGAATAATAAAACGCATAAACAGTTGCAGGTAAGTTTTCAAAATCATCTTCTTCAATTGCAATGATATATGTTTTTAATATATTTGTTAGTCTACACATTCTCTCAATTGAGACGTTTTTGTACTCTCTAACTTGTTTTAAAAAAATTCCAAAAAAGTCTTCTTCTATCTCTATTTTATTCTCCATTTCAGAGCACGGAATAAATTCAAGATGATATTTATTTTTTGCTTCAAGTTTATGAACATATGAGGTTGCTTCATCAGTGTTTTCATCATTAACTAAATCAACCTCTACTGAAATTGATTTTGCTTTTAAGTATTCTTTTCTTTTTTCTTCAGAAATTAAGACTTTAAATGCTTCTTCTATGTCTTTTCTTTTCTTTGAGAGTTGTTCTTCTGAAAATAAGGAATATCCTGCAATTGAATCCTCTTGATAGAGGCTAAGTTCTTTATAGTATGCTCTTTCAATGGTCTTAGGACCAGAAGAGAAAGGAATATCTAGAATTCTAAAATAATCTTTTTCTATATTCATTATTGATCTCTTTCTAGGATTTTTCTTGTGATATATTTAATTTGTGAAGCACTTTCAGAGTTTGGAAAGTTTATTAAAAGTGATTTTTGTTGCCTGACACTTTGCCATACAGCTGGATCATAATTAATAAATCCTAAGTAGCTTAAATTATACCCAAAGTATTTTGAACAAATTTTTTCAATGGCAAATCCTAGTTCTTCTTCTTGCAAGCTTCTTGCTTGATTCAAAATAAGATTTAGAGAAAACATTTCAAATGCAGATTTAACTTTTGTTTTTATTGATGGCCTTAATTCTAATATTTTATTTAAAACCTCTATCGGTGTGCTTGAAGAATCTTGTAATTTAGACTTTGATGCTTTTGCAATTATCTCAGATGTAATAAAAGAATCATCTAACATTCTTAGCTTTCTAAAAAAACAAGACTTTATAAATCTATAGGTATTTTCAATAGATGTTGGTTCTGGAAGAGAAACAAGAACTCCATGATCTGCAGATATAAAGAAATCAATAGTGTTCGCAGAGGTACCAGCTCCAAGATCTAATATTAAGTAGTCTGCAGAAATTTTTTTTAATTGATTAATAAGTGAGTTTTTTGACTTGGATCTTAGATTGGCCATCCCTATTTCATCCTGTGCACCTGAAATTAAAGATAAATTCTCAATTTTGGTTTGATGAATAAGTTCATTAATGTCTATCAAATTATTATTAAAATAATCTGACAAAGTTTTTGTTGGAAGTCCGACTCCAAGACAAGAATGCAGATTTGCCCCACCTAAATCTAGGTCTATAGCTATTACTTTATTTCCAGCTTTTGCTAGATTAATTGCTATGTTCGCTGAGATAAAGCTTTTTCCTACGCCTCCTTTTCCTCCTCCAATTGCAATTACAGTTTTGTCATTAAATAAGGAGAAGTTAGGAGAAAAGTTGTGAATTAAATCCGATTTGGAAATATGCGTAAAATTTTCATTTTCAACAGTTTTTGAATCTTCCATGATAATTATCCTGTAGTGATTACTATATAATTTAATTATAAGTATATGAAATTAGATTGGTAAATGAATAAATTTTATATTTTGAGACAAAAAACCGATTTTTTTGGTATGGTATTATCATGAGTGTGTTGGCTAATCGAACTGATCTGCATTTACCTAGAAAAATTTGGCATATTTGTACAGGTTCAATTGGATTGTTTTTATTTTTCTACTTAAATTTGGAAACAAAGTTCTTAGCAAAGATTGGATTATGTTTCGCTTGTTTTGCTTTTTGTGTTGAGTTACTTAGATTCAAGTTTAAAGCAATCAATAAGTTTATTTTAAAGTATGGAAAAATACTTCTTCGAAAGAATGAACTTAATTCATTTACTGGATTGCCTTTTTACGCTTTAGGAGTGGGTCTAAGTCTAGCATTGTTCCAAACACATATTGCAGTTTTATCAATATTTTTTCTAGTTTTTGCAGATCCATTGGGTTCTTTAATTGGGATTAAATTTGGGAGTATTAAAGTTCTCCCTAATAAAAGCTTAGAAGGTTGCCTTAGTTTTTGGTTTATAAGTTCATTCATAACTTTTGTTTATTTGAGTAATTTTGGGGTAAACGAATACAATTTCTTGTCTTTCTCTATTCTTGCTGGATTATTTGCATCTTGTTCTGAAGCTGTTTCTGCATTCAAGGTTGATGATAATTTAACCATACCGATCTTGTCAGGCATTGGTCTTTTACTTTGCAATTACTTCTTTCCTGTTTTTCTTTAGGATTTTTTTTCCATCTTGATTTTTGTTGAAAAATTGACTCTTCCTTTAGATCTTTCATATCATTTTATATAGAAATCTTAGTTACCAAGGAAGGGAAAATGTTTGAATCAATCCAAAATTTCATTACACAGGGTGGGCCATTTATGTATGCCATTGGATTACTTTGGCTGATCGGTCTTGCTATTACTTTTGAAAGATTAATTAGTTTGAAGAAATTAGATTCAAATTCTTCGAGTTTCATGAATGAAATTCAAAAATTAGTTTTATCTAATAAGATTAAAGACGCTATCCAGTATTGCTCAGGATCAGTTGCAGCTCTTCCAATGGTTATAAAGAATGCTCTCAAGAGAGCAGCTCAAGGGCCAGAGCAAATTCAAAATGCAATTGATGCAACAGCATTAGAGGTGATTCCTAAAGCTGAAAAAAATCTTCCTTATCTTGGTTTGATTGCCAATATTTCTACATTATTAGGATTACTGGGGACCATCTTTGGTCTGATAGCATCATTTGAATCAATTTCAGGAGATATTGATCCAACAGAAAAGTCGAAGTTATTAGCTTCTGGTATTTCTCAAGCAATGAATACTACAGCATTTGGTCTTATTTCTGCTATCAGCATTATGATCTTTCATAGTTTGCTTACTTCAAAGTCAGAAAGAATTATTTCTAATGTAGATCAGTACTCTGTAAAGCTGCTTGATGTTCTTGGAACAATGAAGTTAGTAGATAAAGAATAAATAAAGGTAAATTAAAAGATGTATTCTTTACCAAGTGCCAGGAGAAAAAAGAAAAAAGTTTCTAGGATTGATTTAATTCCAATTCTAGATGTAGTTTTTGTTCTTATCTTTTTTCTTTTGTTTTCAGTGCAACTCATTCATGTATTTGAAATTGGTACAGATTTGCCAGTCTTTAAACTTGAACAGACACAACCTAAAAAAGATAAAAAGAAATTTGAGCTTAAAATTTTTGTTGATAATTCAAGAATCCGATTTACGAATTCAAAGAATCAACAGTTAATTAGTTCAATAAACGTTGATTGGGATGATAAAGATTTTCTTACAAAAATAAATGAAGAAGTAGTTAAAATCAAAAAAGAGAACCCAGAAGAGACTAGAGTGGTTTTAACTCCAAAGAAAGATGTGAATTATCAAAATCTTGTAAAGTTTATGGATCAATTAAGAAGTAAGAAAACCAACCCAACTAAAGCAGATAAATTATTTGAACAGATAATTTTTGAAAATTAAGGAAGAAAATGATCGGTAAACGGTTTATTCGAAATAGAAAAAGAAGAGCAAAGAAGGAAATGTTCGATTTGGAGTTAAACTCCTTGTTAGATATTCTAGTTATTTTGTTAGTTTTTCTTCTGAAAAATTATTCTATTTCAGAAGTTCAGTTGAAAATTAATCAAGGTATACGAATACCTGATTCCGTTTCAAAATCATTAATTGAAAAAGGTGTAACTCTACAATTAAATAAAGACTTAGAGGTTTACGTTGATGAAAAGCTGATAACTAGTTTGAAAAAGAGTGGGGTTTGGAATTTTTCAAATAAAGTTAAGGTGAGAAATGAGCTACTTTCTTTAAAGCAAAATTTAGAAAAAATAAAGATGGAAGAAAAAGGCCTAAAGGATATGGCTGATGTTGTAAATTTTATCATGGATAAAGATATTGATTATCAACATATAAACCAACTAATGAAAATCTCTACAGATGCAGGTTTTGAACAGTTTAAGTTCATTGTATTGGGCGGGTAATGTTTAAATATTTAATTATATTACTATTTGCAAATTTATTGTTTTCTCAAATGAGTGAGATAGATAAGAAGATTTATACTGTTCTTCAAAAAGAAGTAAAAGCTGCTGAGAAGTTAATCTCGACTCAGAAAAATGCTAGAAATTATTATCGACTGTTTAACTCAAGGCTTGAAATTTTAAAATTTAAAGGCAAAAGATTAAGAGAGTTAAAATTTAAGAATAAGGATAGCTCTCAAGTTGAGAAGCTAGAAGTAGAGAATAAGAAATATTACGC
>JAHDHG010000112.1 GCA_020631435.1 Bacteriovoracaceae bacterium | reverse complement strand
CTTTTTTCTTTACAGCTTTTTTCTTTACAGCTTTTTTCTTTACAGCTTTTTTCTTAGTGGCTTTCTTCTTAGTAGTTTTTTTCTTCTTTGCCATTTTATTTCCCTTTCAATTCATTAGCAGCTATCACTACCCTTTGAATTTCAGAAGTCCCTTCATAAATTTCAGTAATCTTTGCATCTCTAAAAAATCTTTCAACTGGATACTCTTTTGTGTACCCATTTCCACCACAAATCTGAATTGCTTTAGTACTTACCCACATAGCGGCTTCTGAAGCAAATAATTTAGCATGAGCAGACTGTTTCGAATATGGAATCTTCATATTTTTTCTTTGACTCGCATCGTAAATCAACAACCTAGATGCTGCAATTTTCGTACTCATATCAGCCATGATGAATTGTAGGCCTTGAAGAGCACTAATAGGCTTTCCAAATTGAATTCTTTCATTTGAATAATTTATTGCGTAATCAAAAGCACCTTGTGCAATCCCGAGGGCCTGTGCTGCAATACCAATTCTTCCTCCATCCAAAGTCGCCATGGCAACTCTGAATCCTTTTTCAGGAGGACCTAATAAATTATCTTTTGGTATTTTAACTTTATCTAAGGCTATTTGAGCAGTTGAAGATCCTTTAATCCCAAGCTTGTCTTCAATCTTAATGATATTCCAACCTTCTGTTTCACAATCAACAACAAAAGCAGAAATTCCTTTATAATCATCAGTTTTTTTAGTCTTTGCAAAAACAATTGCTGTCTTTGCTTCCTTACCATTAGTAATCCAATTTTTTACACCATTGAGCTCCCAATGATCTCCTTTATCTTCTGCAAAAGTAGTCAAAGACCCTGCATCAGATCCAGCGTTCGGTTCACTTAAACAAAAACATCCAATTTTTTCACCACTTGCTAATGAAGGAAGAAATTTTTTCTTTTGCTCTTCTGTTCCAAAATTTAAGATCGGCCACATGCAAAGTGAGGTATGTGCTGAAACTAATACTCCAGTTGAAGCACAGTTTCTAGATAACTCCTCTACGACAATTGCATAGTCTAAGTAATCCATTCCAGCGCCACCGTATTCTTCAGGAATATAAGTACCTAAAAAACCAGTCTCTCCGAGCTTTTTTACTAAAGATTCTGGGATCACCCCTTCATGATCAATTTGCATGGCCAAGGGTGCAACTTCAGAGTCAGAAAACTTTTTTACTAGATCTCTAATTTCTTTGTAGTTTTCATCTAATAACATAATTTATCCTAATATTTATAAAAACCTTCACCAGTCTTCTTGCCAAGTTTCCCTTCAGCAACATACTTCTCTAGTAAGGGACAAGGCTTGTATTTCTCAGTACCAAAACCTTCATAAAGTACATTCATAATGGCAAGACAAGTATCTAATCCAATAAAATCTGCAAGATTCAAAGGCCCCATAGGTTGGTTGGTTCCTAACTTCATTGCTGTATCAATATCTTCAGCATTTGCTACATTTTCATGAAGGGCATAAATTGCTTCATTAATCATTGGCATTAAAACTCTGTTTACAATGAACCCTGGGAAATCGTTTGATTTTACAAAAACTTTATTCATTTTCTTTGAAACATCTTCAATCGCTTTAAATGTTTCTTCAGAAGTATCTTTACCTCGGATTCCTTCTACTAATTTCATAATTGGAACAGGATTCATAAAGTGCATTCCTGCAACTTTATCGGCCCTCTTTGTATTATTAGCAATTTTGGTTATCGGAATTGATGAAGTGTTAGAAGCAAGAATAGTATCTGCTTTACAAATAGCATCAAGTTTAGAAAACAATTCATATTTAATTGATTCATTTTCAACTATTGCTTCAACTATTAGATCACAATCTGCCAAGTCTTCCAGCTCAGAAGAGATACTTAAATTACCTATAGTATTATTTACAAAGCTTTCATCCCACTTGCCCTTCGAAAGCCCCTTATTTAATCTTGATTTAATGGAATCTAATGCTTTTTCAGATACTTCCCTAGAAATGTCCCAAAGATGAGTCTGAAAGCCACTTGCAGCAGATACATGAGCAATTCCTGAACCCATCTGTCCAGCTCCCACAACTCCAATCTTTTGAATATTACTCATTTTAGACTCACTCAATTTTATTAAATATTAATTTGCGCACAGCAAAATATAGACTATCCTTGTCAAACTGGCTTATGTGCTTTAAAAAGTCCTGTAAAACAAAAATAAGTATAATAACCTTCTTATTAAAAGCAAAGGAGTATTATTTTGGCAAATCATAAATCAGCTGCAAAAAGAGCACGTCAAAATGTTAAAAGAAGAGCACATAACAGATCAAAGAAATCTGCAACAAGAACTGCAATTAAGAAATTTCATACAGCTACTGCTGAAGGGAATAAGGAAGAAGCTCAAAATTTTTATTCTAAAGCTCAATCACTTTTAGGAAAATTATCTAAGACTAGTGCTATGAATAAAAAGACAGCTGCAAGATTAACTTCAAGACTTGCATCTAAATTAAATTC
The DNA here is from genome assembly GCA_020631435.1 of Bacteriovoracaceae bacterium. Lineage (GTDB taxonomy): Bacteria > Bdellovibrionota > Bacteriovoracia > Bacteriovoracales > Bacteriovoracaceae > JAHDHG01. Next base: position 6,540 of record JAHDHG010000112.1, on the reverse strand, counting down.
TTTATAAGAATTAACCGATTAATTTCAGCATTAAATAAATTACTACACCAGTAACTGATACATATTGCCAAATGGGATAAGTCCATTTGGCTATTTTTTTATGTACTCCAAAGTTCTTTCTTATAGCATGATAAAAAGTAATCAAGACCATAGGCAGACAAACTGCAGCCAAAATAATGTGAGTAATCAAAATAAAGAAATAAATATATCTAATAGGTCCTTGAGAAAGAAATTTCGTTTCTCCATGAAAGGTATGATAAATGATATAACCAATTAGAAATAAAAATGAAAAGAAAAAGGCAGACTTCATCAGTTTTATATGTGTCTCTTTATCACCTTTCTTAATCGCTTTATAACCAAGAAATAAACAAGTTGCAGATATTAGATTAAAAATAGCATTTATCCCTGAAAGTGATGATACCCAAGAGTAAGACTCTGATCCTTCAACAGGAATATTGAAATAAATAAGCCAAACCAAGAATGCTAAGGCCACAAGACTGACTAAAATGATTAAGAAATTCTCTTTTTGAAAATTGTTCATCCTTACAAAATCCTTTGAATCAAATTAAACTAAACTTAGTGGAAAAAAAACAATCTGAAAAACTAATTTTGGTCTTATCTGATACACATCTAGGTGCAGGCCAATATATATTTGGACAAAAAAATATATTAGAAGATTTTTTCCATGATGAAGAGCTTATTGCATTTTTTCAATACTATTCTCAAGATCAATACTATGATCAAAAAATTGAAGTGATTCTTAATGGAGATTTCATCGATTTTGCAACAGTCCCTTTCGTTCAATACTATGATGATGAATTCTGGTCTGAAACAGCGAGCCTTGAAAAATTAAAAATCATTCATCAAGGTCATGTCGAAGTTTTTAACTCAATCGATGCTTTTTTGAGTACTCCTAACAAATCAATTACTTATATTGCCGGGAATCATGACGCCGAATTAATCCTTCCTAAAGTAAGAGATAAATTTATTAATTTGTTTTCTTATTCTAATAGATCAAAAATAAATATTTTCTGGGAAGAACTTACTTATAATCCAAATACAGGAATATATCTTCAACATGGACATCAATATGAGAAAGCACACCTCTTTGATCCCAAAGAATCTATCCTAGAATCACAAGATGGAGAAAAATATTTTCTTCCCCCATGGGGAACTTATTATTGCCACTTTGTAATTAATAAATTTAAAAAAGAAAGACACTATATCAACCAAGTAACTCCTGTTAGGAGCCTTCTGATAAACGGTCTTATCTTTGATACTTTCTTAACTTTAAGATTTATATTAGCAAACATCTATTATTTCGCGATGTTTAGATTTTGGAGTTTGTATCTTTCAAGATTTAATTTAAGAAAAATCATTAAAGATATTAGAGAAGAATTAGTCTTATTTGAAAACTATGAAAATTTAGCACGAAAATTTTTTAAAAAAGTTGATGATGCGAAAATATTAGTAAATGGTCATACTCACTTTCCAGGATATAGATTATACAACGATGGAACAGTTTATTTAAACTCAGGAACTTGGACTAAAATCATTAGCTTAAATCATTCACATAAAAATGGATATTCATTGACCTATGTCTCTATAGATTTAGAAAAAACTGATTATGACATCAAGGATTTTCAAAGATATGTCAGCTACGATCTCCTTGAATGGAAGGGACATTCTAGATTTCCATTTAGATCTTATAACCCTTAAGCCTTTACTAAGAATCTTAGTTAAATAGCTTTAATCTTTTTAGCTCTTTAATTTCTTCTCTTAACTCTAACGCCATTTCAAATTCTAAATTTTGAGCGTGCTCATTCATTTCTTTATTTAATTCATTAATTTTTTGATCAATCTCTTCTGTTGAAAGACTTAATATATCAATTTCTTTTTTCTTTTTAGCATTAGACTTTGAGCTTTTACCTAAATACTCGAGCACTCCCTGTTTTACCTCTTTTAAAATAGTTTTTGGAACAATATTATTCTCTTTATTATAACTATCTTGTTTTTTTCTTCTTTCTTTTGTTATATGAATTGCTTCTGCCATACTTTTCGTAATACTCAATCCGTATAACAAAACTCTACCTTTATCATTTCTTGCTGCTCGGCCTATAGTTTGAATTAAAGATCTAGTAGATCTAAGAAAACCTTCCCGATCAGCATCCATTATTCCAACTAAAGAAACTTCTGGTATATCTAAACCTTCTCTCAAAAGATTAATTCCAACTAAAATATCAAACTCACCCTGCCTGAGTTCCCTTAAAATTTTAACTCGTTCTAAAGCATCTATATCTGAATGTAGATACTTCACTTTTATTCCAAGACTTTTATAATAATCAGTTAGTTCCTCAGCTAATTTTTTAGTCAATGTAGTAATTAAAACTCTAAATCCTTCTTTAATTGCACTTCTAGCTTCAGATAAAAAATCTTCGACTTGATTTTTGCTATCTCTGACTTCTATCAATGGATCAAGTAATCCTGTAGGTCGAATAACTTGTTCTACAACTTCTCCCTGAGTTTGCTCAAGCTCATAATTTCCTGGTGTCGCTGAAACAAAAAGAACCCGGTTATATCGCTCTTCAAATTCTCTGAAGTTGAGAGGCCTATTATCTAATGCACTTTTAAGTCTAAATCCATGCTCAACTAAAGTTTCCTTCCTTGCTCTATCCCCTCGAAACATTCCACCTACTTGTGGTATCGTAATATGCGATTCATCAATGATTAATAAGAAATCGTCTCCAAAGAAATCTATTAACGTTGGAGGAGGCTCACCTTCTTTTGAGCCAGTAAGATGCCTTGAATAATTTTCTATCCCTGTGCAATAGCCCAATTCTTCCATCATCTCTAAATCGAGCATTGTTCTTTGTTGTAGTCTTTTGGATTCTACTATTTTTTCATCATGATCAAGTTCTTGAATTCTTTCTCTCAACTCAGTTTGTATCGTCTTAATTGCTCTTTTCAAGTAATCTTGAGAAACAACATAATGAGAAGTTGGGTAGATCACCACTTTATCAAGAGATTTAATAATTTTACCTCTTAAAGGATCGACTATATGAATAGAATCAATTTCATTATCAAAAAATTCAATTCTAATCGCAAATTCATCTTCATAACTTGGAAACACTTCAATCAAGTCTCCTCGAACTCTAAAGCATCCTCTTGAAAAATCAAAATCATTTCTTTGATATTGTATGGCAATGAGAAGATTGATAAAATCATTTTTATCAATCACATCACCTTTAAACAGTTTTATTTTCTGCTTTCCATATTCTTCAGGAGAACCAATCCCATAGATACAACTTACAGAAGAGATAACGATGACATCTTCCCTTTCAATTAAACTTCTAGTCGCTGAATGACGTAACTTATCAATATCATCATTTACAGATGCATCTTTTTCTATATATGTATCGCTTCCAGGAACATAGGCCTCTGGCTGGTAATAATCATAATAAGAAACAAAGTACTCAACAGCATTATCTGGAAAAAAAGATCTAAACTCTTCATATAACTGAGCAGCTAGAGTTTTATTATGTGCTAAGATGAGAGTTGGCTTTTTTAAATTCTTAATGACATTTGCCATCGTAAAAGTTTTTCCAGAACCCGTTACTCCCAAAAGAGTTTGAAAAGTTTCCCCTTCTTCAAATCCTTTGGTCAGTGACTTAATAGCTTCAGGCTGATCTCCTGTGGGTGAAAATTTAGATACGAGATTAAACATATCGCTATATTATCATAATCCTTTGACTCAAGTAACTTCCTTTATTAATCTATTGAAAATGTTTATTCGTGCAAAAGTTGATTCATTAACCTATAAAGGCCTCGGTACAATCACTTCCGAATCTGGAAAGAAGTATTTTGTGGAAAATGTCTGGCCAGGAGATGAAGGAAAATTTGAAATAGTTGAAGAGAAGAAGACTTATGGCTTCGCTAAAATTAAAAAGCTAGATATTAAATCATCTTTTAGAAAAAAAGCTGAATGTGAATATCAGGATAAATGTGGAGGCTGTCCTTGGATGATTGCAGAATACTCTTCTCAATTAAAAGAAAAAGAAAATATTTTAAAATCACTACTCAAAAAAAATAAAATTGAGTGTGAAATTGATCCAATTATTGAATCTAAGCCTCTTTATTATAAAAATAGAATTCAAATACAAGTAGATCACAATGAGATTGGCTTTTTTCAAAAAAATACAAATAATATTGTCGACATAGAAAAATGTATCATCGCAAATGAGAAAATTAATGAGCAAATAAATTATTTAAGAAGTAGTAAAAACCTGGAAGATAAAAAATACTTTTTAGATGATGATCTAGATAATGAAGATATCATTCATGCTCTATCAAAGTTCAAACAGTCTAATAGTTTTATCAATGAAAAGATGAAAACCTATATTGCATCAATAATTGAACCTTCGAAGTATTGCTTAGAATTATTTTCAGGAAATGGAAATTTCTCTGAAATATTAGCTAAGCAATATAAAAAGATTGATGCTTTTGATTGTTCTATTAAAAGCCCTAAAGATCTAGAAAATGTCAATTTTATTGAATCAAATATCTATCAAAAAAACTTTATCGATATTCTGGAAAATAAATATCAAGTACTCTTTTTAGATCCTCCTAGAAGTGGATTGAAAAACCTAAATCAGATTATCAGAAAGCTAAAAAGTATTAAGAAAATAATTTATGTTAGTTGTGATATCAGTACTCAATTAAGAGACATATCCAAATTAGAAAATTATAGAGTTTGTAACATACAACCTTTTGATGCTTACCCCCAAACACCACATCTTGAAAATATCTTAACTCTAAATAAGATTAAATTCTAAAATTAGAAGAAAACATCAATTTTCACAAAAAATAAATTCTATGACTCATGCATTGTTATCTTTAGCAGCAAACTTATAAGCTAAGCTTACACAAACAAGCCAAATAAGAATCATAATAATGTAAGGAACAATAGTACCCTCCTGGAAATACTTCTCTATCAACTTACCTCCATAAAAGTAAAACGCTGACCAAAAAGCAAGGTAAGACGCGAGCACGATATAATAGTACTTAAAAAAACTCTTCGCACCTATATTAAAACAAGCAGCAATCATGATAAAGTAAGGCCTTCCAATAGGCATAAATCTAAGAAGTAAAACAACCCAAAATGGATTTTTATCCATAATCTTTCTGGCATTATCTTGTTTATCTTTCGGAAATTTCTTAAGCACAAACTTCGAATTAAGTAATTTATGTCCATATTTTTTACAAACTAAGAAACTAATTGTTTCTCCTAGCCCCTCTGCTATAAAAAATAATAAGAATATTCCTCCGACAGAAAGCCCTAATCGATCTCTTTGAAAAATTAAAACACTTAAAAAAATATCATTATGATTAGGAGCTAAACCCATGGCGGTAAGGAAAATATAAACTCCAAGACCACTATATAACATGGTTAGATCTAAGCTTGAAAGAAAACCAAGAATTGTTTCTATCATAAATTATCTATTCTTTCTTTGATAAACTTAACAGGGATTAATGGAATTAAATCTCCTAATTCAGGTCCATGGTCTTGTCCGCTTAAACAAACCCTTGTTCCCATGAATAAAGGTTTGCCCTTTAGGCCTAGCTCAGATTTTACTGCAGAAAAAATCTCTTTAAATTCTTCTGTAGATAAAAAATCAGAATTAACTGAAGAGACTTTCTTTTTTAAAAAACTTGCAATTTCTTTCGTACTCTCCCAAGAAAGGACTTCTTCCAACTTTTCAGTTCTCAGCACATTTCCATGTAGTAAATCAGCATCTAATCTCTTTTGGAAATCTGAGAAAAACTCAATTTGATTTTTGAATAAACTGATAGTCGATTTTTGCCAAGATTCACTTTGAGAAAAATAAAAGTGATCCTGATCTATGAAATTCTCTAATTCAGATTTCAAAATACTTTCTTCAAGATTCCTAATATGCATCCCATTAACCCATTTCAATTTTTCTAAATCATATATAGCTGCAGCCTTAGAAAATCGTTTTGGATCAAAGATATGAGCAATATCATCAATATTAAAAATTTCTTTTTCATCTGGATGAGACCAACCTAACAAACATAAATAATTAACTAGTGCAGATGGAAGATATGATTCTTCTTTATAAAGTCTAGTTGAAGTTGCCCCATGTCTTTTAGAAAGTTTTTGTCTATCTTTCCCAATTAAAAGAGAAACGTGAGCAAAGCTTGGAGGTGTTGCTTCAAGAGCTTCGTATATCATTAACTGTCTAACAGAATTATTAAGATGATCTTCTCCTCTTATTACGTGAGAGATCTTCATGAGCATATCATCCACGACACAGCAAAAATTATAAACGGGTAATCCATTTGATCTAATTAAAACAAAATCACCGACCATATTTTCAGGAAAAACAACTCTCCCTCTCACTTCATCATTTAAGACATAAGATTTTTTTGGTGCCTTGAATCGGATTGCTCCTTTTTCACCCGCAGCCAACTTATTAGCGGCTTCTTCAAAAAATTCTTGATTTCGCCATTTTCCAGTATAAT
>JAHDHG010000002.1:29630-46273 GCA_020631435.1 Bacteriovoracaceae bacterium | reverse complement strand
GTTCGGCTGTAGTGAAACCAGGTAAACTCTACGAGGTGCAAGTCCATGTAGGCCAGCATTTGATGTCTGCTCGACAGAAGCTGGCGGGTAGGATGCATGAGGTTATAAGTAATTATAATCCCAGATGAATGATATCGAATTACAGAATCCGGCTTATACTTAATCTCGGTTTTTTACAAAAAAAAAGGGCCCTGAATTATCAGGGCCCGTATGATCCTTACCTCGTCACAATGATTTAAGGACAGTCTTTTAATCTTTCTTCAATTCTCACAATTTTTTCTTTAATTCTCTCGATTAACTTCTCTAATCTTTCTTTATGTTTTTCTTCATCAACTTCTTCAAGCTTCGCTTCTAATTCTTCAATCTTTACCTTTGCTCTTTCTATCGCCTTATCTAGCCTTTCTCTTCCTTCGTCGCTACATCTTGAATCATCAAGATCTTTACAAAGGTCTTCTCTATTAATGACTCTTTCTCTAAATTTTTCTAGTCTTTCTAGTAATTTTTCTAAATATTCAAGCTTTTTCTCTTTTTCTTCTATTTCGATTCTTTCTTTAACTTCTGCTATTTTTTCATCAATTTTTGCAATTAACTCTTCTACTTCTTCTTCAGATAAGTCTTTGCATAGTCCTCCGAAGATTCTTTTATGTCTTTTATTAATTTCGTCAATTTTTTCTTCAGATAAATGACTTAAACTTTCACCTGAATCTAATAATGCCAAGCTAACTGTGTCATCTTCAAATGCATCCGACTTTTCTTCATTAATCGGTAAAACATTTGAATCAAAATTGATTGATGAATCGTTACATGCAAAAAAAGCTATTGATAATAAAAAAGTAGTTAATATAATTCTCATAATTCTCCTTAAAACAATTCTCACCGAATGTGTTAAGAATCTAAAGAAATCAAAAAAAAAGCACTCATAGCATTTAGTTACGATAATTTAAGTTGGCATTTTTCTATACACTTGAATATTTTTTAAACACATTAATTGCACTAAACCAACGTATTTAGCTTTTACCCTGGCATTATATTTGCAACTACCAAAGCAAAGGCTTAACTATGAAACATTTTTTTACAATTATTTTATTAATTTTTGTCTCTTGCGGAAGTGACAATAACAGAACGGCTGACAGGAATCCTGACTGGCAAGGAAACAATCCCGTAAATCCAAGGGATAATAACAATAGCGGATCAAGAAATTCAGTTTCAGAAGTTGGATACTTAAAAGTATGGGATCATTATGTTTGTGGGCAAATGATTGGAGCCGACTCATTACCTCAATTAGAGTTAAGAAATGATGTTTATTATATTGGATCTAGATCCTCTCAAGAGTTTCTTCAACTCTCTTCTCGCATTGTGGATCAATACCTTCCAAATTTTTTAGAAGGCTGTTATGGATTTTATCAAATTGAAGTTACAGGATCTATTGGATCCGAAATGAAAGAATTTGGTCCAGCGAACTCTCCCCAAAGAACTTCTGTGAGAGTGTTTCACGTGAACCAATTCAGATAATTTATAACTTATAGTATTTTATTTTATTAGTAATTATCGAAGCTTCCTCTTTAACTAATAATAAAAACTGAGTGTAATCTAAAGTAATTTCCAAAGACTTCTCGCCTAAAATCTTCGGAGTTTTGTCATTAATTAAAAACTTACTTAAAGAGTAGAAAATATTAGTAGCTTTCCCTTTATAACCTAAGTTTTTTTCAATTCTTCTAAGCAACTCTGGATATTTACTTCTCATGTGAGTTGTTATTTTTTTACCTAAAGTTCTAAAAGATCTCTTTGTAATATTTATTCCAGATCTATTTCTATGTTCAGGATCCGGATTAGTACTAAACTGCCAATAATCATATAGTCTAGCAGATCTTTCTTTTGTTCTTTCTGATCCTCCAGGAGCCTGATGAAGAACAGTATTCGTAAATGTCATTTTATCTGTATTTGGATTATCAAAATAAAGATATATCTCGTCTTGTCCTGCATGAAAGGCACCTAATAAAGTAACTTCTAATAAAGCGGCATCCCAATGGATAGAAACATGGTTATCCATTAAGTTTCTCGCTTGTTCGGCTGTATAAACGGCCAAGAAATCAGTAAGAAGTGTTTGTCCAAAAGGTACTATATCTAAAAAGTTAGAAGTATCAGAATTAGTTAGAGCTAGAAACAAATTCCCATAGAAATCTTCAATATCTTTATCATAGTTATGAACATACTCTTCTAAGTCTTGAAGATATGCTTTATCAGAAGCATCATCTGCTTCTCTAGTTGGTCCCTCGCCAAAGCTTCTTCCTGTTCTTTTATCTTTTCGATGCTTTTCATATTCTTCTTGAGTTTTATGAACGTATTTATTATACCCAGGACCATAATGAATGTTATAAGCAATATTTCCTTCTTCAAATTGAAGGATTAATCCACCACAACTTGCTAAACCAAAAAAAGTCGATAAATCAAAAATACTATAACCTTTTCTAAGATCAGCTATTAACCAAGGAAGATCGTATAAATTTGTAGGTTTTCCTTCTAAATCTTTGGCAAGACTTACAAAGTTAGATTCTTTTTTCTTAACACCTCTATAAACTTTTCTTTGAACTTTTGAGCTTACATTTTTTAAAGTCTTTTTTAAGTCTTCAACGGATCTAATTTCATAACCTTCGTTTGCATAACTATCAAGAATTGGTTTACCTGTTTCTTGCATGAATGAAAGAAATGTTTGTCCTTTGAAATCTTGAAAGTTTAGAACGTTTTCACATCCAAGCTTTCCTGCAGTTATGTATTGTGCATAAAGCGAAGATCCCAAAAAAATAATTAATAAATATTTCATATTTACTCCTATGATTTGAGCTTTTAAACCATAGAACTTATAGAGTTTCAAATTGCGAGATGCGTTAAAGTGGCCTTAAATCAAAATTTTTATCTAATTCTTCTAAAGCTCGCTCAACTTCAAATCTTTTAGCAGAATCCTTAGCAGGCAAGCCTCTTTCAACCAAGGTAGCAAGATAAACTAAGGAAGAGGCCGATTGATTATAAATCCTATTAGGTGTATCGAAACTAAAATGGTAATACAAAGATGGCTCTCGCCAATTCCCATAATTTTCTTCTAAATAAAGATTAAAGTTTTGAGGCCCTAGAAACTTTTCTCCTGCAAGGGAATATTCTGATAAATCAAAAGGTGTATTCCACCAACTATGAATTTGAGTCGAATGCCATACTTTTTGATTTTTTTTATAATGATTAAATAGGTCGAAATAAACAGTTTTGTATTTAACAACAACTATATAACCATTAGGCCCTGTTCTTTTTACATTGAAATCTGGGTTTTTGGATAAAAATGAAACTAGTTCATCAGTAGTAATTTCATGATCATAAAATCCGAGGTCTACATCGTAATCATTTGATATGAAGTCTTTTTCTCGTACTGCACCTAGGAAGGTGCCAGAAATTAAAAAAAGAGAGAGTTCATTTTCTTTGAAATATATGTTTAATTTTTTTAAACCTTCTAAAGCATCTTCTTTTTTAAAAGAATGATTCTTAGGTTTTACTTTTCTTTTTCTATCAATCAACGAAGATATCTGCTTTTGATAATAAGTCTTCGCTTCATTAATATTCTCAACAAGATCAGGTTTAAGACGAATTTTTAATTTAAAAACATTCCGATTAAATTTTTCATCAAGATATCTTTCGCAAAGTGGATAAAAGATTGAAACGAGTTTATATTTTCTCATCACTAAGTGAAGCTCATCATTGGGAAGCTTAGAAATTTTCAAGGATAAAAGCTTATACCAGATGGCAATAAACATAGCTTTATCAAATCCTTCATTATCAGATATAACTGGAAGCTTCATTCTCAATTCAGCAGGAATACTTAATAGAATCGATGCAAAATTAAGAAAAATATCTTGAAATGTTTTTTTCACTACTTAAATATAGCTTTTTTACAAGCTTTTGTCTTTTCATACTGGAGAAGTTCTCATAATCTGAAAAATCTAAATGAAAGTATTTTTTGACACTCAAGAATCATATTATCTCGCACAATTCTTACCAGTTGCGAGCCTACTTTTAAATGATCAAAACCACGAAGTAAAATTTATTTTTCATCAAAATGAAGACAATGACTTAAATCATATAAAAAAAGTTATTGATCAAAGTTTAATTTCTGAACATTCAATCATTTTAAAAAAAGCTCAGGTTGATGATTTTTACAAGTTACAAAAACCTAACTGGATTATCTTAGGAAACACCTCTATCAGCTCCGAAAAATATTTAAATCATAGCAAAACTGCTCTTATGCAACATGGAATTGGCCCCAAAAGCTGCACTTATTCTGTATCAAGAATTAAAACTAGTGTTCGATTTGTTGAGGGTCAACATCGTTTGAATCGTTTAAAGAGTATGTTCCCTGATCAGAAATTTATCGATACAGGATTTGCAAAACTTGATCCTTATTTAAACTCAAATAACAGCGATGGAAAAACTATTCTTTACGCACCTACTTTTTTTCCAAGCTCAATCGAATTATTTCCAGACAATTTTCCCGACTTACTAAAAGATTATAATTTCATCATCAAGCTTCATAGCTTCTCATTTAGAAAAGATAAGTACCGAGATCATGTAAAGAAGTTAAAAATATGGAGTCAATATTCAAATGTAGAAATTGTTGATTCTTACCAAATTAATATTCTACCCTTTATGAATAAGAGTGACATCTTGATCTCTGACGCTTCTTCAGTAATGTTTGAATTCATTGCTTTAGGCAAGCCTCTAATTTGGAGCAACTTCTATAAGTTAAGATGGAGTTATAGAGGGCCATTAAAATATCGCTTGAAAAGAAGAATGGATACTGATCAGGAATTCTTTAGAAAAATTTCCTATGAATGTAACAGCTTTAAGGAATTGAATACTGGAATCCAAGAGCTAATGAAAAATCCAAACTATAAACTAGAAGCCAGAAAAGAAATTGTTAATAAATTAGTGGGTAAAGTCGATGGCCAATGTTCAGAACGTATTGTAACTTATTTAAAAGAAAATTTATGAAAAGAGTAATTACATTTGGAACTTTTGATGTTTTTCATGTTGGACATGTTAACATTATTGAAAGGGCAAGAAGCCTTGGAGATTATTTAATTGTTGGAATTTCTTCAGACAAATTAAATATTTCCAAAAAAGGCAGAGCACCTATATATTCCGAGCAAGATAGAATCAAAATCATTGGCTCTCTAAAATTTGTCGATGAAACTTTTCTTGAAGAATCTTTAGAGCTAAAAGAAGAATATTTAAAAAAATACAATGCTGATATCTTAGTTATGGGTGACGACTGGAAAGGAAAATTTGATCATTTTAATTCTATTTGCGAAGTTAAATATTTAGAAAGAACTCCATCAGTATCAACGACTGAGCTTATAGAGATTGCTAAGTCTAGATAATCACTTTTTTCTTAATATATAGGATGACAATTATTCAAATTGCTATCTTAGCTGATCTTATCCTTTTGGAAGATAATTTAATAAAAACAAGGCAGCTAAAGCTCCGGCAATAAAAATTTGAATTACCTGCGATATACCTAGCGATTTAGTTTTTTGCTTTTCTACTATATCCCTCATCGATTTTGCATGAGAAAACTGTTCATTTGAAATCTCTACTCCTTCTGGTGCAGCACCTAAATAAACAAACTTAGATAATTTTTCTTTTAAATCTTCAGAAGCATTATCAAGATCATTATCATTTATTTCTATTCTAAGAATATCTGTGCTGATATCAGCTCCAAAGAGATGTCTCAAATCGTTTCTTAGAGATGTTTTATTAGCATCAAGTACTTCTTCATCCAGATGAACTGAATGTCTAACATTCGTTCCTTCTAAGACTTCTAAAATTTGATTTAATTCTTTTTCTGACAAGCCTGAAATATTCATATTTAACTCCCATCTTGAAATGAGATTAAAATTATTAATGTCAATATTCAATTTTCCAAAATAACACTCAATATTTCCATATGTAGACAAATTAATTTAGTATAAATCCAAAAAAGATTCATATGTAGGTACATGTTTTTAAGGAGAGAAAATGAAGCTGATTATATTAATTTCACTTGTTATCATACACTCAGGTTTTACTAAAAGCGTTGGAGATAAAGATAAACATTTTGAAAATAATGCGTTTATCAAAAATATAAATAATGATTCATTGTTTGAAGGTATCGCAGCTCTTTATGGATGTTCTGGGTCATTAGTTAAATTTGATTCACAGGGTTTAGAATCAAAAGCTATCATCATGACTAACGATCATTGTATTTATGATCAAAAACCTAAAAAATACATTTTTAATCAAGACTACAAACGAACTATTTATATTTATAATAAACAAAGAGAAAAAATCGCATTTAAAACTGAAAAAATTCTTTATGCAGAACAAACTGACACTGATGTTGCACTTTTAGAATTAGGAATAACTTTTCAAGACCTAATAGATAAACATGATATATATCCATTTAACCTAACAAGAGAAAGTGCGAGTGTTGATGATAAGATCGATATTGTATCAGGTTATTGGAATAAGATTTATAGCTGTAAAATTGAAGCTAATAATATTTACAAATTAAAAGAGTCTGAATGGATCTGGAGCGAATCTTATAGATATGATTGTAATACCATTGGTGGGACATCGGGATCTCCAATAATTTTAAAAGACTCTAGAGAAGTTATTGGAATCAATAATACAAGTAACGAGAAAGGACAAAAATGCACCCTTAATAACCCTTGTGAAATTGATCAAAGTGGAAAAATCACTGTAAGAAAAGGTAAAGGATACGGCCAACAAACCAAGTATATGTATACATGTCTTGATCAAGATGCAAACTTTAGTATTAAAGTTCAAGGTTGCCAAATGTATGGAGGAGACAACTGGAGAGAAAAATAGTCAATAATGACAAATCACTTATTAGTCTTGGATAAATTATAAAAATTCATCCAACATAGAAACATCCCAAGGAGTAAATATGATTAAGAATATTATTTTAACAACTATCGTTGCAATCAATTTTTCAGCACTTTCATACGACTTTATGAAATTCAAAGTAACTCACAAAATGAAATCTAAGATTTATCCAGGTGATCATTTACAAAAAGTAAAAGAAAATTTCAAAGCTGAAGGAAGACTCTTTGTATCTCTTGATGATATTTATTGCTTTTTTACTTTGAATGTAATTTCTAGAGATTTTGGACCTACAACTGATGGTTGGAGAAAAATCCCTTGCAAGATTGAATCGATAGAAAGTGATAAAGTTAAAGTGTCTGTATCTAAAAAATCTTATAGTGATATGCTTTTTGATATTTCATTTCATCACTTAACAAAATATTTCGCCTTGAGAAAATTGTATTATATTAGGCCTGAGAGAATTATTTTTGAAACAAGCACATCAAAAGATCGTGCATTTAGTGATTCACATAAAGAAATTTTAGAGAATTCAGGTTCTAGGAAAAGTACTGCAAGTTGGAATATTTTTATCGATCATAATACTGGCGAAGGTTCTGATGGGCCTAATAATGTTGGTATGTAATTTTTTCTATTTGCCCAATAATTTGCTTCTTAGTTAGAAGCGTTGTTTTTAACTGGAACATTTCTTGTAAATAAAAACTAACTACCAGAGTTATAACTAAAATCTATTATAAAAATAGATATTTAGTATTATCCAAAAATCTCAAACTAAATTACAACTATGAATGAGAAGAATATTAATCTTTCCTTTGAGCATATGTTCTCAGAAATGAAAGAAAAGTATGATTATCCCATCAAAGGAGCAAAGATGACAATTCAACAAAACAAAGCATTAAAAGTAAGGAACTCTGTAAAAGTGCCTTTAGCGAAAGATAGATCAGCGAACTTTGTTACTTTTTATGGAGTTGAAGATCAAAAAGATCATGTCGTTTTGGACTTTAGAAAAGAAAAGCAAAATCAAGAAATCATTGATGTTAGAATTCATTCTGAATGTTTAACTGGAGATATTTTTGGTTCATCTAGGTGTGATTGTGGGGAGCAACTCCAAGAAGCGATTAAAAAATTCGATGAAGTTGGTGGAGTTCTTATCTATCTAAGACAAGAAGGAAGAGGAATAGGACTATATAACAAACTAGATGCTTATGCTCTGCAACTTAAGGGTTTAGATACCTATGAAGCCAATAGACATTTAGGATTAGGTGATGATCTTAGAGATTACAAGATTGCAGCTGAAATGCTTAAAGCAATGAATATTAAGAAAATACGTCTATTAAGTAACAATCCTTTAAAGAGTTCTCAGCTGCAAGAAGAAGGAATTGAGATAGTTGAAAAAGTTTCAACAGGAGTCTTCTTAAAAAAAGAGAATACTCATTATCTTGAAGCAAAAGTGAACCATACAAAACATTCAATCGATTTAGCTAAATATTTTGCAGAGGCCTTATAAATCCACCAAATTATTGAAGGGGCATGAATATTTAGCATGAAAGATTTAGAACTATATTTAATTCTTTCAAGGTTTTTCAGAGCGCTATCTTTTCAAACCTTATGTTTTTACGGGTTTTATAGTACTTTAGAGAATACCAAGTCAGCATTGCTTACAGGATTAATTGGACTATTTCTTTATCTGCCTACTCTTTTTTTGAATTTTAAAGCAGCAGATATAGTAGATAGAGCTAAGAAGATTGGAAAATATTATAGCATCAGTTTATTTTTACAAATTCTAACTCCACTATTAATTTTAATTTTTGATAATTCTTACAGTGGGATTATTTTAGTAATTTTTCTCTCTGCCATTATAAGATCATTTAGATCCCCTCTTTATTATAGATTATTAAAATCAATATCAAAAAAATCTGAGCTAATTGCTAAATATAATACTCTATGTTGGCAGTTTCCTCTTATCTTTTCACCTTTATTTGTTAACATTCTTTCAAGTTTTGAGAACTACAGTTTAATTATTGTACTTACTTGTATTTTTTTTCAAATAATGAGTTTCATTTTATCTTTAAAGTTTAAGAAAATTGAAGTTTCAATGAGTAAAAATAAAAGACAAAATTTAATACAAAATTTCAAGAGTTTAAATATTTTTGAAAATAAAAAGCTCTATATGCCACTTTTTTCTGATACTATAATGGCTTCTTTTTTAGGACTAAGTATTTTCTTACCATATTTATTACTTGAAACGAAACTTGATCCACAGAACTTTGGCTATCTTAAGTCATTATTTCATTTCGGTGGATTTAGTGTTGTATTGCTTTCTCCAAAAAAACTTATATTCGAATTGAAATCATCATCTTTTTCAATCATCCTCATGCTTTGGATTAGTAGCTTGTCTTTATTTCTTATCTCAAATTCTCTGCTAGTAATTTCATTTATTATATTATCTCTGGGGATAATAGATGGAGTGAGTGCGATTCTTAGAGAAAAGTTAATTTTCATTTATTCAGATTTGAACAACCTTGGTAAAGTCAGCTCTATCAACAGTTTGCTAATATCTACAGGAGATGAACTAGGAGAATTCAATACAGGATTACTCATTGAATCTTTTGGTTTTAGATCAACCTTGATTTTAAATATCTTCACTTGTTTGTATTTATTATTATACTTCCGCATTCTAATAAAGAAAAACAAAATCAATGATAAAGAAAAAATATTACATGTTTAGAAAATTCATAGTGCCCAATTATCATTTTTCTTTAATAGAAAAATGTTTTCAAAAGGAGAATACATAAAACTATGATCTATAATATTATTTCCCAGTATCAACTTTCTACAATTCAGTATTGAAATGAGTGAAGTTTATTGCAAAAAAGGATTTTTTTTCAATCTCACCTGAAAAAAAAATATCTCTGCCGACATCACTATATTAAGTATTATACCGCACTAATTTTCTTTACAATTAGAAGAAATTATTAAATATCGCTAAGAGTTTTATTCTCAGCGATTTAATTTTCTAGTTTAAGTTAGCAATTAAAACACACAAGCATAAATCGCTATCAAGTTACCATTCTGAAGTAATTCATAAGTAAAATTCATCCTAGAGGATTCATCAAAACGATAGTTTACAAATTCAAAGTTAATGGACTCATTTAAAAAACTATACTTCGTCATCCCATCAGGAGTGCCTTTAGGACAAATTACGCTCTTACCACATACTTTTGTAATTGATTCTACGCTAAAAGTTTTTTCTTCTAAATGAACTAAATTCCCAATGATTTCATAGTTTTTATCATATAAGTATTCAACATCTATTTTTTCTGGTGAAGTAATATCTGTAACAAAAACTTTAGTTCTATTACAAGACATCATAGCTGAATCATATGAGAATGAAGGTTGCAAAATAATTAACGACATAAATAATAATTTTTTCATAAAATCTCCTTGGTCGCGTTTAAACCATTGAACTGGATTTATTTCAATTAAAATAAATCATCAGGATAATAAAATGTGTCTATTTTAGACACATCTAAAAAGAAGAGAGCAATATGCTTATCCATAAATCACTTCTAATATTATTTCAAAAAATGACATACAAAATGTTTATAAAAAATACATCCTTCAAAAGATTAAATTCTCATCATGCTACATGGAAATGAACTTAAATAATGATTAATAACAAAGTTAAAGTATAACTTGAAACGGAAAGGGACAAGAAAATGAAAAGTTTGATCTGTATTTTTATTTATTTTAGCTTTTTAGGATTCTCATCTAATGATTCAAAAAGAATAATTTTAAGTGAGGTTCTAAGTAGCATCAAAGAGGTGAGTAATTCAGAATGTACAAAGAGTTATTCAAGACAAAAATCATCCGGGATCATAGGAAAAGCAAAGATTGAGATGATTCTGTTTTGCGGGGCAATTAAAAATATCAAAGTTAGAGTACTTCAAGAGGAATCAAATCATAACTCAGTAGATAATATCAAAAAAATTCAAACTGATTTTTTAAAGTATTATGTTCAAAATAAAAGGTTGTGAAAAAAATGGTGGAGAT
Organism: Bacteriovoracaceae bacterium; assembly: GCA_020631435.1. Taxonomy (GTDB): domain Bacteria; phylum Bdellovibrionota; class Bacteriovoracia; order Bacteriovoracales; family Bacteriovoracaceae; genus JAHDHG01. The sequence continues at coordinate 35,296 of JAHDHG010000002.1, read as the reverse complement.
GACAAGGATCGAACTTGCGACCTCTTCGCTGCCAGCGAAGCGCTCTCCCAACTGAGCTACACCCCCACTGAATATTTATTATAAATATATTTAACTTCTTCGAAGTTTTCAAGGTTTTGATGTTTGATGTAGCCATTCAGTAAGATTTGAGATTTCTTTAAAAGAACTTCTCTTGCAGTCTTCTTTTTTTCATCAGACAAGTCACCATGGGAAATGATCCAATCGATCGACTTAATTCGCCAATAATCCATTGCCTTAAATTTACGAGAAAGCTGATCCTCATGTCCACCATATTTAAGAATAATTTCATCTGATATAAAATGAACTGGATATTTAGAGGTAATTTTAAGCCATAAATCATAATCCTCGCAAACGACAAAATCCTCTCTGAATCCATGGAATTCATTGTAAATATCTCTTCTAATAGCGACTGCTGAGGGACTAATTAAACATAAATTTAAAGAACGAATAAACTGATCTCCTCCTCCTTTTTTATGCTTTTTCATTTGATTGACTCTTTTACCATTTCTAATCCATCGCTCTTCTCCATGAACGAGAAAAACTTCATGATTATTCTGAATCATTTCATATTGCTTATCTAATTTATCTTCAAACCACTCATCATCAGAGTCTAAAAAACAAATCCACTGCCCAAGTGATTTGGACACTCCTAGGTTTCTAGCAAAACTAACTCCTTTTGGATGACCAACTTGAGCAGAGTTAAAGAAAGTTATTTTATTATCATTCAAATAATCTTCTGTATCATCACTAGATCCATCATTCACAACAATTAACTCATAACTATTAAATGATTGCTTGCAAACAGATTTGATTGCCCTATCAAGAGTGCTTAAGCGATTATATGTCGGAATAATAACTGAAAAAAAAATATCACTCATAAAATTTTTGCAAATGACTTTTTAGCTCATCCCAATGAGTGAATTCTTTGCACACTTTTTTGCTCTTAGAAATAGCACTATCTAATTGATCAAATCTTTCAATCGATTTCGGACCAGATAAAATCGTTTTCAAACTATTCGCTTGCAAGTTAAATGAAATAGCTAAGTCTAAATAAGTAAAATCCGTTCCTTCTAAATATTTTTTTGTCTCTTCCACAAGCTTATGCTTTTTTTCCACATCAGATTTTTTCCACCATGGTGACTTTTTTCTACAATCTGAGTCATCAAAATTACGATTTAGTTTGTAGTTTCCAGTTAGCAATCCTTTATCGATAGTCCCCCAAGACATAAATTCTATATTATGTTCTTCAAGGTAAGGAAAAATTTCTTTTTCAACAGATCTATTGAATAAATTATACTCTGATTGAACAACTTCAACTCTATCTACATCTTTTGATTTTTCTAAATCCTCCAAATTAGTATTACAAAGTCCTAAATGTCTGATTACACCTTTTTCTTTATATTTAGAAAGGACTTCTAAAGGCCTTCTAATATCAACATTTTTATCAGGCCAATGAATCATATAAAGATCTATATATTCAGTATCAAATCTTTTCAAAGATTCTAATAACATCTTTTCTGTTATCTTAGGATCATTAGTCATGTTTACTCTTGAGCTTGGATGCCAATCCACACCTGACTTTGAAATCAAAATGCAATCTTCTCTTACTTCTTTAAGACCTTTCCCCATTCTCTCTTCTGACATTCCAAATCCATAAATAGGAGCAGAATCAAAAACTCTCACACCCTTCTCAAAAGCATATTGAAGCAACTCGATAGAATCATTTTCACTTATATCTCCAAATCCATAGCCTCCACCTTCCCCGCTAATTGCTGCTCCTCCAAAACTTAAAGGATGAATGGATTTTCCTAAAAATACTGACTGTTCACGCATTGCAAAACTCCTAGACTTAAGCTATGAATCAATTATGAAATTACTCTGTTTTGCTCACAAAAATGAAGCCAAAGCATTTATTAAAGATCTTGGTTTTAAAATATGTGATACACATATTGATCTTTACTCAAATGATTCAGAGTATCTTCTAATAACAGGGGAAGGAAATCAAGAAACAACTCAGAATTTATCAATCTGTCTATCTAATATTTCTGAAATTAGTGAAATTTTAAATTTTGGAACCGCCGCAAGCTTATCAAGTGATATACCAAAGTATGCTGTACGTTCTATTCGGACTGTTTATCAATTCCATGATGAATACACCTTTAAATCGTCAACTTCAAATGATCATTTTGCTAAAACCGATAATGTGTCAGTATTAAAAAGAATAGGTACAAGCGAAGTTAAGAAAAACCTATCCATTTATGCAAAGATTTTAGACAAAGAACTTTGGGCCATTGGAGCCGTGGCAAAAAAGTTTAAAATTCCATGGAAGAGCTATAAAGTCGTTTCTGATGAATTAAATGAAGATCTCAATTGTAACATTATCAAAGAACAAGCAGAAATTTATTCAAATTTACTACTAAAAGAATATCAATCCCTTGATCATAATAAAAAAGAAATAATAGAAAAGGAAAAAATCAATTTTTCTGATTTTCATTTTAGTTTTACTCAAAAAAAGAAATTCAATAAGCTTTTTGAAATTCTTATCAAAAGAGATGCTCGTTTCTTTTTAGATCTTAAGCAATCTAGCTTTTTTAAAAATTTAATCCAAAAAGATATTACTCCAAAAGAAAAAGCTAAGATTTTGATCACTCATTTAGAAAAAAAATTTGATCCAAAGCTCTATGAGAAACAAGCTGAAATCAATGAAAAATTTCCTAAAAGAGGTTCAGATATCTTTTCAATTAATACAAACAGGCTCATTGAACATCAAGAACTTCTCTTCCATGGTGTAATTAAAAAAAACAGTGATATCCCTGAGATTATAAAAGAACTTAATTCTATAAATATCGATGAGCTATAAATGTTTCAAAAAATATTAGTAGAAAAAAACATTCTCCATCATCCAAACACGAAAAAAATCCTTAATAATTTAAAAGACCCTCATATCGAAATCATTGAATCATATGAGGATTATTGGGGAAAAGTTAAGAAACCTTATCTTCAAAAAAGAGATAATTTATTTTTATTTCTTGCAAAAAAGAAAGGCCAACTTATAAAAAAAACACCAGATGCGTATGGAACAGATGGAGACAATCATTTTTACTTCATTCATGCTTATAATTGTATTTACGAGTGTGAGTATTGTTATCTTCAAGGTTACTTTCATACGCCTGATTTAGTTTTATTCGTCAATCATGATGAAATCATCAACGAGATGGCACGAATTTCTAAAAATTATCCTTCTGTCTGGTTTCACGCAGGTGAATTCTCAGACTCCTTAGCTCTTTCACATATTACTGATGAGTTTGATATTTACTGGGATTTCTTCAAGAAAAATAAGAATGCAAAATTAGAATTAAGAACAAAATCTGTAAATATAAAGAATATAATGAATAAAGAACCTTTGGAAAATATCATAACTACTTTTTCTCTCTCATCTAGTCAGTCATCAAAAGAACATGACTTGAAAACTCCAAGCACCAATGCAAGGCTTAAAGCTTTAAAGAAGTTATCTGACAAAGGATTTCAACTTGGAATTCATTTTGACCCAATCATCTATCAAGAAAACCTGGAAAAGAATTATGACAAGCTCATTTCTGACTTACTAGAAAAAGTAAATATAGATCTCATTAATTATTTTTCAATAGGTGTCGTACGATTCACTGAAAATGTATATAAAGAAGTAAAAAAGAATTACCCATCATCAAAAATTCATTTAGGCCCATATACTAAATCTTTTGATGAAAAGATTCGATATTCAAGACCCACAAGAGAATGGATGCTTTCAAAGATCAAAGATCTTTTGATTAAAAACGGAATTGAAAATAAGAAAATATATTTATGCATGGAGTAAACTTGAATAAGATAGAACATAAAACAAAATTTGGAAAAATTCTCATCTCAACAGATATTCAAAATGAGTTATTTTACATAAAAGCCATTGGTGGGATAACTCCATATTTGCTTAAAAAAGATTATGAAGAGTTACTAACTTTTGCTGAGAATGTAGATTCATTTGATTATGTCGTTGATATCTCAAAACTATTGTGGGCACATCCTATAAATCTCAAATATTTGTTCAAAATTAAAAATCATCCAAAAAAAAGAGCACATTATGTAATCAGCTCATTCTGGCTTCAGAGATCTTTAGCACATATGTTTCGCTGGGTACTGACTATTGAAAAAACATTTGAATCATTCCAAAAGTATCAAGAATATAAATCTAACCAATAATTCGGATCTAAATACTTAAATATTCATTAAAAAAAAATAAATTTCTTCTAAAGAAATCTTTAAAAATGTCGATAAATTAAGACATGTTGAAGTGTTTGCTGAGGAGAAGCTTATGCTGAAGGCCAAAGGCCTAGCTTTAGATAGTAATTCCAAAATCTCAGAGTTATTATCTAAATATAAGAATAAATATAAAAAATTATCAATTGATGGACTAATTACAGAAGCCCATAATAAAGATATTTTTGAATATAATGAAGAGTTTAAATCATTTTTACTCTCAAAAATAAAAATCCATCCAGATTATGAAAAGTTTCTAGTTCAACTAGAGCTAGATTATATTAAAATTCAAACTCCTGGTTTTGAGCACTCAACCATGAAGTTATATAAGAACAAACTGGTTGATCATGATTATTATTCAACTTTTCAGCTACTCTACCCACAGCTAAAAGATGCGATTAAGCCTCAAAGAGATTATAGATTAAGTTATAAGGGTTTAAGATATTTAATAGACCATCACCTTTTAAAAATTAATGGTAGAACTTATGAAACTCCAAGCTATTTTTTCTTAAGAATTGCAATTTTAATGAGTAAAAACAGTGTTAAGGAAACATTGAAGAATTATGATTTCTTATCTCAAGGGCTTTATACCTTCTCAAGTGATTTTTTTAATAAGATAGACTCGAAAGATACAAAAAATAATAAAATTGAAATAGAAAACCTCAAGCCCTATTGTGAAGATTGCTTGACTCAGTTCTCAAAAGAAGAAGTTACTAATGTAAGCATGCAACTTCCTTCTATCTTTATGAATAGAGTTGAAAAAAAATCTTTCTGGACCATCATTCCAGATGACAAAAAAAATAAATTGGATAAATGTATTAACAAAGACTTTGATAAGAACTATCGAATTTTAGAAAATGCGTTTCCCTCAGAAATAAAAGCAGGAGAGGTCTACAAGAACATTCTCAATTCTCTTCTTGAATTTGATAACAAAGAAATCATTTTCAAAGATAACTACGCACTAAAATCAAACTTTATTGATAAGAGTTATGTAAACCCACTTCTAGATAAAAGAGATTTTGGGGTTAAAGCATATATTTCACTGTCAAAGTTTGTTATTCTTAAAGAAGGTAAAAAAACTTTTGATTTTAAAAGATTTGGTGACGTCGTTGCAAATCTAGTTGAAAAACTGAATATGTTTATCGATGAATACAATACTGATTCTAAAATTACTCAATATAGACCCCTGCTCATCTCAACACATGGATTACATGAACTTTTTCTGGAGATGGATATTCCTTATGATTCTAAGAATGCTATGTTGCTTGAAGAGTTAGTTTTTGAATCGTTATATTATAATGCTCTCAGGAAATCTTGTGAACTTGCAAAAAAGTTTGAACCTTATGACAAATTAA
>JAHDHG010000002.1:0-29620 GCA_020631435.1 Bacteriovoracaceae bacterium | reverse complement strand
GAAAAAGGTGTACTTCAATTTGATTTATGGAAAAAGTCACCTCTTACCTCTAGGTACAATTGGGATAAGCTTAAAAATGAGATTAGAAGGTTTGGTTTAAGAAACTCAAGCTTCTTTGGAGATGTTAAAGATGAAATGCTCCATACACTAGGAAGATTTCAAACATTAGCTCCTATTTCAAGTTTCATCATCCATATAGATGACCAAAAAATGATTCACCCTAAACTGGTAAAAAAACTAGAAGACAAAGGACTTTGGAGCAAAGCTGTAAGAAACAAAATATTTCTTACTAACGGAAGTATCGAAACTATCGAAAAAGTTAGCAATAAAATGAGAAAAATTTTTAAAACTTCTTATGAGATTTCACAAAAAGCTCTGATCGAAAGAGCTGCCGCTAGAGGGAAATATATTTGCCAAGATGAAAAGTTGGAACTCTCTTTAAGAAAAGCCACTCCAAAATCGATTTCTACTCTAATCAAACATGCCTATCAAGAAGGCCTTAAAATAGCCTTTAGCAAAATCAATCATTAATTTTTTGACAGCTCCTTTCTGGTTTGAGATTTTCAATATCTCAAATAAGGAAATGTCATGAATCAACTATTAGATGTAAATAACAGTAATCTTAAACACGAAATCACTATTAAAAATGTTGATGAAAAATTTGCTGATCCAAAAGCTATTAGATCTTTGGTGGCTCTAATGGACCAACATGCTGTTAATGGTGGAGCTGCTTGTCACTGGGGTGGCCCTAGTGCGATAGCAGAGTTTATTTCTTCACTGCATTCAATTATGTTTAAAAATACTGATTGGTATAATCACTTTAATTTTGTTAATGATATCGGCCATGCTGAAAATGCTCTTTACGCTATTAAGGCGCTTTATCAATACGGCGATCTTACTTTTGATAATTTAAAAACCTTTAGGCAATTTGATTCTAAATTAACGGGTCATGGAGAATCTCATTTATATCCTGAAGGAGTTCTTTTAAGTAATGGTCCACTTGGCTCCTCTGTTCCTCAAGCACAGGGACTTGCTATGAGTGATAAGAAATTAGGAAATAAAAGAATTACTGTCTCTTTATTATCTGATGGCGGAGCAATGGAAGGAGAAGCCAAAGAAGCTATCTCGGCGATTCCTGGACTTCATCAAAAAAATCTTATTAATCCTTTTTTATTAGTTATCTCAGATAATGAAACAAAACTTTCAGGTAGAACTAAAGACGCATTTAAAATGACTCCTACTTTCGATTCTCTTTCGACTTTAGGTTGGAAAGTCATTAAGGCAGAAGAAGGAAATAATTTAGAGAAAACATATCATGCATTAAAGCAATCTCTGGAAAGTGCTAATAACACACCTACAGTTTTATGGCTAAAAACAATTAAAGGATACGGAGTTAAATCAACTGAAGAAAGCGCAAGTGGTGGTCATGGATTTCCTTTAAAGAAAAATGATGGAAAAATAACTTCTTTCATTGATGAAATTTGGAATAATGAAACTCCAGAAGTTTTCAAAAATTGGGCAAATAGTTTAAATGAAAATACTGAAAATTCATCAAGCGGTCCTAAAAAAGAAAAAATGCAAGTTGGCGTTAGCAAAGCTTTTTCTGAGTTAAAAAATGAAGGACTTCCAATAATATCTTTAAGTTCAGATTTACAAGGCTCTACAGGAATGAAACCATTTCATGCAGATTTTCCTCAAGATTCAGTTGATCTAGGAATAGCGGAATCAAATATGGTGAGTGTTGCAGCTGGGTATTCTAAAAATGGATTCATTCCTGTAGTTGATACTTTTGCAGCTTTTGGTGTCACTAAAGGTAATCTTCCTTTAATTAAGGCTTCACTTTCAAATTGTCCCATGATTTGCATTTTTTCTCATACAGGTTTTCAAGATGCAGCTGATGGAGCAAGCCATCAAACTCTGACCTATTTTTCGGCTTTATCTTCAATTCCAAATGTTGAAATTATTGCTCCATCAAATTCCGATGATACATATCGATTAATTAAGCACTTTACTAAAAAGCAATTTGAAGATAAGAAAAAGAATCATGCCAAGTCTTATGTATTCTTTATAGGAAGAGAGACTTTTGAGCCTAATCACGGAGTTGCTGATTCTAATATCCTAGATGATCAAGTTTTAATTAATGGATCCGATGGTGTTATTGTTGCAACAGGTCCATTAGTTCATGAAGCAAAGAAAGCTTGTGAAATACTAAAAAAGAATAATAAGAATTACACTCTTGTGAATCATAGACATTTAAATAATGTTAATGCTTCTTTTTATAAGAACTTACTCGATGAAAACAAAGGTAAGCTTATTACTCTTGAAGATCATCAAATCAAAAATGGGATGGGTTCTTTTTTAACTCATCAACTAAATCTTTCTTGTGCTGGTTCAATCAAGTCAGTTTCAAGCTATGGAATTAATGGTGTCTTTGGTCAATCTGCTTATACTGCTGTTGAGTTATATAAAAAGCATGGACTCGATAGCGAGTCCATTGCAGAAAATTTAAAATAAGAAGTCTACGTTAAAAGCAAACGTATTATAAGTAACTTCAAAACCTGTTCCGTTAAGATCTCTAGCAAGAGGACCAACAGGAATATAGAAAGTAAAGTTTGGCTCAATGGACACTGAGCCAGATTGAAATCTCGCTCCTATACCAATCGGAATATCTACTCCTACACTTTGAACATCAAACCCTCTTTGCTCTGCCACTCCTTCGTCAAGCCAATCTTCTTCGTTTCTAAACCCATTAGCTCCAACACCTGTACTCGTGTCTTCATCATACTTCAAAAGTCTAGTTAAGAACCCAACTCTTAAACCAGCATGAATATTTAAGAAATCTAAAAGATAAAATTGAGCAGATGGTTCAATGGCAAAAGAGTTTAACTCAACACCATCTTCCATGCTTGTTCCACCACCAAGATTTCTATCTGTAAAAGCTCTCATAATAAAATAACTTAACTTAGTATTTAAAGTTATCTTCTGATTTAGAGAATAAGCAGCAACTAATCCAGCTTGAAAACCAAGCTTTGGATCATAAATAGGATTTTCAGTATCATTCGTGGTGTTGACGACCTTTACTCCCAATGAATTAAAACCAGCATGAACCCCCCATCTAAATTTCTTATTGGGATTATAGGAATAAGACTTCGAAGTCACTTTTTTACTTGATGAAGCAGAAGTTTTCGAGCTAGTGATTACTTTAGAGATGTAATCTCCTTTATTCACATTTCCCTCTATCACTTTTGCAACAAATCCATTGGTCTTATCAGAGTTCTTATAAACCCCTATCAATGCTGTCCCCGACTGAGTTTCAATTTTATATTTCTTTCCAGCACTTAGCTGTAAGGCCTCATTACTAATAAAAATATTTTCACCTTTTACCTCAACAATTTGCTGAGCTAAAAGGTTCGATGTCAAAAATAAAATTATAAAGTATTTCATATGATTAAAATAAAACGTCTATATTTAAAGCCATATTTGATAGTAAAACTTCCTGAGCAGGAGTAACTCCATTATTTTCAATCGAAGCTCCAATTGGAAGATAATAAGTAAAATTAGGTTCTACCGTCAGGTTACCCAAGTTAAATTTAACACCTAACCCTAAAGGTATGTCTAAACCAAAACTAGCTACTTCAAAATTTCCTGCAGTCTGAGTAGCTTCGTCTAACAAGTCGACTTCTTGACCGACTGGGTTTCCATTTGAGTCTTCAGTATTTTGAGTAAATCCCATTGCCATTCCAGCTCTAACCCCAGCAAAAACATTAAACATTTCACTAAATCTAAATTTAATAGTTGGTTGTAATGCAACAAAGCTTAAATCTGTATTCCTTGTAAAAGTTGCCCCACCAATAGTGAGTTCTCCTGAAGTTGTTGTAACGTGGTAACCAAGTTTAGTATTCAAAGCTACTTTGGGACTAAAATTATACTCCGCTATAGCACCACCTTGGAATCCGGTTCCTGCATCAGTAGATGAAATTTCCTCTCCTGAATCTTGCTCAACAGTCTTCCCAGACATTTGGTTCGCACCCAAGAAGATACCAAATTGAAATGGCTTACCACTTCTTGCGATTGATGAACCAGAACTTCCACCAACTTTCTTCTTTCTATAACTAGAAATTCTATCACCTTCAGCCACATCACCTTCTAAGATTTTAGCAACAAAACCTGAACCAGTGCTCGCATTAGTATAGGTTCCAATCAAAGCTTCGCCAGATTCAGTTTCAATAAAATATTTTTTCCCTTCTTCTAAAGAGATATCATCTCCACTAATAAGAATATTATCTCCTCTGACTTTAATAATTTTTTGTGAAAAGGCAGGAATTGCCATTAGCAATATGATAAAAATTTTCATATTTACCTCCGTATAAATCTATGAAATTGTTCTATAGTATTATCTAATTGCGTAAAAAGCTTAATCAAGTGAAAAGAGAAACAATCAAGAATTACGCAGCGCAAATTCAAATGTAAATTTCTTGTTTTCTTCCTTTTAAATTTTTTTAAATTTAGTATAAATGAACTTGTGAAATCATTGGTATTATTTTCATTCTTTTTTTTAGTCTCTTGTGTTGAGTCTAACCCATTAGATTCTTCTAATGAAACCATAAATCCAAACAAGAAATGTAATCAGCTTAATGAGGTAGAAGCTTGTTCAAGGCCTTTGATTAAGGACTTTGTGTATATTCAAACCCAATGCAAAGAAATCAAATCCCAGAATCAATCTGAGCAGTGCATCCTGCTAGTTGATGACTTTATGAGTGATTACCCATACTCAGACTGCAAAGCAAAAACTTATATTGCTAATGAAGATGATTGTGTTCATATATCTCAGGAGTTAATGCTGCAACTCAGAATGCAGTTTGAAATGCTCTAAATCTTTACAACTCGTGTTAAATCATTTAATTTATGCAGACTTTAATTAATAAAAAGAGAGCTTCATATGGCAAGAGTATGTGATTTAACTGGAAAAAGAAGATTAGTAGGAAACAAAGTTTCTCACTCTAATATCAAAACTAAGATGACTCAAAAGCCAAACTTAAAAATGAAGACAGTTTATGATCCAGAATCTGGTAAAACTATTAGATTAAGACTTTCTACGAGTGCCATTAGAACTCTTGATAAAGTTGGATCACTTTCTAAATTTTTAAGAAAATACGGTCATAAGTTTCAATAAAATTTCAAATTTTTTACACTCTTTGTAAGCATTATCCTCGTTACTAGTAGAGTAATTTAGACTATTATTCATGCATGATTAAGTTAATTTTAATAGCGACTCTTTTACTTTCGTGCACTAGATCCTCAGAAGAATTTGTAGTTGAAAAACTAAAGGAAAATGGATGTGCCTTATGCATTACTCGTTTTGAACAAAAGAGACAGCAAAATTGCCTCAATGATTCTTCTAAATCAGAGACTTATAATGAGTTACAATCAAATTCAGACACCAGCTTTGATACTGAAACACCAAAAGTATTTAATATAAAAATCAATGGATCATTAGCTACTAACCCTGCAAAACTTTATGTTCTTGAAAATGAATCTGATTTTATTTATCTATTCATTCGTATCAATGATGCATCTTCTCAGGCAACTGGCGACATAGGATCAATCGTAGCTTCTAATAGAGTTATTAGATTATCTAAAACTTCCAACTCAGCTCTTATACCTGCACTTAAAAGTTTATCATGCGCATCTTCTGATGCTGGTTTTCCTCAAACAGATAATGATGATAATGATTCAGGACTTGCTTATAGTCTTACAACGAGATCTAAAGTTCAAAACTCTGATGATACTTTCACTGAACAAGTTTTTACTTTTAATAGACAAATTGGCACACCAATCTTTTACATTTTATTTAACTTCACATTTCAAACGATTACTTATGATGAAAATGATGATGAACTAACAAGATCTGGGACAACTAGCTATGAATTAGAAACGTCGTCTGAGGGAGTTCCTGATCCTACTGTCGATACTGTTTTTAGGACCTTAGTCAATGCTACTGATAAATGTGAATTTGATGGACACCCAATTTATCCAGGCAATGGTTTAAATATTCCCTTTTCTTACCCTCTCATAAACTGTGGATTGTCTTATACCATTCCAGGTGGGTTTTAATGAGATATTTAATTTTATTGTTTTCAATTAACTCTTTTGCTAATGATTTTGTAACAAGAGACTATACTCAGCAAACAAAAAGAGTTCTAGAAAGTCATTTCACCTTTAGTATTGATCTCTCTTATAACACTTACAAAACAGATCATGTCTTTTCGGGTGTTACTACAAACACAAATGCAAACACTTCAATTTCCAAAGATGACTCCGCAAAATATTGGGGACCCAACATTGGTGTTGGTTATAGATGGTTTTTAAATCATCGATTATCTTTTGCTCTTCAGGGTGATCTTTTCTATCACTTCTTAAGAAAAAGGCATACTCAAAAATACAGTGAAGACTTTCCGGAAAAAGTAATGGAAAGGGAAAATTTTAATCATATGTTTGGCCTTAAAGCTAGCCCTAAACTTATTTATAGAATACCTGTCAAATCAAAAACTTTTTTTGAACCTTATGCTATAGGACAGATTGGCTATGGCCTAGTAAGAAGTAAGTATGATCTATTTTATGATGATTTAGTCTTAAATCATGATTATGAATCAAAAGTAAAGGAATCATTTCTTATTACCGGTATAGGTTTTGGCTTTAATGTAATGAACCGAAACGGTCTTTATATTTATCTTCAAGGTTTAAAAACATTTTACTCACTTGGAAGCTCCACAATCAAAACAACAAATCAATCTGAGCAAGATCTTCCTGGGGATAGTTCGAGAAGTGAAGTCTCTGCCTCTCTTGGTTTTGGTTATGTTTACTAAATTAGGGATGAAAAAATAATTTATGCAGATTCAATCTCAAGAAATTTCTAAAGAGTTACACCCTATTATTTTAAAAATTTTGAATAATAGAAAGGTTAAAGACCTTCATGATTTTTTCTCGTGGGATTTAAAATCTCTTCCAGACCTTACGAACCTGATTGATTTAGATGTTGCTTCAAAAAGAATTTGCCAAGCAATCGAGAAGAAAGAAAAGATCGGAGTTTATGGAGATTATGACGTAGATGGTACAACTTCTTGTGCTCTTCTATATAGATTTTTTAAATCTCTAGATATTGAAATAGAACTTTTTCAACCATCTAGGTTTGTGGAGGGATATGGAATACATCCATCCTCGATAGACATGGCCCTAGAAAAAGGTGTGAGTCTTTTAATTTCTGTAGATTGCGGTATTTCAAATCTCGAAACAGCTGAGTATACTCATGACTTGGATATTGATCTGATTATTACAGATCATCATAAAGATGCTAAGGAATACATTCCAAAGGCCTATGCTGTTGTTAATCCGAATAGAAGAGATGAAAATCAAGATGATTTAGAAAGCCTAGCTGGTGTTGGGGTTGCTTTCTGCCTTGCCTTGAAGGTCAAACTTGATTTAGAAAAAGAAGGAAAAGAAGTTCCGAGTCTTTATCCTCTTTTGCAATTAGTTTCAATTGGCACCATTTGCGATCTTGCTAAATTAAATAACACAAATAAAAAGTTAGTAAGACATGGCCTTAAGCAAATCCCTAAAACAACTTATTCAGGTTTAAAATTATTTTTAAATAATGACGATAAGAATAAAGATATGATTGAAAGTGAAAAATGCTCTTTTAATATAGGGCCTCATATCAACTCAAGAGGAAGACTTGAGCACCCTGAGCAAGCACTCAATTTGTTAATTAACGACAATCCTTATGAATGTCACACTTTCTTCAATGATATTGTTTATTCAAATACTCAAAGAAAAAAAATTCAAAACAAAGTCTATGATGAAGCTTTTAGCCAAATAAAATCTAAATGGTCTCATCCTTCACCAAAGATTGCTATTGCATATAAAGAAGATTGGCATGAAGGAGTTATTGGAATAGTTGCCTCTAAACTAGTAGAAAATTTTAAAATCCCAGCAATCGTATTTACCAATGCAAATGAGGAAGGAATAATTAAAGCTAGTGCAAGAACGGCAGGTGAACTTGATTTATTTAAAGCACTAGATCATTGCAAAGAATTCTTCTTAAAGTTTGGAGGACATAAAGCTGCGGCTGGTCTTTCCATGAAAAAAGAAAATTTAAAAATATTTGAGCAGCAAATTAATTTATACCTTGAAAGTATTCCAGCAATAATTAGAACTAAGCAGCAATATTTTGATCTAGAACTTTCATTTCATGATTTAGATATAGAACTTGCGAATTCATTAAAACTCATGGAGCCCTTTGGACAAGGTAATCCTTACCCAATATTTAGAATAAGAGATGCTTTTATCTCTGATTATACGATTTTAAAAGATCAACATCTAAAATGGATGCTACAAGCTAAGACTAAAAAATCAAGATATGTTAAATCTTTGAATGCATTGAGTTTCTTTTATCTATCAAAGTGGAATGTTCCATCGCCAGATAGTCTATTAAAGTCACAAAAAGAGAATGATTTAATCATTGATGCCAAACTCAATATTAATCACTTTAATGGGAAGAGATATCTTCAATTACTTGTAGAACAAATTTCTATTTAACAGTTAGCTCTTTTATTTCTTTAGCGTAGATAAAACTCTTCAAATTTTTAGATCTTAAGTTTGGATTCTTAATAAGCTTTATATTCGCCCCTTCTTTAAATGATGAAATCATTTGGGTTTGAAACTTAGGAATAAATTCAAATTTATCATTATAATTATTATAAATTTCTCTACCTAAAACATAGGGATAATCTTCAGATAGATTGCTATCATTTAAAAACTTCTCTATAGCTATAGAAGATTGACATAAACTCATGACGATGGGGACACCTTCTTCCATATGCCTTGAATCTAAATATCTCTTGAGCCATTTTATTTTTTCACTTTGCTCGAGACCATCTATCCACACAAAGTGATATTGGGCATATTTAGGAAAATCAAAAAAACGAACATTTCCACTAATTTTTTCAATAACTTCATATAAAAGAATATTCTTATCTTTTTCTGGATATTTAATTCTTTCAGAAAAGAAAAATGCTTGAAGCTCAATCAACTTCTCATAAGAAAGATTGTAAGATGCATTTAGCTTCTTAAAATCTAAAAATTCTAATTCATCATTTATAAAGCATTCTCCCTCATAAGAGAAGTTTAAGTGATCGGGTGCCTTTGGTAGAAAGAAACTTTCTGTTTTCATAAGATCATTAGCAAAAAATTCAGATCTATTTTCTCGTTTTAAATCAGAAGTGCTTTGACATGAAATAAATACAAATAAAAAACTAAGCTTTAGAAAAGAATTGCAGGAAATCATCTTTTATATTCAACCATGATTCTTCTAGCCCTTCAAGATTCAAGCTAGAATTGACAAAATAATAACCTGGATCATTCTTCAAAAGAAATAAATTTCTCTCATTAGAATCTCTGTATCCAGTAAAGACAAAAACTTGTTTAGCAGCGATAGTTTTGAGAATCTCTTCCCCCATAAAGCTAGGTCTCTCTAGAGTGAGAAAAAGCTCATCCTTATCTTCTAAAGAATCAACATTAGTCACTACAACATCTCTAAACTCAGTTACTTTTTTTAGAGGCTCTTCTACCCTACTTCCATTTTTTTTAGCTTCCTCAAATTCAATAATCTTTTGCTCAAACTCTTCATTGAATTTCAACAAACTCTCACTATCCATCTCTGAGTCCACTAAAATAACTTCTTTGAAATCATGACATTTTGTGAATTCTAAAACATGAGGATGAGATCCAATTATTGCTACTTTATCTTCTACATTCTCCAATAAAAAAGATTCAGTCCCATAAAAAATTTTATTGGTCTTAGAAGCCTTTAATTCTTGAACGGCTGGTGAATCATTACCTATCCATTTAGGTTTTTGAAACTCATTTTGAATATCAAATACTAAATCATAATTCTCAAAAGTCTCCATAGTTTTATCTTCATGAGATTTCTCATAAACGACTTTAAAAGTATCTAGTATTCTCTTTTCTTTTTTGGAATGAGCTATGTAAGTTTTTTGAATTCTGACTATTTTTTCGTTTCTATAATAAATATTTTTTGAAAGATTTTTCAGCAATGAATCCCAATACCCAATATCTAAATCAAGAAACTCTAAATTCTTAAATTTTTCTAAAATTTCCTTAGGATTAAGATCTCCCCAAATCGTCACAGATCCAACCTCTAGCT
The DNA here is from genome assembly GCA_020631435.1 of Bacteriovoracaceae bacterium. Taxonomy (GTDB): domain Bacteria; phylum Bdellovibrionota; class Bacteriovoracia; order Bacteriovoracales; family Bacteriovoracaceae; genus JAHDHG01. Next base: position 19,398 of record JAHDHG010000002.1, on the reverse strand, counting down.
CCAGTAATTTTTGACAAAAATATAAAGCTTCTGGAGACTCTCCCAAGACTAATGTTTTCATGCATAGTTTATATAACGAATTTTAAAGGAAATAAACTTTTTTAGTATTATTATCTACTTTTGAGTACTCAGCAAAGCTAGAAATAAATTGAACGAAAGATCTTAGAACTTCATGCCCTGGCAAAGATTGATCAAATTCGGCACCAATCTCTAGTGTTTTCTTTCCATCTTTATTTAAATCAACTTCACTTCTTCTCACCTTAGCTACAAGTGTAACAAATGATTTTTTAGTAAAGTAAAGCCTTAGGGAGATCTCTGAATCAATTTCAAAGTTTTTCACTCCAGCAGCATTTTCAGGGATGCTAATCTTGCAACCACTTTCAGAAATATCTACTATATCAATTGGAAAAATCTTCGATCCCTCTTCAATTACAGAATAACAACCAATAATTTCATCAAAAAAGATTCTTTCGAACTGCCTTTTTTTCTTAGCTATACTTTCTTTTCTTCTTAGATCAAAATTTATAATATCGGCCATCAAATTCTCCCTTAGCTTATTATCGGAAGATATGAAAATTTCAAAAGAAAATATTAAAAATGGAAGAAAGTTATTACCTATAATTGCTTATTAAATCTATAACCAACACCTCTTACTGTATCAATTAGAGATTCATCAAGCTTTTGTCTTAACTGTAGGACATGAGTATCAACAGTTCTGGTTGAGGGTGTAAACTCAAATCCCCAGACCTTATTTAAAAGCTCATCTCTTGTAAAAGGTCTCCCTGGGTTTTCAGCTAAAAGCTTTAAGAGTTCATATTCCATTTTTGTAAGATAAATCAACTCACTTTTGAAAAACACTTCTCTAGTTAAAGTATTGATTTCAAGTTTACCTCTGGATAAGATTTCTTCTTCTAATGAGCTGTCTTGCTTTCTCAGTTGGACTCGGATTCTCGCTACCAATTCTCTTGGCTCAAATGGTTTTGTTAAGTAATCTGAAGCACCAGATTCTAAACCAATAATCTTATCAACTAACTCAGATCTGGCAGTTAACATGATAACTGGTATCTCAGCTTTTCTTTTTGGAGACTTAAGATAATCTATTCCTTGTCCATCTGGGAGCATCCAATCAAGAACAATCAAATCTACGTTTTGAGAAGTTAAATATGTATGAGCATCTGTTAAGTTTTTTTGCCAGTCTACATTGAAGCCTTCACCTTTAAGAAAATCTCTAAGAGATTCTCCTAAACTTTCATCATCTTCAATTAATAATAACTTATTGCTCATATGGCCCCTTTCTCTAATAAGATTGTAAAGGTGGTGGGATTTTTTGAAAACTGAAGTTTTCCATTTAATTTCTTTAAGACATTCTGCACAATATTTAAACCTAATCCAGTTCCAGTACTCTTATTTCCTTTCACAAAGTCCTGTGACATTTGTTTTAAATTATCAAAACTACATTCACCAGCATCTGAGACTGAAATTTTCAAAAACTTGTCATCAGTTTTACATTCAAGTCTAACAGGAGCATTTCCATGAAGAAGAGCATTTTCAATCAAATTTTTCACACAAACCTGAAGCCAGTATTCATCGGTCTCAATTTTTAGATCATCATCAAGGTATTTCACAACTAAATCTTGATATTCAAATGTAAATGACTCAATAAAGCCATTTACTGAATCTAGCTCTTTTTTGATTTTTTGAGATTTATCCTGAGAGCTTGTTAAATAGTTTGTACTCATCTCAATCAATCGCCTTAACCTATGAGCATCTGATGAAATTTTTAAAACCTTCTCTTGATCTTCATCAGAGAAATTTGCAGCACTTTTTGATAAACTCTCAAGCTTTAAAAGCATCGCGCTCACTGGAGTTCTTAACTCATGACTAAGAATTCTAAGAGCAAACTTTCTTTTTTCATCTTCCTTCTTTTCTTTAGAAAAAATTGAATAAATCGCAAACAAACCAAAAACAATACAAGCTATCAATATAAATGAAATTGTGAGGTTGCTGTAGCCAACTTTTTCTATCAAGTGAGAAAAGGAATAATTCCAACAGAGATTACCTTCCTTAATGAGGCACCGTCTAGAACCAATAGTTGAAGCAGAGTATGGTGTAGATTCAAAAAAATCGACAAACTCTTTTTTAGGATAAACCTTATAAATAGTTTCAAAGAAATTAAAAATATCCCAATCAAGTAAAAATACATATTCCCCTGAAAAAAATGTTCCAGTCAAAGAAGCTAACTGAGGATAAGATTTTTTATTAAGAGTAGATAAAAACTTATAAGGTTGAGGAAATTCTTTATATTTTTTAACTAATTCTGATAACTCATTATAAGTTAAGTATTTTAAATGTTTTAGGAGCCAAGAAGTACTCACATTTTCAGTACCTTTGAACTTAAAAAATAAATAAACATATGAATATCCACTAGGGTGAACAAAGGGAGCGAACTGAAAAAAAGATCCTGGCAGTCTAGAATCTTTATTACATCGATAGTTCTCCCAAATCAAAACCTTTTGCACGGATCTATTTGATGAGAGATTACTTATCTCTTTAAAACAATCAACTTTTGAATAAAAAGAAGTAGGATTTTTGATGTTTTTATCTCTGGGCGCAAAGGCGAGTAATTTAAAATCTTTTGAAGGAAATAAATCTCTCGTATTAATCAAATAACTAGGTGTATGAACTTTTACAAAATTACGTTTATGATAAGAGATATCGACTTTATCTTTGGGACTTGCTTGATAATCTCCCCTAAAACTGAAGCCGTAATAACCTGCTCCAAACGCAGCAAGTATCAATAAGACTAATAGAGAAAGATAAGTTTTCACCAAGTCAGTGTGCAACTAGTTTTATTGAGGGTCAAATTTTCTTGGTTAAAATTAGGTAAAAAAAAGGGACTATAAAAATAGCCCCCTGCATCTCAATTGAAAATCCATTTTCATTACGAGAAAATCCCTTTTCTCAAAAACCCTGCTTGTACTTTATTTAGCAAAATCCATGCCATGCTTTATTCTAACAAATTTCTTTTAAGAAAATAAACTGTCACGTCATTGACTATCTTACGAAATTCCAGTCATTCAGATGACATAGCTAAAAGGTAAGGTTTGATTTAATCAAAAATCCGGTGTTTGAAGAATAGAAGTCATGACCGCTGTATGCAGCAAATAAATCGATTTCCAAAGGAAGTAAATAGAAAAAATCTAGATCTAAACGAACTCCAGCAAACCAAGAAAAAAGCTCAGGCTTTGGTTCAACGAGAATAGCTCCACCTGGACCAGCAACTAACAAGTTTCGAGACTTAATGAAATCTCCTCCTGCGAACAAGTTAATTTCTTTAAAGTATGTAGGAAGAAATTCAAAACCATCAAAAACTTTAAAAACTTCAAGCTCTAACTCTGTTCGAGCAGAAGTCATTTCTGAACCAAAAATTGATCCAATTCCAATTAGATAAGATGGATGATCAAATCCTGTTCCCGTTAGCAATGAATTAATTCCACCACCATAAATTATTCCGTCTCTAAAAACCGGAGTTCCTTTAAAGAAGTTATTAAGGACAGAATACTTACCTCTAAAAAATTGTGAAAGAGATTTATTCCATGCCAAAGTAAACCTTCCAGTAATGTTAATTTGATTAAATTCTTTAAAATCAAAATTCTTTTTTCTAGCAAAATTCCCTAGCAAAGTTATATTTCTATAAATTGAATTTAAAGACTTCGTTTGATGAGAGATAGAAAGATTAGTACCTAGTGATTTAATCTTTCTCTTATAATCGTAGGTCGATCCAGTAAGCTGAGATAAAAAAGTATCTTGAGAATTAGATTTATTTGCGTAAACAGAATTAACAATCGATAACCCTTTAATATTCCATCGATGTCCCAAAGATGCTGAAAAGGATTCAAATGTGTTAACTACATCATTAAGGTTACTCTGAAAAAAAGATTTAGTATAACTCGCATTCAAAAACCATTTTTGATCAAAAAAGTTAAAAGTATAATCAGCAAAAGTAGCCAGTGGAGTATCAATTGATTGAGAACTAGGTATACCTAAAACATAACTCATCCCAAGAGATCCTACATGTCTATTTAATGGATCATTAAAACCTGTATTAATTCCAACAAAAGAAAGATTCTGGGTAATAAAGATATTAGGAAATAAATATTTAGGAAAAAGGTATTTTACCCCACTATATTTTCTCGCAGTTTCTGGTTTTGCTGAATTTTTTTTCTGAACTTTTCTTTCGCTAGACTGCAGCTCACTTTCAGAAAGGCTAATTTCTTCGAAATCAACTTTTTTATGATCCATACCTTGAATCTGAACTCTTTCTAAATAATCAAAAGTATGAACTGTTTTAGGTGTGTTATTCTTAAACTCTTGGAGCTCGTATCTCGAATTCACGTAATTCTTACAAACGACATTCGATTTAGTTAATTCAATGAGCTCATGACATTCATGTTCCGGGTTAAAATTTAAACTGCTAGATCCTTGCAGTAAAACAAATTTTCTTCCCGTACCTTTTGATTGATCATTACTTGCTTCATACAATGAGATAATCGTTTTACTTCCTACTGAGTATATTTTATCAATCACTCGATCAAAGTATTTCGCTCTTATTTTATTTGTCTTATTATTAAAGATGAGTAATTTTTCTGCATCTTTTCCTCCATAAGGCTCGTTTGATTTATTGGAATTAAATATAAAGTAAGTATTTATGTCGTTTTCAACATAACCTTTATGTAAATTAATATTTCTAACACTTGATTTTAATTTTTTACAAATATTTTTATTCTTAAAAAAACACTTCGCTTGATTTTTCTTAATATAACTAGATCTAAATTCTGAATATAAATTCTCAAATGATCCTCCTGCACATTTTTTTAATCTTGACTCAATAAAAAATGGAAGCACTCTTGAATACCTCTCCATCAAACATTTCACTGTTCCAGTTTTTTGATTCTCTAAGTATTCTAGAAAATATGCCCCAACCCAATAAGCGTAAGATCCGAATGGATAATGCCTTGGCTTATCAAAACATAATTTCGAATGACAAGTTTTTGAACTTTTCAACAAACTAACCATTTGAGAAGCAATCACTGGATGCTTTACTCTCCCCTCTCCTGTAAACTTGCTTTCTGCCCAGGTAGCAACACCTTCCGATAACCACCTCGGCATGAATTGAGACCATTTCATCGATGAACCCAAGAAAATTCTAAAAAAATCCCGAATTCCGTGAGTCATTTCCAAAGTTAGGATATGCACATACTCATGAATTAGAAGAATTCTTAACCAATTATTCGTATGAGAAAGACTTGAGAATTTATGTGGAGGAAAATCATTCAAAAAAATAGTATTCCTTGGAAAGACTCCTGCTGCTCCATTTGCCTCTCCCGAAACTTTATTTACGACAACATGAACATTTGATTGAGGGAGATAATCAAAGTAGTCATTTACCTGATTAAAATCAGACTTAATAATTCTTATAGTTTCTCTGGCAAACTCGATTTTTGATTCTGGATAATGAACATGAAAAGTTAAATCATCTCCCTTAAACTTAATCTTGATTTTTTCGGTCAGAAAAGAAGCTAGACAAACTTGAGAGAAAATAAAAATCGACAAAAATAATTTCATAAAGATTATTTTTATTTAAACGCGTTTGGCAGTAAAGAAAATTATATAATATACTTTAACAAGTACAATTTTGGAGGTCACATGAAAACCGCACTTAGAATACTAACTATATTATCTCTAGCATTCTTATTTAACTGTTCATCTAACAAGAAAAAGAAAAATGATTCAGTAGTAGTTTCTACTCCTGAAGCAGGAAGCTCATCTACTTCTTCTGGCGCTATTAACGGAACAATGGATCCAAGTGCAACTGGAGCTCCTCCTTTATATTCTGATTCAACAATCAATTCATCTGGAAGTGATGTTATCGGACCTGGAGCTATTAATGCTGGAACAATAGACACTAGCGATATTATCGGTGGCGACTCTTCAGCAATAAGCTATGGATCAGGCGAACTTACTGTAAATGGATCTTCAGATGATATGGCAGCAGGAGGCCTATCAACTGTTTATTTCCCATTTAACTCTGCAAGTCTGATTACTACAGCAAGAAGCTTATTAGATTCAAATGTTCAATATCTAAAAGATAATCCATCTGTAGGGGTACAACTAGAAGGACATTGTGATGATAGAGGTTCAGTTCAGTACAATTTAGCACTAGGTGAGAATAGAGCAAATACTGTAAAAGATTATCTAGTATCTCAAGGGATTAGCTCATTTAGAATTTCAACAATCAGCTATGGAAAAGAAAGACCACTAGATTACACTCAGGATGAATCAGGCTGGGCAAAAAATAGAAGAGTCAATTTTGTTGTTACTTCAAAATAAAATGAAATTTTTTTTAAAGATATTTAAAGGAGCTATTTTAGCTCCTTTTTTTATATCTTGTGCACTAACAGTCACTAGGCCAACACTAGAAATGGAATTTGCAAAAGCCGCATTTGATGCCGCGCAAAGTGCGAATGCTGATAGATTTGATGCTGCAAATTACAGAAAAGCTGAAGTTTTTTATTTTAAGGCAAGAGAAGCATATAAAAGAAAAAAGTTTGATAAGGCCAAAAAATATGCGAAAACTTCATTATATTATTCTGAGAGAGCAGAATTTTATGCTATCAAGAGACAAGCTTTTAACAACGAGGAAATAGATGAATTTGAGTAAAGCAATATTTATTTTATTAATCCTATTTGGTTGTAAAACAACTGAGGAAATTCAGGCTGAAGAGCAACTTCAGAACCAAAGAATTCAACAAGAGAATGAATCTAGACAGATGTTAAGTTCATTAATTTCTAGAACTCAGGCTCTTGAAGAAAGAATGAACTCTATGAATGGTTCTGTTGAGGAGGCACTTCACCGATCGAGTGAAATGAAAAAAGATACTAGCCTTGAAGCAAAAATTATTGAACAAGAAAAAAAGATTAATTCTTTAGAAAATGAATTAAAGCAACAAAGAGAATTTATTGCCAAAGTGACAGAAACCTTAAAGAAGCTGTCTACGAATTTAAAAAAATGATTGTCCTTGGTATTGAATCTAGCTGTGATGAAACATCGCTTTCTTTATTAGATTCTACGAAACCTGAAAAAATAATAAAGACCCTCACCTATTCACAAATAGAATTATATGAAAATTGGGGAGGAGTTGTTCCAGAAATTGCTTCTAGAAGTCATCTTGAAAAAATTTACCCTTTATATACAGAGCTACTTAAAGAAACAAAAATCAATGAAGAAGAAATAGATCTAATTGGTGTTACTTCTTATCCAGGTTTACTCGGACCATTATTAACCGGAATCAACTTAGCTAAATCTATATCTCTTTATAGAAAGACTCCCGTCTTTCCAGTAAATCATTTGTTTGCTCACATTGAAGCAATCCATTTAACTGAAGAAGTAAGTTATCCTTATATTGGATGTATTATTAGTGGAGGACATTCCTTAATTGTATTAGTGAAATCTTCTTTTGATATTTCTATTGTTGCATCTACTTTTGATGATGCAGCAGGAGAGGCTTTTGATAAAGGAGGAAAGTTACTTGGCCTTGATTATCCTTCAGGAAAAGAAATAGATAATCTTTCCAAGAATGGAAATAGAGATTTCATAAAATTTCCTAGAGGTTTATCAAAAGAAAAAGAAAATAAGAATATGAGTTTTTCTGGGGTGAAAAGTGCATTAAGGCGATACCTTGAAAATAATCAAGTGGATAAAAATTCAGAAGAATTTAAGAATATTTGTGCTAGCTACCAAGAAGCAATCATTGATACTTTTTTAAACAAACTTCGCCTAGTTAACAAGGAATATAACCTTCCGATTGTTTTTGGTGGAGGAGTTGCTTGTAATTCTAGATTGAGAGAAAAAGCAAATATTCAATATAAAGAAACATTTTTCGTTCATCCTAAATATTGCACTGACAATGCTGCGATGATTGCAAACTATGCTTTTCTTAATCATCAAGAAGCTTATCAATACCCAGAGTCATTGATTATTGATGCTAAGAGCAGATATATAGATAAAAAGAAATTTAGAAATGCCAAAAATTAAACCTGATAAAAGTTTAGGACAACATTTTTTAAAAAATGAATCCACTATTGAGAACATTTGTTCTCAAATCCCTCAAAATATTAAACATGTATTTGAAATAGGCCCTGGCCCAGCAACATTAACAAAAAAACTCGTTCTTCGAAATTCTAATTTAACAGTTATTGAAACAGACTTAAGATTTGTTGATATGCTAAAAGACTTATCTGAAGAAATTATTGTTATACATCAAGATGCTCTAGAATATGATTTCTCAGACCTTCCTGAAAACTCGTGGATTATATCTAATCTCCCTTATAATATTTCAGTTCCCTTAACTGTAAACTTTACTAATAGTGAAAAAATTGAGGGGATGACATTAATGTATCAAAAAGAAGTTGGGGAGAAATTTCTAGAAGGTAAAAAATCTAATCTACTTTATTCTAAACTCTCCGCCTTTTTTGAAATTTCAAAGGTAATGACCTTAAAGCCTGGCGCATTTAATCCTCCGCCTAAGGTAGATTCTATAGTGATAAATTTTAAAAGAATTGATTCCCTCATCGATTTTCAAGAAAAAGAAAAATATTTTCAATTTGTACAAGATTTATATTCTCAAAAAAGAAAACAAATTAAAAAGCATCTTAAAAATAAATATAATGCTAATATCGAATTGATTTTTGAGGATTTTGATATTAGCCTCACAACAAGAGCAGAAGATTTGAAACTAGAACAAGTAGTAAACCTTTTTAAGAGACTTAATCATGGGTGTTAAAATTATTTCAAAGAATAAAAGAGCTTTTTATGATTTTCATATACATGAGAGAATTGAAGCAGGCGTACAGCTCAAAGGAACTGAAGTTAAATCGATCAGATCATCACAGATAAAAATTGCTGATGCTTTCGTTTCCATAGATGAAAGAAAAGAAGCTTGGATTCATAATATGACTATTCCCCATTATGAATTTGGCAATAGAAACAATCACCTTGAAACGAGAAAAAGAAAATTATTATTAAATAGAAAAGAAATTGATGATCTTTATCACCAAATGAAAAGTAAAAATCTTACCATTGTCCCAATCTCGATTTATTTTAAAGATTCTAATGTTAAGATTGAAATTGCACTTGCAAAAGGTAAGAAGCTCCACGATAAAAGGCAAGACCAAGCGAAAAAAGCAGTAGAGAAAAAAATCAGATCAGGTGATTTTAATTAAATATCTCTAGAGGAACACTTAAGGTTGCTGCGAACATTTTCAAATCAGCTTCAACTTTTTTAATATTTGATAACTTATTGGGATCAGTATTTGTAAACTCATCAAAACTAATCAATTTATACTCTAAGTTTAATCTAACTTTTGGGAAAATTTTCAACGAAGCTCCAATTTTAGGACCACTTAATTTCTTGAAGTCTCCCGCTCTATCGGCATCTAACCTTCCAGCAAATTGATATCCTATGTATCCTCTCACCAGTACTGGAAATTCATATCCAATAAAAGCTCCCATCTCAGTTAAATCCCCCAATTCTTTTGAATTGTTCTGGTCGAAATTCAAATCCTGAGTAGTGGCATATTCTATACCAGCAATAAAACCTAAATTCTTAAACCCTAATCTCCCCCCAAGAACAAAAGGAAGTTTATTCATTTTTCCTTGAATAGCACTTTGAGCAGCTTTACCATAATCCATATCACCTAAAAAACTTGTTCCGACATAAGGCTCAATAAATCCTTCCGAAAAACTCAATAAAGAAAAAAGTAAAAATAATAATTTAATCATGATAATTCCCTCTTAGAATTTAATTTCACTTCATTTATCTCATGAAATCTCTTTTTTATCTTTCCTGAAGTAATAGAGATATCATTTGCAGATTTACTTAAAGTTTCTATGGCCCTATTTAATTTAAGCCAACGCTGATCGTACATCTCAAAGTCTTTTGATAAAAGTCTCAATTCATTTTGAATTAAATGCACACTCTCTTGCTGTTTAAAGTTTTTAAGAACAACTTGAGCAGTAGTGAGAATTGCCATTAAAGTAGTTGGAGAAGCTATCCAAACTGATTTTTCATAGGAGTAAGAAACCAGCTCAGGAAAGTTTGCATAAATTTCCGCAAAAATAGCTTCAGCGGGTAAAAATAAAATTGCCTGATTTGCTGTTTCTCCTTCGATAATATATTTGGAGTGAATATCATCGATATGCTTCTTTATATCCCTTTTAAATTGTCTTTGAAATTCAATTAGCTGTTTTGATCCTCTTTCAATCTTTTCTATCTTTTGAAAAGCTTCTAAAGGAAATTTAGAATCTATACAAAGTGCCCCCATAGGTTCAGGCAATCTTATAAAGCAATCCACTATAGTTGAATTTGAAAGCTTATGTTGAAGAGAATAATTAAGATCAGAGTCACCAAATACATTACTTAATATCTGATTAAGTTGAATTTCACCAAAGATACCTCTGGTTTTTTTATCCGTTAAAATATTTTCTAACTTACCTACATTTCTTGAAAGATTTTGAATATTTTTTTGGGCTTCATCTATCTTAGAAAGTCTTTCGACAATAGAAGTATAAGATTTATGTGACTTTTCAACCCCTTCATTTAGCTTTAGGCTTAAGTTTTCATTTAACGAATAAAAAGAATCGAAAAAATTTTGTTTAAATTCAGATTGGAAATCAAACTGTTCTTTATTAAATTTTCCATGCAATCCAAGTACGAGGCTTTGAAGATGCTTTTGATCTTCAATATTTTTTTGATTTAAATAATTTTGAAACTTATTTTGAGATCTTGTAAGAAGAAAAAATATCAAAAAAACTAGAAACAATGAGCTAATAATAAACATTAGCAAAATAATATTAGGATCAAGAGAACTTAAAACCTTCTCAGTCATTGAAATATAATACTCTAATTTCTTTTTTTTGAATTTTAATTATACCTGACTTCTCTTGTCATCTTTATGACAATAATATTGCTCGATGTTAGAAGATTTATAACTGAGTTTCTTGGATATGTACTCAAGGCCAGATAGACTTATCTCATCCTCCAAAAGAATTTTGAGGCAAACTCTATAAGTAAAGGATTACATTATGGCTAAAATTGCAATTATTGCACTTTTTTTATCTACTTTAGGATTTTCTAAAAGTTATATTGTTAGATTAAAAAAGTCAGTTGGTGTTCAAACTACATCACTAAAATCTTTCCTAGGAACTTCTAAAATTAAAAACATGAGACTTAGTTTTGGAAATTTCTATGTGATAGATGTAAATTCTCAAACTCAATACGAGAAACTTAAATCACTTAAGAAAAGTGAATACTTTATTTCTATGGAAGCAGATCAAGAGGTTTCAATCCTTCCAATGAATACTAAAACAGTATTCGGCGGTGGAGGCGGAAAAAAGAAACCTTCAAAACCAGTTTATACTGGCCCACTTTTTGATAAGCAATGGGCACTACAGAATACAGGAGATAATTCAAAATCAAGTAAAGTAAATCAGGGTATTGCAGGAATGGACCTTAATGCTTTAGAAGCATGGAAAATGATCAAAGGTGATAAGGACATCGTTGTTGCTGTCGTTGATACAGGTATTGATCAAAACCATAAAGACTTAATTCCAAATATGTGGGTAAACGAAGCAGAGAAAAATGGAAAAGATGGCGTAGATGATGATGGTAATGGATTAATAGATGATATTAATGGTTATGACTTCGTAAATAATGATGCTGATCCTTTTGATGATCATTCACACGGTTCACACTGTGCTGGAGTTATTGGGGCACTTCATGATAACGACGGAATTAAAGGTTTAATGGATCAAGTAAAACTAATGAGTGTAAAAACATTTACTAAGTGGGGTTCTGGTTCAATGAGTGGAATTCTTAAGTCTATTGATTACGCTATCGAAAACGGTGCAGATATCATTTCAAATTCTTGGGGAGGATCTTCAAATCCTTCACCAGCTTTTGAAGCTGCTGTAAAAAAAGCTGAAGACAGAGGAATTATCTTTGTTAAAGCAGCTGGAAACAGCAATGAAGACAATGATAGAGTTGCTAATGATTCAAACTTAAAAAACTCGAACGTTATAATTGTTGGTGCTCACAACGGTATGGGAGAAAAAGCATACTTTTCAAGTTTTGGTAAAAATAATGTACACGTTTTCGCACCAGGAACTGCAATCCTTTCTACAGTGCCTGCTAATAAATTTGAAAAAATGTCAGGAACTTCTATGGCGACACCATATGTTGCTGCATTAGCAGGACTTATCTGGGCAAGCGAACCAGATTTAACTCCTGAAGAAGTAAGAGAGAGAATGATGAGTACATCTGTAAAGTCAGATAAGCTTAAAAATTACTCTCAATCAGGTGGTAGAGTAGATGCTTTCAGGGCATTAAAGAATCTAAAGTAATTATTAAATTCATTTCATTAAATGATTGAGATGGAATGTTATTTTTTTAGGGGGCAACGGATTGCCCCCATTTTTTTTTAATTTTGAGGAATCTTTTTAATTGAACTCTATATATTTAATTTTAAGATTTCTAGTTTATTATCCTGCAAAATTTTTATTATTTTTTACAAAAGTAAAATACACTTCTTTCTCTTTAAAAGGTACACCGCATTCTCTTATTAGCTTCATTGTCATCATGACATCAATTTCTGTTTTTCTAGGGGTACAGCCTCTTAGATCTGAAGAACTAAACAAATCTGTGATTATTTTTGTAAATTTTATCACTGGTTTCACTATAGGTGTTTTCCATTTAATCCCATCAATGTATTATTTTTCAAAAAAATTTAATTTGAGATTCAATAAGGATTTTTATTTTACTTGTGACAAAAAAATTAAAAACAAAAAAGAAATCAATCTAGAAACAATTTTTTTAGCTTCTGCACTTCTCTATATCTTAGCCATTCTAACTATTTTCAAAGTTAATTCTAAACTTTAAAAAAATCTCCAGAAATCTGTACAACACTAGACCTAGGAATATTACCATGACCAAAAGGCCAGTTAGAACTCAACTCAGCCTGGGACTTCGATGTCTCTCCAGGATGTTGAACTGATAAAAGAAGAGATTTACCATCAGGCGCAAAACAAATTCCAGTAAACTCAGCATCTATTGGGGCCGATGCAATTTGAATGACTTCGCCTTTTTGAGGGCCACTTGCAGGGACTAAAAATAAGCCATTGTTTCCAAAAGATTTATAGATTCCTTTATTCATCTTTGATCCCGATATATCAGAAGCAAACCAAAGATTTCCAAATGGATCAAACCCAAGGTTATCAGGACAAGAAAATCCTGAATTTTCTCCACCTATCAAAAGTTCTTCATAGATAAAATCATCAGTAGTATAATTTCCTTTTTCTGAAATCTTACAAATTTTTCCATGGTGATTATCATTTTTGTTATTGTTAGTGAGAGTAAAAACAACGTCTCCATTAATAGGATTAATTTCGATATCTTCTGGTCTATCTAAAGGAGTCGCTCCTACAACCTTGGCTGCCTCTCGTGTATAAACAAGAACATTTTCTTGCGTTTTAAATTTATCTTTTAGCCTTTGATCTTTCTCCACATCTAAAGGTAACCATTTACCTTTTTTGATATCTGCTACATATAAAGTACCCGAATTCAGATTCACTTTAGAATCAGAAACAAATTTATAAATATGCTCAAACTTTTTATCATCTCCTGAATAAACAACAAGCCCTTCTTTTGACTCAACAACAGTTGCACATTCATGAGCAAACCTTCCAAGTTCTACTAATTTTGTAGCATCTCCATTTAAAGGATTTACTTCGACAACCCATCCATAATGCTCAGGAGGATGTGGATAAAATTTATTCCACTCATCATAGGCCTTAGAGATTTTTTCTTCTCCAAATTTTCTATCGCCATAATGAAATTGATAATTTTCTTCACAAGTTAAAATTGTTCCCCAAGGTGTTTTTCCACCTGCACAATTTGCAAGAGTTCCCATTGCAGTTTGAGAACCTTTTATCTTTCTCTTGTTGGAAAACTTAATCGGTGTAAATCCATCAATTCTTCTATTGTAACCAGAGTTTTCTTTGTACTTCCAGAGATCTCCATCCTTATAAATATGAACTATACTACCACCTACCGATTTTAACTCTGTATCTATATTATCCTTGGTTCTTTTTTCAAGTCCCATAATAGTTCTGCTCGGCCCAACATATTCATGATTTGCCCACAATAGATATTCATCTTTATTTTCAGGCACTGAAACATAATTTAAATAATCATTATTAAACCCAAAAGTATCCCCTGCACTTATTTTATCTCCCCAAGAAATAACTCTCCTCCACTCAAAGCCATCGGCCAAGACTAGCTTATCTTCCGCATTTGGTTTAATGCCTTTAATTGGACCAAGTTTCTGTTTCTTTAAATTTGAACATGAAATAAGCAACTGTGAGCTTGCAACAGTTAGTGCTGAATAACCTAAAAACTCTATAAAATCTCTTCTTTTCATATTTAGATTTTATCGTAACTTCAAAGAAAAGATATTACTTTTCGTATGGATATCCATTAGATATCCATTCATGCATTCCACCTTCCGTAATACCGTAGAGTTCTACATTAGTATTTAGAGAATTTTTAAGTACTTCATAAGCTTTACCAGCTCTTCCACCCATTTTACAGTGAATAAAAATTCTCTTTTTACCTTCAAGTTTAGCAAGTTGGTTACCTACTTCATCATGAGGGATATTTATACTATTTGATAGGCGATTTTCCTGAAATTCTTCTAATCTCCTCACATCAAGAATGAGGTCATCTGAATTTAAATTAGGAAAATAATTAGTATAAAACTCTTCTAAACTAATTTTGCTCATTAGATTAAACCAAGAGATTTAACTGTGTCTCTCTCAGAAATCAATTCATCATGAGTAATCTTAATTTTTTCTTTCCCAAAATCGTTATGTTCAAATCCTTCCACTACTTGAACTTCACCATTAACAGTTTTACACGGATAAGAAAAAATTAATCCTTCAGAAATTCCATACTCACCTTTAGAAGCTAAGCACATTGAATAAGTATCTCCATCAGCAGTTTCAGTAGTCATGCTTCTAACTCCATCAACTACCGCATTTGCAGCTGAAGCTGCTGAAGAAGCGCCTCTTGCTTCAATAATCGCAGCACCTCTTTTTTGTACAGTTTTAATAAATTCTTCTTCTAACCATTTAGAATCAGAAATAACATCTGGAGCATTTTTTCCATTTAACTTCACATTAAAAAAATCAGGATATTGAGTAGATGAATGATTTCCCCAGATAGTCATATTTTTTATATCAGAAACAGTAATTCCAGACTTAGAAGCTAATTGAGAAATTGCTCTATTTTCATCTAAAGTAGTCATTGCAAAAAATCTATTATCTGGAACGTCTTTAGCATTATTCATTGCAATCAAACAGTTTGTATTACATGGATTTCCTACAACAAAAACTCTTACATCATCAGCTGCATTATCATTAATTGCTTTACCCTGTTCGGTAAAAATTCCTCCATTTATCTTTAACAAATCTGACCTCTCCATTCCTTTTTTTCTTGGAACAGAGCCAACACATAGAACCCAATTTGCTCCATCAAAAGCCTTGTTTAAATCGGAAGTACAAGTGATCCCTTTGAGCAAAGGAAAAGCACAGTCATCTAACTCCATCGCAACACCATTAAGAGCTGGTAATGCTCTCTCAAGTTCTAATAAGCTCAACTCTACCTCTGTTTCAGGTCCAAACATTTGTCCAGAAGCTATCCTAAACAATAAAGCATATCCGATTTGACCTGCTGCACCAGTAATGGCAACTTTTACTCTTTTTTTCATTAATACTCCTCTGGAAATTGATACCTTCAGTATAAATACAGCATTGCAAATGTACAAAACAAATCAAATCAAAGTAATATTTAGTGAATGGAAAATAGAAACTATAAGAAGAAAGTTAATAAAAATTATAGAAAAAGAAGAAACTATAAAAAGAAAACAGCTAGCTCTCAAAACAAAAATAACGAAAGCAGAAATAAAACAAATCCTAGATCGAATAAGTCAGACAGGCCTAAGAAGTATACAAAAAGTAGAAACAGTAACAATAAAAATTCTAGAAAGTATCCAAACAAAAGACGTGGAAATACTAAAAATAGACCTCAAAAAAGAGAACCTTTAAGAGCAGGGAATATCTTCAATGCTTACTTTGATGAATTAATGAAATATCTAAGTGCTAGAAATAAATTTTTCTCAAATTTTAGAGAAAAAATCGACAGAAGAAGTAGAAGATCATCTGATGAATATGAAAGATCTCTTGCTCGCCTTAGAGACTTTCAAAATAAACTTAAAAACTGGCAGAAAGAAGAGTTATTGACTCATACAAACTCTCTTCCACTAGATAATCAATTTTCCACAGAAAATCCTCAGGCAGAGTTAGTAAAACTTGAGGAAGATCTCTCTACAATTAACTTTTTTGAATATCATGAAACAGACGCTCAAAAAGCTAGGGAGTCTTTCCTTTCAGATGAAGAAGTAAGCGAGGGAACCATAGAAGATTATCAAAAATATAAAGATTCTATTGCACACGCATAATAGACAAATATAAAAAAAGCCTCAATTTCTTGAGGCTTTCTTAAAGAAGATTAATTTAAATTTATAACTTAGAAAGAGTTATTATTCTCTGTTCCAAAGTTTGGATTATGAATATTATTATTATTATTCATATTATTGTTGTTATTTATGAAGTTGTAGTTGTTATTCATATTATTGTTATAACCAGTGTGATTAATATTCATCGGGTTAGATGGATTGTTATTCATAGGATTAGTAAATCCTTGGTTAGTCTCAAAGTATGAATTGATTGTGTCTCTATAGTCATGAAGCATAGCCGTAGAAATTTCATCTGGAGTGATATGAAGAATATCACAAACTTTATTCATCATTTTAAAAGGAATATTACATAACGCTCTTTCAACGTTACTGATAAACTGTCCATTCTTATATCCCAAAAGGTGTGATAAATCAGATTGAGATAATCCTTGTGGATGAGATAATCTCTTTGACTTAATTAACGCTGCAATGTGATTGAACTTTCTCATTCATATTCTCCTTTAATTTGGATCCTATTATTATCAATAAATTTTAAGATGTCATCGTTAAAACGCATTTTTTTGATATTTTAACGAAAAAGACATATTTTAAATTTATGACAAGTATGACAAAAAAAATAGTTTATGCAATTAGTGCAAATCCTCCTACTTGGGGACATGCGGATATTATGATGCGAGCTGCTTCTAAATTTGATGAACTTTATTGGGTTGCAGCAATAAACTCTAATAAAGTTTATGAATTTAATAGTGATGAAAAAGTGGAGATGATGCAAAAATACGTAGATTACTACAAGATCAAAAATGTTAAAGTAATGTCGCATAGTGGTACAATTATTCGTCTTGCTGAAGACCTAGGAGCGCACTTTCTCCTAAGAGGCCTAAGGAATACTACCGATTTCCAAAAAGAATTAGAATTAGCTTCTGGAAACAGAGGAATCAATAAAAATATAGAAACGATTTGTATGTTTTCAAAGCCTCACTTTGCAACAATAAGTTCTAGTTTAGTAAGAGAATTAGCTTCACTTGGGGAAAGGATAGATCAATATGTCATGCCTTCTTTAGCAGATCAGATTACACAAAAACTAAAACATATATCCGATAGAAAAGATTAAATCATACGCTCTAATAAATTCAGTAGTTTCAATATGACCTTTGGTAGGTCCCTGATAATCTAAGGAAGGGAGGGTTCCAAAATAATTTGCATAGTCAAATTTAAACTTCCAATTATTATTTATATGCCACATAAATTGAAATTTACCATTAATTGAAATATTGGAATCATCTTCATATGAATCAGTGATCGAACTTGTTGAAGTTCCAGATTGCTTTGTTGCAGAAGTATTATGTGAATAATTATTTAAAGAAGCACCCAAACCAAAACTTAGGTCTAAATGAAAAATCAAATTAAAAGTATTAATTTTTCCATAAAAAGGAGACCAAAGAATATAACCACCCATCATTGAGTTATATCTTTGCACATGTGGTAAAACTGTTCTTCCACCAGATCCAGATGATGTTTGTCTTACAACAGCATCATACGCACCATTTTCAGAATTCATTCCATGATTATAAAAAGCTTCAAATGCCCATTCTTCTTTAAAGTAATAACCTAAAGTGGCATTTATGTTTGAAGAAGCCTGAAATTCAGAAAGTCGACTAGGTGCCCAACCAACACTGAGATAGAACCTTTTTTCATTTTCATGCATTTTATCTTGAAGAACGAAAACTTTTTTCTTTTTATCAAGCCATCTATATTTATAAACATCTTTTAACCCTGAAAAAACATTCAGAGAAAAAATACATAACAAAAAACAAATCAATTTAGTGGATGTCAATGAGATCCTCCCTGATATAATCATCAAACTTTTTTCTAATATGAGAGTTGATATCGAACCTCACCCTTCTATCAGCATTAGAGGTGATATCCCCTGGAGTAAGAAGCTGTCCTTGAACCTCTAAAGCGTCAAAGTCAAAATAATCTTCTTGCTTATATTTATACTCAACTTTTTCTTCTTTCTCTTGCGAAAAAGACAAGAAATTTGCTAAAAAAATTAAAAATAATAACTTCATTTCTTTTTCTTTCTTTTACTTTTCTTCCGTTCTTTACATTGATTTTTCAAAAGTGGAATATAATTCCCAAGCTCATCAGCCCAAAATTCTCCTGAAAAGTTATAAAAATGTTGGTTAGGCTTTCTATTGAATGCATAACGAATATCAAATGGTTTATCTGATTTCGCTAATTTCTTTTTCTTACTTTTTATATCGTAAAGTTCATTCTTTAAATATGTGTAAATATCTAGCTCCATTTCAGATAAGATATTCCCTACTCTAACAATTTCGTTAGAATATTGAACAAATTTAACTTTTATATATTGATTGTAAAACTTTATAAAATCTTCCTTAGCAAGTTCGAAAGCTGGTCTATGAGAAAAACTAATTTTCTTTTCCTCAAGTTTCATTTTTTTGTAATGATAATCTAAAACCTTCATTCCTGGTTTCATTGCTACGACATCAAACATCTTAGAGATAAAATTATTTTTTAACTTTTTTCTTCTAGATTTATCTTTAATGAAAGAAAGGAAGTTAAAATCATCTTTACTTTTCAGATTAAACTTTTGAACAAAATTATTTAACTTCTTTTTCACCTTCTTATCATAACTCTGAATAACATTAATCGTTTCATCATAGTCACAAAGCTTAAGATAAGATAAGGCCTTCACTAATTCAGTTTCTGGCAAGAAGTAATTAT